>JASGFZ010000024.1:0-19218 GCA_047605345.1 Flavihumibacter sp. | reverse complement strand
GTCCCAACAAAGGGGCGTGGAAAATAACCTTCCGTAAGCTGGTCGTCAAATAGCCGCACGAGGATCTGCGCCTTGAAGAAATCCCTTTCGTCGTGCATCCAGCAATCGTCGGCAGAAGCGCCGTTGGCCAGATCAACCAGTACCGGCCGGTGCCCGTCCAGCTTTATGCCCTTCTCTTTGTTGGGACCGAACAGGAGGGGTTTGCCCTGCTCGAGGAAGAGGGCGTGATCGGGCTTGCTGTTCTTTTCGGTAAAAACTTCAAAAGCACCGTCGTTGAAAATATTACAGTTCTGGTAGATCTCCAGAAAGGAAGCACCCTTGTGCCGGTGGCTGCGCACCAGCATTTCCTGCAGGTGCTTGGGGTCGCGGTCCATGCTTCTGGCAACAAAACTGGCATCGGCGCCCATCGCCAGCGCCAGGGGGTTGAACGGATGGTCGATAGACCCGAACGGCGTACTCTTGGTGATTTTGCGCTCTTCAGAGGTGGGCGAATACTGGCCCTTCGTCAAGCCATATATCTGGTTGTTGAACAACAGGACATTCACATCGAAGTTCCGGCGCAACAGGTGAATGGTATGGTTACCGCCGATACTGAGTGAATCACCGTCGCCCGTCACAATCCAAACGCTGAGCTCGGGGCGGGCCGCTTTCAGCCCGCTCGCAATAGCCGTTGCCCTGCCATGGATCGAATGCATGCCATAGGTGTTCATATAATAAGGAAAGCGGCTGCTGCAGCCGATACCTGATATAATGACAATATTTTCTCTCGGTACCCCGATACCCGGCATTACCTTTTGCACCTGGGCCAGAATCGAATAGTCGCCGCAACCGGGGCACCAGCGTACCTCCTGGTCGGTCGCAAAATCTTTGGCGGTTAACAGCGGCGGGGTGGAAACGGCAGTATTCATATCTTCAAAATCTGGCGCAAAGTTAGTGAAATATACATCCGCCGGCGGAAGCTGTCTTTTAACCACTGCTACCGACCGGCCGAAAAGCGTCCGAAACTTATGTTATATTCGACTTCCCGTTACCGGCAATACTGCTGAAGCATATAAAGTTTTTTCAATGCTCAACAAAAAGGTGCCCACCATAAAGGAGATTGCGAAAAAGTTGAACATATCGGTGTCGACGGTTTCGCGGGCCCTGCATGACCATCCGAGCATTGGCATCGGCACCAAAGACCGGGTTAAAAAGCTGGCGGCCGACCTGGGGTACGAGCCCAACCAAACAGCCATTTTCTTCAAACAGGGCCGCAGCCATACCATCGGCGTTGTTTTGCCCTACCTGATCGAAGACTTTTTCGCCGGCGCCATCAGTGGTATTGAAGAGGTGGCCAAGGCACACCAGTACAATGTGCTGATCGGCCAGTCGAACGACAGCATTGAAAGGGAAAAAGACATCATCACGGCGATGAAGAACCAGCGTGTAGACGGCATCATCATTTCCATGTCGAAGCACACCAAAAACCTCGACCATGTCAAAGCGCTGGAGAAATACGGCATTCCGGTGGTTTTCTTCGATCGGGTACCCGGCTCATCCGATTTCAACAAAGTGGCTTTCGATATGCCGCAGGGAACCTACGAAGCCATCAGCTTCCTGATGGAAAAGGGCCACCGCCGCATCGGCATCATCAACGGCCCGAAAGAAATGAAATCGTCCAAAGAGCGGACCGACACCTATATGGCGGTGATGCAGAAAAAACGGCTTAAGATCGACCTGCAGCTTGTCGCCTATTCTGACCTGACGCCCGAAGGAACGGCAGCCGTCATGGAAACGCTGATGAGCCTGCGCCAGCCGCCGACCGCCATCCTGGCTATCCACGACTATGTGGTGCTCGACGCCATTCAATACCTGAAAAAAAAGAAGATCCGCAACAACAAAGACATCTTTTTTGTCAGCTATGCCAACCTGCCCATTACCAAATACCTCGATAACCCGCCCATGGCCTCCATTGAGCAATATCCCACCCGCCAGGGCGCGAAAGCAGCCGAGATACTGCTTTCTCTTATCGAAAACAGCGACCAGCCGCCGCAAAATGTACTGATCCAGGGCACGCTGGTGGTGCATAAAAAGCCCTGATCAGAGCTTGATGAATACCTTTTTCTTATACAGGAAATAACAGATATACCATTCCAGCAATAAAACAACCAGCGCGCTGACAAGATTGCGTATGGCTTCTGGCACGGCAACCAGTTCCAGCCCGCCTTTCACGAAAATGCCTGTAAAGCCGTTGAACCATTGCCAGCCCACCGTGCTGAAGAACATATACAGGAAGATGGCGTTGGTTCCCACTGCAACAGCTATCCATGCATACCGGTTGAGCTGCCTGATATCATGTATCCAATACAGCACCGCCATGGCGATGAATACCCAGCCCAGCGAGGCCAGGGTGAAAGCGCTGGTGGCAATTCGTTTAATGATGGGCGTTATATGCAGCCAGTCGAGCCCATAACCCAGCAACAGACAAAGCCCCGCCACCGCCAGCAACTTTTTTATTTTATCGCGATCCGGCAGGGGCTCCAAAAAGAGTTTCCCCGCCAGCACACCCGCAATGGTATGCACTGCGGTGGGAAGGGCATTGATGGCCACCCATCCGTCTTCATTTATCTTTCCCATCAACACCTTGTCCATATAGTTACCGAAATTGTGGCCGTTTACAAATGGCTGGTCATAACCGGGAATATGCGTAAACCGGTACAGGCATTCGGTCAGCAGCAGCAGTACCACGCAAACAGCTATCTGGTAAGCATACCCCTTCCGTATAATGAAGTAGGCGATCACCGTGGTAACCGATAGCTGGGTCAGCACATTCCAGAGCTCCCAGGTCAGCCGGTTCCGGTACACGCAGTGGATAACAATACCCAGAAAGAACAATTTGACACAACGCAGCAGCACATGCCTGAAGTTCTCTGCCCAGCAGGTGCCCTTGCCCGCTTTCTGCACCGTACTGATATAAAGCGCCGATCCCGCCATGGTCATAAAAGCCGGTTGTACCAGGTCCCATACCCGCAAGCCGTTCCAGGGATGGTGAAAAAACTGCTGCACCAGCAGGTACGACCAGCTGCCTTCGGTGGTAAGCTGCTGCAGTGAAGTGTACACCCCCGCTTCTTCTGCCGCCAGGAAAATCATGATCAGCCCACGCATTACGTCGAGGGACAAAAGCCGTTTGCCGGCCCGTATTTCAGTTAGCTGTTGCATAGCGATGCTGGTTGGGGTCTTTGAAGATAAACCAACCCGTTCAAATACCGGCTGCAAACGATTGACCCGTATTTCTTTAGCCAGCTCTGCCCGGGCTTGTTTAGATTTAGGTATGAAATCGTTTATTTTTCTTTTCGCCGCTCTTTTCTTTTCTACCCTGCTCCCCGCGCAGCAGGCCACCTGGCGCGATGGCAAAAACGCCTGGAACGCCGATTCGCTCGGCAACCACCGCGCCGTGGTGGAATATGCAGGCGGCGGGCGCTATGCACGCGTGCTGCTGCCCTGGCGCCGGCCCGACGCCCATCCTGCTTCCAAAAAGATCATCGTGGTTGACGCTGCCACCAATCATACCGTCAGCAATTTTACGGTACGCGCCATCAGCGCGCTTGAAGGCGATATTATTTTCGAACCAATATCAGGCAAGGGCATTTATTATATTTATTACATGCCTTATAAGAACGAAGGCAGGTCCAATTACCCGAAAGGTGTTTACCTGGCGCCGGCCGACAGCACCGACCCTGCCTGGGTGAAAGCCATACCCGCTTCGCTGCCCGTCGGTGCAAAGCTGGTCGCTTTCGAATCGGTCGACGCATTCAACAGCTTTTACCCCATGGAAGTGATCGCCAGTGAAAAGGAGCTGCAATCGCTGGTGGCAAAATCGGCAAGGAAGGATTTTCTGCTCTTCACCGAAGACAGGATCAACCCGATCCGGATGACGGATCATATTCCGGCGAAATGGGCCTCACAGGCAAAACCGGCTTTCAGAGGAAGCGCAGCGCCGGGCGAGCAATACAGTTTCCAGGTGGGTCTCTATGCCCTGCAACCAATCGCTGTTACGGGAGTGCAATGCAGCGCACTCACCAACGGTCAGGCACAAACGATTACTGCTAATCGCATTTCCTGTATCAACACGGGCGGCACCGATTACCGCGGGGAACCTTTCAGCAAAACCGTAGCGATCGCCGCCGGTAAGGTGCAGGCCCTCTGGTGCCTCGTTGATATTCCCGCGTCGCAGGCGCCCGGTATTTACCAGGGCAGGCTCCGCCTGCAAACCGCCGATGGCCCCGATGCCTTCGTTCCTGTATCCATCGAAATAAAAGGCGCCGCGCTGGCCGACGGCGGACTCTCGGAGCCCTGGAAACAAACGCGCCTGCACTGGCTCAACTCAACCCTTTACCAGGATAATACCGTTATCCCGCCCTATACGCCGCTAACGCGCACCAATAACCGAATCCAGCTGCTGGGCCGCGATATCAGTTTGTCGGCCAATGGCCTGCCTGAAAAGATCCAGACCTGGTTCAGTCCCGAAATGACCGGCATGAGCCGGCAACCCAACCCGGTGCTGGCTGCACCGCTGCGGTTTATTATCCGCACTAACGGTAAGGAACAACCGCTAAGCGGCGGCTCGCTCCGGTACGAAAAGGAAAGCCCCGGCGCCATAAGCTGGACGGCCAATAGCGGGAACAACAACCTGTCGATGACCGTACAGGGCAGCCTTGAATTTGACGGCTTCCTGAATTACCAGGTAGCCATCGCTGCCTTAAACGATGTCAGCATCGATGACATCAGCCTGCTGATGCCCCTGCACAAAAACGCAGCCACTTACCTGATGGGCCTGGGGCAGAAGGGCGGTTATCGCCCCGATCATTTTCACTGGCAATGGGAAGTGGCCACCAAAAACCAGGATGGCGCCTGGATCGGCGGCATCAATGCCGGGCTTCAGTTCTCCCTGCGCGATGAACATTATTCCCGTCCGCTGAACACGAATTTCTACCTGCAGAAACCCCTTCGCCTGCCTGCATCCTGGGGCAATGAAAACAAGGGCTCCATCGATATTCAGGGCAATGCCGATACCGTACTGGTTCGCTGCGCCAGCGGCGCCCGCACCATGAAAAAGGGCGATACGCTCTGGTACAATTTCACCCTGCTCATCACGCCCTTCCATACCCTCAATACCGATTTCCAGTGGGCAAACCGGTTCTACCACAAATACAGTCCCATTGACACCATAGTGGCGAGCGGCGCTACGGTATCAATATCCACCACGCCAACGCCATCAACCCCTGGATCAATTATCCTTTCATCGAATTCCCGCCATGAAGCGATATATCGATTCGGCGCACCAAAGGGACTCAGGGTAAAAATCTATAACACGGTACGCGAGGTATCTAACCGCGCTTACGAAACCTTCCCCCTGCGCAGCCTCGGGCACGAAGTATATTCTGCAGGCGACGGCGGTGGTTTCAGCTGGCTGCAGGAACACATCCGCGAAGACTATATTGCCGCCTGGTTTGTGCCCGCTATCAAAGATGCGGCGATCGTTAACAGCGGCATGAGCCGCTGGCACAACTATTATGTGGAAGGCATGAACTGGCTGGTGAAAAACGTGGGCATCGACGGCATTTACCTGGACGATGTGGCATTCGACCGCGTTACGATGAAACGCATCAAACGCGCGCTCACGGCCAATGGTCATCCGGGTATTATCGACCTGCACTCGGCCAATCAGTACAATAAGAGCGATGGCTTCAATAACAGCGCCAACCTTTACATGGAACATTTTCCCTACCTCAACAGGTTGTGGTTCGGCGAATATTTCGACTATGAAAAGAACAGCCCCGATTTTTTTCTCACCGAAGTAAGTGGCATTCCGTTTGGTCTTATGGGTGAAATGCTGGAAGGCGGCGGCAATCCCTGGCGGGGGATGGTCTACGGCATGACCAACCGTTTTCCGTGGGATGAACATGCCGATCCGCGCAGTATCTGGAAGTGCTGGGACGACTTCGGTATGCAGGGCACCAGCATGATCGGCTACTGGAGTGCGGCCTGCCCTGTAAAAACCGCCGATACAGCCATCCTGGCAACCGTGTACCAGAAAACAGGAAAGGCGATGGTGGCCCTGGCCAGCTGGGCTAACGAAGACAGGTCGGTGACCCTCACCATCGACTGGAATAAACTCGGCATCGATCCCGCCCGCGCCCGTATTACCGCACCCGCTATTAAAGGCTTCCAGGAAGCGGCGGTTTTCCAACCCGGCGACCCCATTCCCGTGCGTACCGGCAAGGGCTGGCTGCTGATCATTGAATGAAATTTACCCGACGGGTGGCACCCGACGGGTAAATGTTGACAAAATCGGGTGAACGTGGATAAGCAACCGTTTTCGATTTTAAATTACCGGAAAATCATTCCTTCTTCAACCATGAGATCAATAACCATCCTGCTGCTGCTGGCCGTTTCCGTAAAGCTGTCGGCCCAAAAACCGGTTCAGCTGTCTGATATGCTGAACATCAGAACCGTTGGCGCTACCGAAATTTCGCCCGACGGCAGCAAAGCCTATTTCACCCTTACCACCATTGACGCCGAGCCCGACAAAAAATGGGAGTACCAGTACAAGACCCAGATCTACGTTGTTAATACCGACGGCAGTTCACAGCCACGCGCCCTTACTTCGGCAAAGGAATCATCTGGCCAGCTCAGACTGTCGCCCGATGGCAAAACCATTGCTTTTGTACGCCAGGTCGACGGCAAAGCGCAGCTCTTCCTGCTGCCGCTCGATGGCGGGGAAGCGCAGCAGCTTACCTATGGGAAATACAGTGCGGTTAACCCGCAGTGGAGCCCCGATTCGAAATACATTGCTTTTACCACGTCTTTTTCGTGGAGAGACTATGCGAACGACAGCGTTTATAACAAGACTTTGGCCCTGCCCGGCTGGCCTGCTGAACGGCCTGGTCGTGAAAACAATTTCCTCAGCACCAGCAAGGCCACACCCAACCCCGACGGAAACATCGAAGAGGTACGCGCCTGGCTGCAGCTGAATGAAAAAGACAAAAAAGCCAAGCTGATCAACCGCCTGAATTTCCAGGAAGAGTCCACTACTAACGGTGATCTGTATGTGGAGCATGTTTTCCTCGTAAAAGCCATCCCCGGCGCCACCCCGAAGCAGCTTACCACGGGCTTCGATTCTTATGGTTCGCCGCAGTTTGTCGGCAATGCCTCGCTGCTGGTATCAACCAGAACCGACCTGGATATCCATCCCGACCGGAGCCTGGGCAATGGCATTTACCTGACCGACACCACGGGCGCCGCCCCCAAACCCTTCCTGGTTAAAAAAGATTACAACTACAACCTGGCCGGCGTTTCCCCCAGCGGAAAATGGATCGCCGTATCGCATGGCCCGCAGGGCTTCGTAAACGTACCCCAACTGGCTATCTTACCCGCCGGCGGCACAGAAGCCGATTTCATCCCGGTAGTGCTCGACCGCAACAAATCGAATATCCGGTTCAAAGGCGATGAAGCCGTATATGGACTGGCGCAAAGCAATGGCGGGGCGGTCATCTTCCGCTTTGATATAAAAACCAAAAAGCTGCAAACGCTCAGCTCGGTCGATGAAGGCGTCGGCGCTTTATCGATAGCCGGCAACAGGCTGTTGTACAACAAAGTGATGGTAAAAAACCCTTCCGAATTATACACCGCCGACCTCAACGCCAAAAACGAAAAAGCGCTCACTGCTTTTAATAACGGATGGCTCGCGCAGCGAACCCTCAGCATCCCCGAAAAACACAGTTTCAAAAATGAAAAGGGGCTGATGGTTGAATACTGGATCATGAAGCCGGTAAATTTCAACAGCAACCAGAAGTTCCCCGTAATACTGGAAATCCACGGCGGCCCTTCGGCCATGTGGGGGCCCGGCGAAGCCAGCATGTGGCATGAATTTCAATACTTCGCCGGCAAAGGCTATGGCGTGGTATTCAGCAATCCGCGCGGTTCGGGCGGTTATGGGCAGGAATTTCTCCGCGCCAATGTCAACGACTGGGGTAAAGGACCCATGGAAGATGTGCTGCATGCCCTGGATGAAACCGTTGCCGCCGGCTGGGCCGACCTGTCGAAGCTCTACCTGACAGGCGGCTCCTATGCCGGTTACCTGGGCGCCTATATTTTGGGGCACGACCATCGTTTTGCCGCCGCCTGCAGCCAGCGCGGGGTATATGACCTGCGTACTTTCTTTGGCGAAGGCAATGCCTGGCGGTTGGTTCCCAATTATTTCGGGGGCTATCCCTGGCAACCCGAAACCCTCGCCCTGCTCGAACGCGAATCACCGATCAGCTATGTTGACAAAATCACCACTCCTTATATCATTTTTCATGGTGAAAACGACCTGCGTACCGGTGTGATCCAGAGCGAGCAACTGTACAAAAGCCTGAAAGTGCTGGAGCGCCCGGTGGAATATGTTCGCCATCCCGGTGCCACCCACGAGATTACCCGCAGCGGCAACAACCGCCAGCGCATGGACCAGTTACTGCGCACCTGGGAGTTCTTCGAACGCTACCGTTAACCGTTACACCCGTCGGGAAATGCCAACGGGAAAACCCGACGGGTGAATTATCCAAAAAATAAAGGAAATTGGACCCTCATCCTGTGCGCAGTCTATGAAAAAGATGAATTGGACCCGTTTTCTTTATTTTTTGATGGTGTTGTTTGCAGGCGGCCCGCTTCGCGCGCAAACCATTGACTCCCTGCTTGTGAAGCTGGAAACAGCCTATCCGCAGGAAAAGCTCTACCTGCACTACGACAAGAACGCCTATAACCCGGGCGAAACGATTTTCCTGAAATCTTACCTGATGGCCTCGAACCTATTGTCGAACATCAGTAAGAACGTGTATGTGGAACTGATCGACAGTAAAGGCAAAGTGCTCGACCGCCGCATCACCCCGGTGATCATGTCCGGCTCGGCATCGGCGCTCGATATACCCTCCGACTACAACGACTCGGTGGTATATGTGCGGGCCTATACCCAATGGATGCTGAATTTTGACGAAAGCTTTATCTACAAGCGCGCCATCGGCGTCATCAATAAAAATGCAGCCGCCAAAAAAGCATTCGTTCCGGTGTACACCATCAGCTTCTTTCCCGAAGGCGGCGACCTGGTGGAAGGCACCGAAGCCAATGTCGCTTTCAAGGCGTACGACCAGCGCGGGCTTCCCTTCAACATCGAAGGGCAGATACAGGACGCTGCCGGGAAAAAAATAACCGACTTCAAATCGATCCACGACGGCATGGGCAGTTTTCGGTTAGTCAATGCAGTTAGCGGACTCACCGCTGTATGGAAAGACCCGGCCGGTAAACAGCAGAAAACAAAACTGCCCGACGCCACCCGCAACTCGGTTTCGCTTGAGGTCACCGCTACCATAGCCGGACTCCAGTTCACCGTTCGCCGCCGTACCGACGCACCCGATAACCTGCAATCGCTCACCGTTGTCGCTCAGCAACAGCAGCAGATGCTCTACCAGGCGAAGCTGAACCTCAGCAAAACCGACGCGGTAAAAGCCACTATTTCGGGCGAAGAGCTGCCCACCGGTATAGTACAGATCACCGTTTTCGACAGCCAGCAAAACCCCCTGGCAGAAAGGATCTGTTTTGTAAATCACCAGGATTATTACTTCATCACCGACCTGAACACCCCGGTGAAAAGCACCGAAAAACGGGGCAAAAACGTGATCCAGATCGATGTGCCCGATACCATCGTCTGCAATTTATCGGTGTCGGTCACCGACGCCGGGCTCAACCCGCCGCAGACCGTAGAAGATGATATCTATTCCAATATCTTCCTTACCAGCGATCTCAAAGGATATATTCACAACCCCGCCTGGTATTTCAGCAGCGACGCCGATTCGGTTACCACAGCACTCGACCTGGTTATGCTTACAAACGGCTGGCGGCGTTTCAAATGGGAAGATGTGATCGCCCAACGCTGGCCTGCTATCAACTATATGCCTGATAATTACATTACCCTGATGGGTAATATCAGCGGACTCAACCGTTCGGAACTCAACCAGAAAGAAATCACCGCCATCATGGAAACCAAAAGCCAGGGCCAGGATGTTTTCTCTTTTCCGGTTAGTCCCGACGGGAAGTTCCAGGTACCGGGTTTGCTGTTTTACGATACTGCCCGGATGTATTACCAGTTCAACAACGACAAAGCCAAGATGCTTACCTCCAAGGCCATCTTTGACATGAAGACGGGCTTCCTGCTGAAATCGAATCCATTCAAAGCCGATAGCAGCCTGGCCTTCCACCTGCCCAAATTTCCCGGCGATATCGTCGCGAAAAACAGCTCCATCGCACAACGGAACATCGAAACACTGGAAGGAAAAAACAGGGTCAAAACACTGGAAGGCGTTACCGTAACGGCCAAAACAAAATCCAAAACCGAAGTGATGGATGCGGAATATACTTCCGGGCTTTTCCGCGGCGGCGACGGCTATACTTTTGTACTGGACGACGATCCCGCGTCACGGGGCGCCATGACCGTGCTTCAATACCTGCAGGGCAAGGTAGCCGGCCTGCAGATATCAGGCAGCGGAACCCAAATGTCGATGAGCTGGCGCGGCGGGGTACCGGGTCTGTATTACAATGAAATGCCTGCCGATATCAGCATGATCCAGGGCATGAATATGAACGATATCGCCATGATCAAGGTTTTCCGTCCGCCGTTTATGGGAGGCTTCGGCGGAGCAGGTGGCGCCATCGCCGTGTATGCGAAAAAAGGAGCAGCCAATAAACCCGATAATGTACAGGGACTGAACGCTTACAAGATTGCAGGCTACCAGCCGGTAAAACAGTTTTTCTCACCCGATTACGAGAAATACGACGAGGCCAATACACAGCCCGACCTGCGCACCACCCTGTACTGGAATCCGGCCATTTACACCGATAAGAACAACCGGCGTATCTTCTTCACTTTCTATAACAACGATGTAGCTAAAAAAATCCGGGTAATTATTGAAGGACTCAATGCGGAGGGGAAACTGACCCGGGCGGAAAAAATCTATTAACAAGGTTTATGGTCTGTAGTTTCTGGTTAAGTGGAAGGTTTGAAACTTCCAACAAACTATAAACTACAGACTATAAACCATAAATTAATCTTACCAACGGCTTGAGCCGCTGTTGCTGAAAGAACGACGGGGACCGCCGTTACCAGCCTTTTCTTCTCTCGGCTTGGCAACCGTAACACGGATGGCACGGCCTTCTACAACACCACCATCGAGCTCAGCAATGGCTTTCTCGGCAGCAGCAGTGTCGGGCATTTCAACAAAACCGAATCCACGGCTTCTGTTGGTGAATTTGTCCATGATAACACGGGCAGATGTTACTTCGCCATACTCAGCGAAAAATTCTCTCAGGTCTTCGTCTTCAACGTTGAAGCTCAGATTTGAAACGTAAATGTTCATGTTTGAAAAAAATGATAAATAATGATGAGCACCGATACAGGGAGGGAGAAACTCATTAGCAGAAATGCGTAGCAGAATAACTCGATCCAGAGGATCATAACTCAATAGCGCCGCAAATATACAAATTTATCGGCAGCAATAAAAGCCCAATCGCGTTTATTTGGTATTTCTACCCTTTAAACTGCTGGTTTCCACCCAATAAACCGTGGCTATCCCGGCCGTATAGGCTACTATATCGATCCATTCGAAAGAGCTGCCCAGCACCACCCTTGCCAGCTTTGATTCGGTTAACCCCAATAAACCCAGCAGGTTCAGGTACTGCAGTATCTCTACCATATAGGCAAAAAGCAATACCCCCGCACAGGCCTGCCGAACCGGCAGGGGCCATACCGCCTGCAGCAAACAGTATAACATGATCACCACCAGGTAATCGCCTACATAAGGCCGCACGATCCGGTCGTGCATGTACAGGGCAATAAGGCACTCCACCAGGAACAGGAGCAGGAACAGGAGAAAAAAGATTTGCCGCCTTCGCATATACTGTTTTTACCTGGATGCATCCGGTGCGCTTACCCGGCATGCAGGGATCTGTAAGCCAGCCACGATCCCAGCAATACCATCAGGGCGGCCGCAATGAAAGGCGCCCCGGGAAACTGTACCGGCGCCCGTGCACTGGTAAAATAGGAAAACAAATTCGACATAAAAGGGGGGCCTATGATCGAAGTAACGCTCATGAGGCTCGTCAGCGCGCCCTGCAATTCTCCCTGCTCATTCGCCGGCACAGCCGAAGAGATGATCCCCTGCAGCGCAGGCCCCGCAATACCTCCCATACTATATACCATGGTAAAAGCAAACATCATCCAGCTTTGTGTGGCCAGCCCATACAAAGCAAATCCCGCGCTGTAAAACAACAGCCCGGTGTACACACTCCGTTCATTGCCCAGGCGGGGTATGATGTACCGGATCAGCCCGCCCTGCACAATCGCCACCATCAGGCCCACAAAACCCAGCGAATACCCCATTAGCCGCTCGTCCCACTTGAACTTGTAAATATTGAAAAACGTCCAGGTGCTTTGCACGGCATGCGCCGAAACATACACCAGTATCAGCGTAGCAATCAGGCCGGCTATCGCCGGATATTTTTTCAGCTGCAGCAGCGAACCCAGCGGATTCGCCCGCTTCCAATCGAAGGCCCGCCGGTGTTCGGGCGGAAGCGACTCAGGCAATACAAAAAAACCATAAAGCGCATTCAGCAGGCTTAATACCGCTGCGGCAATAAAAGGCACCCGCGCGCCGTAATCGCCCAGCAATCCGCCCAGCACAGGACCGATGATAAAACCCAGGCCAAAGGCGGCCCCGATCATACCGAAGTTCTGCGCGCGGTTTTGCGGCGTGCTGATATCGGCTATATAAGCGGCGGCCGTGGTAAAGCTCGCGCCGAACATACCGGCAATAACCCGACCCACAAAAAGCAGCCCGATGGTAGGTGCAAACGCCAGGAAAAGATAATCCACGCCGAAGCCCAGCAGCGACAGCAATAATACCGGCCGCCTGCCATACTGGTCGCTCAGGTTGCCGATTACCGGCGCAAATACAAACTGGGTGATCGCATAGGCGAAGCCCAGCCAGCCGCTGTACCGCGACGCATCACTGATATTGCCGTGGATCAGCCCCTCCAGCAGCTTGGGCACTACTGGGATGATAATACCCAAACCGGTAACATCCACCAACAACGTGATGAAGATGAAGCCCAGCGCGGCCTTGCGTGAACTCGCCATAATGAATGCTTATCCGCCAAAAATAGAACATCATACTAATCGCCAAAAGACGTATTTTGAATACCTTAACCAATTAACATGACTGCGCAAGGCTCCAAGAACACGGGATATGCCATCCTGATCATCGGCATTCTTTTCTTCGCATTCGGATTCATCACCTGGCTCAACAGTACACTGATCCCCTTTCTGAAGCTGGTTTGCGAGCTGAAAACAACCACCCAGGCTTTCTTTGTTACCTCAGCTTTTTATATGGCGTATTTTTTCCTGGCCCTGCCTTCTGCACGTATCCTCCGGGTAACCGGCTACAAAAAAGGAATGGCGCTGGGCCTGGCGATCATGTCGGTCGGCAGCGTCTTGTTCATCCCCGCGTCGAACGACCGCAGCTTCCCGCTCTTTCTTACCGGGCTTTTTGTTCAGGCCAGCGGCCTCGCCCTGCTGCAAACCGCCTCCAACCCTTATATGAGCATTCTCGGCCCCATCGAAAGTGCGGCCAAACGCATCAGCATCATGGGTATCTTCAACAAGGTGGCGGGCATTCTGAGTCCGCTTATTCTTGGCGCCATTGTGCTGAAAGACGCCGAGGGCATCGAGGATAATATCAAAACCGCCACCGATGCCGCCACCAAAGAACAGCTGCTCGCCGAATTGTCGCAGCGCATCGTAACCCCTTATATCGTCATCGCCATTGCGCTTATGGCCCTGGCCGTATGGATCTATTTCTCCGCCCTGCCCGAAATCAACGAGCCTGAAGAAGCGAAAACAGCCGCTGCCGCTACCGAAAAAACCATCGGCCAGTTTCCGCACCTGTGGCTGGGCGTGCTCTGCCTCTTTCTCTATGTTGGTGTGGAAGTGCTGGCGGGCGATGCCATCGGCCCCTTCGGCACCTCGCTGGGCATGAGCCTCCGGATTACGAAAAACTTCACGCCCATGACCCTCGGGGCCATGCTCATAGGTTATATTATCGGCGTACTCACCATTCCCAAATACCTGAGCCAGCATGCCGCGCTGAAATACTCCGCCATTGTCGGCGTAGCGCTGAGCATCGGCATTTTATTCAGCAGCGGATACCTGGCCATCGCGCTTATCATCCTCATGGGCCTGGCCAATGCGCTGATGTGGCCCGCCATCTTTCCGCTGGCCATCGACGGCCTGGGCCGTTTCACGGCCATTGCCTCGGCCTTCCTGATCATGGCCATTGTGGGGGGCGCCGTGATCCCGCCGCTTTACGCCTACCTGCACGAAAAAGCCGGGCTTTCCACCCAGGCCGCCTTCGCCGCCTGCAGCTTTCCCGCTTACCTCTATATCCTTTATTACAGCATCAGTGGTTATAAAGCCGGCAAAGCATAAAACCATTTGTACTTAACTTTGAACTTATCCAAAAAAGCACAATGGATCAACAATTATATGATTTTGGCATGGTCGGCCTGGGGGTGATGGGCCGCAATCTCCTGCTGAACGTAGCCGACCATGGCTTCAAAGCCATCGGCTTCGACACCAATCCCGAAAAAACAAAAGCGTTAGAAGACACGGCCACCAGGGGCACCACCGTCAAAGGGGTCAACACCCTGAAGGAAATGGTCGACCAGCTGACCGCCCCGCGCCGCATCATGATACTGGTGCCCGCGGGCAAGCCGGTCGACGATGTGATCGAAAGCCTGCTGCCGCTGGTGAGCCCCGGTGACATCATCATCGACGGCGGCAATACCTACTACACCGATACCCTTCGCCGGTATGAATACCTGCAGCCGAAAGGCCTGCACTTTATCGGCATCGGCGTTTCCGGTGGCGAAGAGGGCGCCCGTTTCGGTCCTTCGATGATGCCCGGCGGTAACATGGAAGCCTGGGAACACCTCAAACCCGTACTGCAGGCCATCGCGGCCAAGGTGAATGGCGAGCCCTGCGTTGACTATATGGGCAAGGGCGCCGCCGGCCATTTCGTAAAAATGGTGCATAACGGTATCGAGTATGCGATCATGGAGCTGATCTGCGAAACCTACCACCTGCTTCACCACGGAGCAGGACTCAATAACCAGCAGTTGCAGGAAACCTTCGCTGCCTGGAACGACGCCGAGCTGAAATCCTACCTGATCGAGATCACGGCCGACATCTTCAGGGTAAAAGACCCCGAAACCGGCAACGACCTGGTAGATATGATTCTTGATAAAGCCGGCGCCAAAGGCACGGGCAAATGGACCACCCAGATCGCTATGGACCTCGGCGCGGCCATCCCCACCATCGATATGGCCGTGACGATGCGGAATATCTCGGCCATGAAAAGCCAGCGGGTGGAAGCCGGCAAGCTGCACGATAAACCGGTTAATAAATCCGCAGATTTCAAAGCCCTGGTCGACGATTACAAAAAGGCGCTGTACACGGCCATCATCATAAGCTACGTGCAGGGCATGGCCATGCTGCAAACAGCATCGGCAGACCTGAACATGGATATTCCCCTCCAGAACGCCGTAAAAGTATGGCGCGGCGGCTGCATCATCCGCTCCACCCTGCTGGAAACCTTTTATGAAGCTTACCGGCGCCATCCTTCCATCCCTAACCTGTTGCTGGATGATGCCATCGCCGCGCTGGTGCAGGCGAACATTTCATCACTCCGGAAAGTTATAGGTGTGGCGGCGGCCAACGGGTTCCCTGCCGGCGGACATATGACCGCACTCACCTACTACGATGCGTACACTACGGCCCGCCTTCCGTTGAACCTCCTGCAGGCGCAACGCGATTATTTCGGCGCGCACACTTATGAACGGATCGACAAAGAAGGGAAATTCCATACCCAGTGGAACTGAAAACGTTAAAACAAAAGAATGTCTTCACAGCATAAAAGACCACCCTCGGCCCTTATTTTCATTTTCGGCGGAAGCGGCGACCTGAACCACCGCAAGCTTTCCCCCGCGCTCTATAATCTTTTCATCGACAACTGGATGCCCGAGCAATTCGATATCGTGGGCATCAGCCGCCGGCCTTACGACGACGACGCCTACCGGGCGCACCTGCTCCAGGGGATAAACGCGTTCAGCCGCCGGAAAGACGACCAGAATGGCTCCTGGGCCACCTTCTCTCAACATATCCATTACCTGCAGATGGATGCCGAGAAAGAAGAAGAATACCAGAAAATTGCAGCTATCGTAAAACAGAAAGAAACCGAATACGGTGAGCATCCGCAGGTTATTTTTTACCTCGCCGTGGCGCCGCAGCTGGTGCCCGATATCGTATCGAAGCTCGGGCCGCTGAATATCTGTGCCGATACCAAATGCACCCGGCTGGTGGTGGAAAAACCGTTCGGGCACGACCTGCACAGCGCGCTGGCGCTGAACAAGCTGCTCGCCAGCATATTCGACGAGAAGCAGATCTACCGCATCGATCATTACCTGGGTAAAGAGACCGTGCAGAACATTCTTGCCCTGCGTTTTGCCAACGCGCTGTTTGAGCCCATCTGGAACCGGAATTACATCGACCATGTCCAGATAACGGTAACAGAAACTGTGGGTGTGGAAGGCCGGGGTGATTTTTATGAAGCATCGGGCGCACTGCGCGATATGGTGCAGAACCATATCCTGCAGCTGCTTTGCATGGTGGCCATGGAAGCCCCTGTAAATTTTGATGCAGACGAAATCCGGAACAAAAAAGTTGATGTGCTGCACGCCATCCGCAAGATCACCAAGGAGCAGGTGCAGGCGCATGCCGTTCGCGGTCAGTACGGCCACGGCTGGATGCGCGCAGAGGAAGTGCCGGGTTATCGCCAGGAAAAAAATGTAGCGCCTGATTCGGAAACCGAAACCTTTGCCGCTGTCAAATTTCATATCGACAACTGGCGCTGGCAGCATGTACCCTTCTATGTGCGCACCGGCAAGCGGATGAATGAAAAAGAAACCATCATCACCATCCAGTTCAAAGCCGCCCCGAATTATGCTTTTCCGCCCGAAGCGGCCGATACCTGGCGCCCCAACCGGCTCACGATCAGCATTGCACCCGAGATGGACATCCGCCTTCGCTTCCAGGCCAAGCGCCCTGGGCAGGGTGTATCGCTCAGCCCGGTAGATATGATCTTCAGCTATAAAGACGCCTATACCGAAGAAGAGCCCGAAGCGTATGAAACGCTGCTGCTCGACGTACTGGAAGGCGATGCAACCCTTTTTATGCGCGAAGACCAGGTGGCGGCCGCCTGGCGTGTTATCATGCCGATCCTGGAAGCGTGGACCGACAGGCCGCCGGTTGATTTCCCCAATTATGCACCCGGCTCCTGGGGCCCCGAAGACGCCGAAGCGCTCATTGCGCGCGACGGCCGTAACTGGGTAACCCTTCCCGCCCTTCATAAAGAATAACATGGCACCCTCTGTTCATATCTGCAGCAACCCCGAAGCCGTTGCACAAACCGCCGCCGATTTTATCGTGAACCGCATCCGCAGCGTTCTTCAGAAGCAGGGCCGGTTCACCATCGCCCTGTCGGGCGGCTCCACCCCCAAACGCCTGCACCAGTTGCTGGCTGAACATCCGCATCGCGACCAGGTCAACTGGTCGAAGCTGCATGTATTCTGGGGCGACGAACGGTATGTGCCGCTCGACGACGAACGCAACAATGCCAGGATGGCTTATGATACCCTGCTGAACCACGTGCCGGTTCCGGAAGAACAGATCCACCTGATGCAAACCGGTTACGCCGATCCCACCGAATCGGCCCATGCCTATGAACGGATACTGCATCGCTATTTCGACGGGCAGCCGCATAGTTTTGATCTGCTGATACTGGGTATGGGCGACGACGGGCATACGCTTTCTCTTTTTCCGGGCACAGAAGTAGTGCATGAAATGAATCGCTGGTGCGCCGCTTTCTTTTTACAGCAGCAGGATATGTTCCGGGTAACGATCACCCGGCCGGTAGCCAATGCTTCGGCCTGCGTGCTTTTCCTTACAACGGGAGCGGCGAAAGCGCCGGCACTGAAAGAAGTATTGCAGGGTGCGCCGAATATCGATCTGTATCCTTCACAGAGTATTCGCCCCGAAAAAGGGGAGCTGCACTGGATGGTGGATGAAGCAGCGGCAGCGGAGCTGGCTTAGGTAACCAGGTTCATTTTATTGCGTATTTCTCTCTTTGTGCTGCTGTTAATGCAATTTGGCCAGTTTAGTGCCCATTTTTATACCCGAACGGGTATAATTATTAAATTTTTTCGAATTTTATACCCGAACGGGTATAATTATTCATAAATACATAGTTTTATACCCGAAAGGGTATAAAATGGATGCCGAAAACAACACATTATCCCGGTTTATAAAGGAGAAGCGAAAACAAGCCAGGCTTTCGCAACCAGCGCTGGCCGCTAAGGCGGGTGTGGGTCTTCGCTTTGTAAGAGACCTTGAGCAGGGAAAAGCAACCCTGAAAATGGACAAGGTAAACCAGGTGCTCAAACTCTTTGGTCACGAACTGGGCCTCGTACCGCTTAACCGAAAATCACTGACCGATGAGGAAGGCTAATGTACTGATGGATGGCCAT
Organism: Flavihumibacter sp.; assembly: GCA_047605345.1. GTDB lineage: Bacteria > Bacteroidota > Bacteroidia > Chitinophagales > Chitinophagaceae > Flavihumibacter. The sequence goes on along the minus strand of JASGFZ010000024.1, from coordinate 513 downwards.
ACAGCAGGCTACCTTTCCGAAACGGAAGACGGTTACCGTTTCTGGTATGATGCCGCTTATCTGAATGCAGCACAGGCAAAAGCCGTTAGTCTTACCCTGCCGTTGACAGATAAACCCTACAACAGCAAAACAATGATCCCGTTTTTTGACGGGTTGATTCCCGAAGGCTGGTTACTGGAAGTGGCAGAAAAAAACTGGAAACTGAACGAGCGTGACAGAATGGGGCTTTTATTAGCCTGCTGTAAAGATTGTATTGGTGCGGTAAGTATTGTTGAAGCCAAAGAAGACAAATGATGAACTGTCTTTATTGCTATAAAAAACTGGAAAATGGTCAGGTTGATTTTCATCCTGCGTGCAGCCGAAAGATATTCGGTAAGCCGGAGCCGCCGGTGCTGCCTTATACCGAAGACCAGGTGCTGGAGCTGGGAGAGCAGGTGATTAACCGCCAGGTAGCTGTTACCGGCGTGCAACCCAAGCTTTCCCTGGATATAGAAAACCCAGCTATACAAAAAG
>JASGFZ010000023.1:0-19240 GCA_047605345.1 Flavihumibacter sp. | reverse complement strand
GACATTGCCCTCCTTTCCCGCCAATGCCTGCAGCTTTTCAAAGACAGCTGATTCAACGAAAAAGGGGAGATTTGCCGGTATCAGCCATGAACCGCTATTTCAGATATATCCTGCTGCTGGTATTTTTACTCGCCATCGCCCTCATTGTTGTTCTCCAGTTCAATTCAAACCGGAACATCAACGACCTGATCGGCAGCAACAAAGTGCTGCTTGAACACCTGCGTGTAAAATCAGGACTGGAAAACCTGCGCAGCGAAATACTGTCGATGGATAACCGGATGCGCGGCATCGTCATCAATGGCCGCCGGGCCGATACATTCCGGCTCTCGAACGACTCGGCAATAGTCGGCGCTGCGCTGCATAAGCTGGAAAGCGGCCATTTCGATGCGCAACTGCAACCCTCCCTGCAACGCCTTGAATACCTGTCGGCCAAAAAACTCGCTTTCAGCCAGCAGATCATCGACAGCCTTAACCTGGCCGGAAAGCCGGCTGCTGAAAAGCTCATCAATACCCGGTACGGCACAAAACTCATCGATTCCATCAATGCAGAAATACAGATCATCGATGATCTTCACCAGGAAGCCGTTGTGCGTATCACCGAACAGGCCGACTCCAACGGGCTCAAAGCAAAAACCATGGGTTCGCTGATGGCGGTTATTGCCGCTATCGCATCTATCATCACTTTTGTTTTCGCATCCCTGCGCATGCAACAGCAACAGAAGCTCATCGAACGGCTGAATGAATCGGAAAAAGCAGCCGTCGGCGCACGCCAGGCGCAGGAGAAATTCCTCGCCAACATGAGCCACGAAATCCGCACGCCGCTCAATGCCATCCTTGGCTTCACCAACCTGTTGAGCCGCCAGCCACTGGATAAAACACCGCGTGAATATGCCGACGCCATCCACCGCGCCGGCGAAAACCTGACCGTGATCGTTAACGATATACTCGACCTGTCGAAGCTCGATGCCGGCATGATCCGCCTCGAATCCATCACCTTCAGCCTCCGGGACCTGGTACAGTCTGTCGGTATGATGTTCACCAGCAAAGCCGCTGAAAAGAAAATCGCCTTTACCACCCATATCGATGATGAGGTACCCGATATGCTGGAAGGCGACCCCACCCGCCTCACCCAAATACTGGTGAACCTGGTGGGCAATGCCTTTAAATTCACCGACAAGGGCAGCGTTCATATCAAGGTAAACGCAACACCCGTTACAGGCAATTCAACCCGGCTGGGCATTGAGATCAGTGACACCGGCATCGGCATCCGGGCCGATAAGCTGGAACATATTTTCGACCGCTTCCAGCAGGCGGAAGATACCATCAACAGAAAATACGGCGGCACGGGCCTCGGCCTCACCATCGTGAAAGAACTGGTGACCATCCAGGGCGGACAGATAATTGCCACCAGCGAATACGGCCGGGGCGCCACTTTCAAAATGACTATTCCCTACCAACTGGCGGCGGGTAATACGGTGGAATGGAACACGCAATCCATTGCCACTTTCCCGGTGCCGGCAAACGGCCGTTTACTGGTTGTTGAAGACAACCAGCTGAACCAACGCCTGCTTACCCACCTGCTAAGCGGCTGGAACGTTTCTTTTGCCATCTGTAGCGATGGAAACGAAGCCATCCGGCAATTGCGGCAGCAGCCATTTGACCTGGTGCTGATGGATATACAAATGCCTGGTATGGATGGCTACACAGCCACCAGGTTCATCAGGAACGAACTCGGCTTAACAATACCGATCATCGCGATGACAGCGCATGCGCTGGCCGGCGAAAAAGAGAAATGTGTGGCTGCCGGCATGAACGATTATATTTCCAAACCCATTCACGAACAGCAGCTCTATAACCTGATCCAGGAATACCTGCCGAAACAGGAACCGGATGCCAAACCGGTTGCGGCGCCCTTACCGGGCCATGAAACATACAAGAACATCAACCTGCTGTATATGCGGCAGGTAAGCCAGGGCGATAAGGTATTCGAGAAAACAGTGGCAGAAGAGTTCATGGAAGGGGTTAACGAAGAAATGCTGGCGCTGGCCGAAGCCATGCAGCAAAACGACCCTGCGAAAGCAGCGCGGATCGCCCATAATATGAAAACAACAGTCAGCATTATGGGACTGAACGAAAAGCTGAATCCCTGGCTCGATGCCATAGAACACCCTGCCGATGCGGTCGATCGCCAGGCGGCCTTCGAAGAATTACGCAGCCGGTGCAACGAGGCGGTGGCCGAAACCCGGCAATTCATAGATACCCTGCTGCAATAATATTACGGCGAACCGTCAACCGGGGCGAAACAGCCATTTACCGCGGGCATTTCCTCTATGAAGAAGACCAGCTTTTTTGCCGCTATATACGGAAATATGGCGGGCGGCAGCCACCAGCGCCGAAAAAACATTTCGCATGGCAACAAAATTCAGGAATTGTTCTTTCATTAGCTTCTCCAAAACAGCTAATTTTTACGCAAACTAAACCTGTCATGACCAGTCGCCGCCGTTTTATCAGTAATGGACTGATTTCAGGAATCGCATTGACCATTCCCGCAGCTGGGCAGCCGGTGAAACCGGGCAGTATTACCGACCTGCACAATAACTAACCGATGCAATATAATTTTGATGAAATCATCAGCCGGCAACACAGCAACAGTGTAAACTACGAGGGATGGCGACCTTATATATTCCGGAACAATCCCGGTATCGAATTCCCCTTTCCCGACGATGTGTTTATACGGCTATGGATAGCCGATATGGACTTCGCAAGCCCTTCGGTGGTGACGGACGCCATTCGTGAGCGGCTTGATAAAAAGATTCTAGGTTATACAAGCCTGTTTGACCCTGAATATTTTACTGTGCTGGAAAGCTGGTTCCTGCGCCGGTATAACTGGCGCATCGATACTCAGCAGATGGTATTTGCCCCCGGCGTGGTGCCTGCCCTTATCAGGCTGGTGGCACTGCTTACACAGCCTGGTGAAAACCTGCTGATCACCACGCCGTCTTATGCACCCTTCAAAATGGCCGGCGACCTCAATAGCCGGGAAACATTTTATTCTCCGTTGCTGAACAACAACGAATATTACAGCATGGACCTGGCCGATATAAAAGCACAGTTATCGGACCCGTCAAAAAACATCCGGCTCTTTGTGCTGTGTAACCCGCATAACCCCACCGGCAGGGTTTGGACCAAAGAAGAGCTGCAGGCCATCGGCGATATATGCCTTTCGAAAGGTGTTTGGATTATATCCGATGAGATCCATTGTGACCTGCTGCGACACGGCCAGGCGCATGTACCGCTGGCTACGCTATTTCCCCAAAGCGACAGAATCGTCACCTGTACGGCGCCCACCAAAACCTTCAACCTGGCAGGTGTGCTGCATTCGCATATTTTTATTCCCAATGAACACGTGCGCAACACCTGGACGCAACGCTATTGGGAAATGCAAAATCCACTGAGCATAGCAGCCACGAAAGCCGCCTATGAAAAGGGCGAACCCTGGCTGGAAGCGCTAAAAACATATCTCGACGACAGCCTGGCCTTCGTAGACAGCATACTAAAAGAGGAACTGCCACTGGCACGTTTTCGCGTTCCCGAAGCTACCTATCTGGCGTGGGTAGACCTGTCGGCCTGCTGCACTGCCATCGGCCCCGGGGAGCGGCTTTCCAATTACTTCGCCCGTAAGGCAGGCGTACTAATAGAAGGCGGCGATATGTTTGTAGCCAACGGCGAAGGGCATATAAGGATCAACGTTGCCTGCCCGCGCGCTGTGCTGAAAGAAGGAATGGGTCGCCTGGCAGCCGCTCTGTCCTGATCGCCGGCCTCATACACGACACTTATATGTCGCCAAAACAGCTATTTTTTGTGAGATTATTGGCCGGGAAGAGGAGCAGGTTTTGCTGGCAGATATACTGGCCTCCAATGAAGTCGAAAAAAAACATATACTATACAGGAAGAGTACAGGCAGAAATAACCATGGAAGACCTGTTCCGATAGCAAGTGCTACCTGAGAGCATACCTGACACCCCCTGTAATCCAGCGACCGGGCATGACCGCTCCCAATAGATCGCTGTATTGTTTATCGAAAAGATTATCGACCGTTGTAAAAACGCCAAGACGCTGCCGGAAAATCCGGTATTCAGCCCTGATATTTGCCAGGAAATAAGCGGGGGTGAGCGCGGCATTGATTGATCCCGCCTCCTGCCGATTGCGTTTTTTGTAAAGCCCCGTTACACCGAAAGAAAAATGCTCATGCTGGTACACGGCACTGAAATTGGTCATAAACCGCGCGTGTGAAGAAATATAAAACGACATGCTGCTGTCGCTGGACTTGCTGTCCATCCAGATCACACCCGCACTGGCTGTTATCCGCTGCCCCTTTGAAAAATTCCAGTGATACTGCAGATCGGTTTCAATTCCGCTGGTGCGAACCCGCGCTATGTTTTTCGCCAGCGCATATATACCGGTGGGCACCAAATTGTCCTTCCGCGGCATATCGGCATAAGGCGTGGTGCTATAGTCGATCAGCCTTTGCTGAAAACGCTGGAAAACGGAAGCCGCTACTTTCAACCGGTCTTTGAAAAACCTGTCGGCGCCCAGCTCGTAACTGACCGATCTTTCGGCCAGCAGATCAGGATTACCGATAGATCCCGATCGAACCTCGGTTTTATTATAATTATTGTATCGTTCGGTAAAGTCGGCGTCGCGAATCGTTTTACCTGCGCTGGCGCGGTATTGCCAGCTATTCCGCTTATAGGAAATATCCAACTGGGGAACCAGTTCGGCGTTACCCCCCTGGAAAAATATCCATTGCAACGAAGGACGCACATACAGGTTTGTTGCCAGGGTTTGCGAAAGGGTCACAAAGGGCGACAGCTGAAAAAGGGAGTGATTACCGCGGTCGTTGGAGCGGATGCGTTTCTGCTGAAAATTAAATCCTGACACGATCAGCGTCTTTTCGCTGAGCGAACGTTCGTATTGGAATATCGACTGGAACAGCTGTGATGTATTTTCATTGGCTGCTGATGCCGGCGAAAACTGGTAGCGGTCGCGCAGGTTCTTATAACCCAGGTCAAGACTCAGCCGTTGCTTACCGCCTTCATAACTGATGCGGGCCTGTTGCCAATAGCTGCTCACTTTTTCGCGCGCCGTATCAAAAACATAGGTGGTATAGAAATTCTGGGCGGCAAAATTCCGGTTGTCGTAAGCAAGCCGGTAAGCTACATTCCATTTTTCATTAAGAAAATATTTCACCGAAGCCGATGCGGTGCTGTTGTGAAAAAAGCCATTGATTCCCCTTTGCTGAATACCATCGGCATTATTCGTTAACAGGCCGGCACCTATATGCAGCTTCTTATTGCTGTAAGCAAGTCCGGCATTGGCGTTTATATAACCGTATTGCCCGCCGGCAACACTACCGAATACACTGGTCTTTTCCGCCTCCTGTTTGGCGGCAAATGTTTTCGTGATCACATAAATAACCCCCCCTACCGCATCGGCACCATAAATAGCCGATGAAGCGCCCTTCAGCACTTCAATGCGATCGATCTCTTCCGGGGCTACGGGTATGTAGCTGTTGAAATGTCCTGTATTAGGATCGTTCAGCCGTACGCCATCCAGCACTACCAGCACCTGCTGAAAAGTGCCGCCGCGCAGAACAATATCACTTTGTGCACCCATGGGGCCCCGCGCCTGTATCTCTACGCCCGGCACATACCGCAGCAGCTCATCCAGCGAGTGTACCGGCAGGTTTCTCAACTGCTCGCCCTTAATAATGCTGATGTTTCTGCCCGTTTCCGAGCTGCGCTTCTGGCTCAGTGTAGCGGTAATCGTTACGGGATCGAGCGGGGTTTGCGCAGCAGCCGGGCCCGCAGTCATAAGCAGTAATACCAACAGGTAGTTTCTCATACCATTAAAAATGGCAACAAATCTAGGTAATCAGAGACATTGGTGGAATACCTGGGCGTCGCGTCAGCCCCAGCTGAAAGTAGTTCTTTGCGGATCGGCTGCTTCGTGGATGATCGAAAACATCATCAACAATAAAGGCGGCCTGCACAACCGCATCACCCGGGCGCCTATTCAGCTGCTGCCCTTCACGGTGCGTGAAACCAAAGACTATCTTACAAGCAGCGGTATAAAATGGAACAATTACCAGATACTGGAACTGTATATGGCAACGGGCGGTGTACCGCAATACCTGAAACAGGTGCAAAAAGGAGAAAGCCCGCGGCAGGCGATCGACCGGTTGTTTTTTGCCCGTGGCGCCCTGCTGAAAATGGAATTCAAGAACTTATACCAGTCACTCTTCTCCAATGCCGGCCATCATGAGAACATTGTACGTGCGCTTGCCGAACAGGAAAAGGGATTGAGCAGGGTGGAAATACTCGCGGCATGCGGGCTTAACGATGGCGGCGGCACCACCCGCTTGTTGGATGAGCTGGAGCAGTCGGGATTTATTACCCATTATATTCCGTTCGGCAAAACCTCACGTGATACCTTTTATAAACTAACAGATGAATACTCCCGGTTCTACCTGAAGTTCGTAGAACGTGCGCGCGCTACCGGGCCGGGTACCTGGGAAAAAATAGCAACCGGGCAATCCTATACCACCTGGCGGGGGTTTGCCTTTGAAGCCATCTGCCAGAAACATGTTCAATACATCATAAAAGCGTTGAACATCAAAACCTACACGGAAGCGTCGCCCTGGAGCTACCATCCTAAAAAAGGAGAAACGGGCACGCAGGTCGATCTGCTGCTTGACCGAAACGACCAGGTCATTCATCTTTGCGAAATAAAATTCGCCGGCAGCAAATTTGCCATCGATAAAAAATACGCAGCGGCATTGGAACAAAAGGAGAAAGTATTCAGGGAGCAGACGAAAACAAGGAAAACCATTTTCCTGACGATGGTCACTACCTACGGCGTAAAAAAGAATGATTATGCCCGCAGGCTGGTGCAAAACGAAGCAACCATGGATGACCTGTTTCAGTAAAAACAAAAATCAGTCACAACAGACTGGTTTTCAAGCAAATATCGTGGCCTCGCCAGGAATCGAACCTGGATCTGGAGCTTCGGAAACTCTTATACTATCCATTGTACTACAAGGCCATGGTTCCGTTCGGGACGGCGAAATTAGGGCAATTTTTGCTCGTAACCTAGTTATTTGACAGCAAGCCGCAGCCTGCTGAAAAACTCACCGGCCGGCACTTCCCGCACCCCACCGGGGGGCAGCCCGTCAAGCGCCAATCCTTCAATCGATACCCGGATCAGGCGCTGGCAACGATGCCCCACGGCCATCACCATTTTACGTACCTGGTGGTACCGTCCTTCTTCCAGGCCTATTAATAACCAGCTGTGTGCAGCAAAGCCGGGATGCTTCGGATGGTCTTCCACCCAGGCCGGTTTTTCAACCAGTTCCACCGTACAGGGCCTGGTCAGGTAATCGGCCTGTTTGCGGCCCGTCAGCAGAAGCCCGGCCGACAACCGTTGCAGGGTTTCAGGCTGTACCAGGCCCTTTACCCGCACCAGGTACACACGCCGGTGAGGGATGGGTCCCTGGAACAACAAGCGGGTAATACGTTTATCGGTGGTCAGTAATAACAGTCCCTCGGAAGCCGCATCCAGGCGCCCGATGGCATGGATACCCGGCGGAAAATCAAAACGGACATCTCCCAGTAACGATACGTCATCCCGGCTCACAAATTGTGATACCATACCCGGTGGCTTATGCAACACAAAGTACCGCATGGCTTATTTGATTAGGCCGGCAGCATTGCTGGCAAAGATCTTTACCGCTATGGCCAATAATACCACTCCGAAGAATTTCCTGATCGCGAGCAGCCCGTTAGGGCCAATCAGGCTGGCAATCCGGTCGAGGGATTTTAATACAATATATACGATGACCAGGTTCAGCACAATGGCAACCGCCACTACCGCACTGGCATAGTTTGCTTTCAGCGAAATAATAGTGGTTAACGTACCCGAACCCGCGATCAGGGGAAAAGCAATCGGCACCACGGTGCCCGACTTCGCATTACCATCGCTTTTGAAAAATTCAATGCCCAATACCATTTCCAGCCCCAGGATAAAGATCACGATCGATCCGCCTACCGCAAACGACCGCACATCCAGTCCCAGTACCGACAGGAACTTCTCTCCCACTAATAAAAACACCAGCATCAGCGCACCCGAGATCAGGGTTGCCTTGAATTCCTGCATGGTTCCCATCTTGTGCTTCAGTGAAATCAGGAGGGGAATAGATCCCAGGATATCAATTACCGCAAACAGGGTAAATGCCACCGTGAGCAGTTCGTCAAAATTAAATACACCCATAATGCTGCTTTCTTACGCGAAAGTAGCAGATATCGAGGCTTTTAAAAAGGGGAGCCCGGGAAGCCCGGAAAACAACTGCATTTCTTCGAGATATCCCGACTGGTGATCCCAAAACCGGAACAGGCGATCAATGGGGTTGGCAGCAAACAGCTGCCGGTAGCCTTCTGCTACCGAAACGCTTTGCCGGTGCAGCAATTGCAGCATCATCCGGTCATAAAAATAAAAACGGCGCGGCTTTCGGGGCAGCAATGCCGGGCGCTGCCGGTGCTGCAAAGAGGCCAGCCAGCCTTCACTATACTGCTGTGCAAAAGAAAAAGAACCACCTCCGCCTATATTTATCTGGACATCTGTAAACGATCCCTGCGATAACAATTCCGGCCCGGGCCGGGAAACGCCCAGGGGCATTCTTCCTTTTTCGATCTCAAGCACCTGGTATTGGGCTATGTTCAGCACCTGTTCTATATATGATTCCAGGTATCGTGTACAGGCCGGTTCCGCAGCCAGCGTATTGGCCGGGAATACCATAGCGGTTAACAGGGCCTGCTTCGGGTTTAACGGCATCGTGTACACGAAACCACTGCCGGCCGCCGGCTGCATCCTGAAGTCCATTAATGTGCAGGCACCGGGATCAAAAACTTCCCCGGGCGTTTCAATGACCCTGCCTTCAAAATACTGCCAGCAAAAAGGCGCCGGGCCTTGCCTGTCCGGCTCAGTGTTAATGGAATTAAACAGCCTGGTTGTTGCGTGGTATTTCGTTCCATTGTCAAGCACCAGGCCGGCAGTGTATTTTCTATTGAAAAGGCTTGCTACCGGCTCCTGCAGCAGCCGTACATTTTCACGGGTCTTCATATAGTCAAAGCAATACCGGTAAAAGTCCCGGCTCCTGATCAGCTTGTATTGATACGGTTCGAGGTCAAATTGCTTTGAGAATCCCGGGGCATGAAACCAGCCGTTATTCCATCGCCTGCAAACAAGCTCTTCAAAAAAGCCGGCGCTTCTCTCCCGGAAACACCAGTTACGATTTTCCTTTCTCCCCCAGTCACGATCTACCAGCAGAAAACTGTTATTGTCGAAATACCCCGATTTCAACATACGCATGATCAGGCTGAGACCGGCCAGTCCGGCGCCGGTAAAAACATAATCATACTCGTAGCTGTAGTGGTATGGCTTATACTGGTATAAGTGATCAGAGCACATGAAAGGCGGTTGGATCAAAGTACCGCAATTCTTTTCTTCGCCGGACAGGTGTTTTCACCCTTTTTCAGCCTGCCAGGCTGCCAGGCGCGGAAAAGCAATCCGGAACCAGGAAGTGTATAATGCAGGCGCACGCTGCAGTTCCTGCCGGATCTCGTCCACCGGTTTATAGGCCGTAGCGGCTACTTCTGCGGCATCAGGCACCAGGGGCCCCTCGTAAGTACCTGCAACACATCGTATTCGTGTTCGGTCAGCCCATTGTCGAAAGGCGCCTTATATATGAAAGAAAATAAATGGGTCAGCGGAACAGTGAACCCGAGTTCCTCTTTCAAACGCCTGCGGGCGGCGTCTTCCACTGCCTCACCGGGAAAAGGATGGCTGCAGCAGGCATTGGTCCACAAACCGCCACTGTGGTATTTGCCGAAGGCCCGCTGCTGCAGCAACATGCGACCCCTGCTGTCAAAAATAAAAACACTGAAGGCCCGGTGCAGCTTCGCCTGCCGGTGTGCTTCCATTTTCTCCATGGTGCCCACTTCACGATCATCATTATCAACCAACACAACCTGGGTATGGATGGGTACTGTCATTCAACTTTGTTTACTTGTCATCAAATCCGCTCCAGCTGCAATTTCCAGATTATCCATCACAAAAAAGGGAAGTTTTTACCTTCAGAAATCATCACTGCAAACCCGGGGGCAATGCAAGTTGTTTTTACTCTATTAATTTAGTAGACTATTAAAAATAGCCTTATCTTTACCCGAACCTCCTTTCTCTTTCGATGGATTTAAACAAAAAATTTATTTTAGTTGATCATTCAGCACCGCCGCCTGCCATGGAAAATGATTTTCCACACGATGAAAACAGATTGCTTCGCCAGCTTGCAACGGGCGATCACCATGCCTTTAGGATCATTTACGATCACTACTGGTCAAAGGTATTTGCCCTCGCTTTGCGTAAAACAGGGAACAGCGCAGAAGCGGAAGAAATAGTACAGGAAATATTCACCGATCTCTGGCAACGGCAGGGCCGGCTTCAGATACAAAAGACCCTTTCCCACTACCTGAGCACAGCGGTTAAATACAAAGTAATCGATCTGTTTGAAAAACAAGCGGTACGACAGCGGTTCCGCCGCAGCGAATTGGCGCAGCTGCCTGCAACTGCTTCGCTGCCCGACTATGTCAGGATCAAAGAGTTAAAAGACAGTATCGCCGCCCTTACCAATGCTTTACCCGAAAAATGCCGGCTGGTGTTCCAGCTCAGCCGCCAGGAAGGGCTTAACCACGAAGAAATTGCCAATAAGCTCAATATCTCCACCAAAACGGTCGAATCCCATCTTACCAGGGCGCTTCGGTACTTTCGCACGGGTCTCCAGCAATTTTTTTTTATTTTTTTTCTGAGCGGCTAGGGGTTTCGCTTTCTATACCCGACTCTTTGACAGAACACTGCTGCCATGCCATCTATCAACCGGGAACGATACCAGGCGCTCCGCCAGAAATGGATTGATAAAACCATTTCAGACAGGGAAAAGGAAGAACTGCTTTCTTTTTTTGCCGATGAAGACGATTTTGACATCGATGTGCCTGTTGACGGTGCCGGTTCGCCCGATGCGCTGCGCGAAAGGATTTTCGCCAGGATCATTCCACCACCTGCTGTTGCAAATATATTTTAGGCCGTGGATGAGCAGCTTCTCTGCTGGTGATCATCGGCAGCGGCTGGTGGTTTATCCACCGCCATACCGTCGACTCCGCACCGCTATCGGCTGAAGCTGGCAACAGCCAGCCGGCAGACTCCATTCATGCCAACAACCAGGTGACCCTGCTGGGAGATGATGGCAGTCAGTTGGTTCTTGATTCACTGGCCGTCGGACAACAGGTTAGTACCTACGACCTGCAAAAAACCGGCAACAACAGCATATCATTTGCACAGGGAAAGAATACAGCCCATCAATACCCTGCTTGTTCCTAAAGGCAGCCAGTACGAGTTGTTGCTGCCCGATGGTACCCGTGTTTGGCTGAACGCCGCCAGCAGCCTGCAGTTCCCCTCGCAGTTTGGCGCTGCCGAACGCCGCGTTGTACTCAATGGCGAAGCTTATTTCGAAGTGAAAAAAGACCGCAGCAAACCGTTCTTTGTTATGATCAACGATGGGTCAGCGCTGAAAGTACTGGGAACACATTTCAATATCTCCAGCTATAAAGAAGACGCTGTTGTAAAAACAAGCCTGCTGGAAGGGGCCGTTTCTATCAGCAAAGCCGGCAACCAGGTGATATTGGCTCCGGGCCAGCAGGCAGTGACACGCGAGCTGGGCCCCATCAGGCTCAACCCGTCTTTCAATGAAGAAGAAGTAATGGCATGGCGGGAAGGAAAATTCCAGTTCACCAATGCAGGCATCGCCACTGTTATGAACCAGGTATCCCGCTGGTACGATGTAGATATTACCTACCAGGGTACGGTGAGCCAGAAATTCAACGGGACTATTGTAAAAGGAACACCCATTGAAAAAATATTTGAAATGCTTTCCTTAACCAATGAAGTAAGCTTTGAAAAAAACAATAACCATGTAATTGTAAAACCAGCAAAAAAATAGGCCGCATCGTGTTCGCGGCACGACGGGCCTTATTTGAGCATCAACATGCCTCGCAAGCAATATTAATTAACCCAAACAAGACAAATGTATGACATTGACCAAAACGATTGTCATGATGAAACTGACTGTCATCCTGACCCTGGCAGTTATGCTTCAGGTACAAGGTAAAACCTATTCACAATCAATCACGCTTCGCGCCGAGAACAAACCCATCGAAAAAGTTTTTGAAGAGATCCGAAAGCAGTCTTCGTACTATTTCATTTTCACCGATGCCGTACTGAACAGGGCAAAGCCGGTTTCTGTCAGTTGCAGCAAAATGCTGCTGAAAGAAGCGCTCGACCTGGTATTCACCGATCAGCCGCTGGCTTATTCGATCGTTGACAAAACCATTGTCGTTACGGTTAAGGAACAAGCCAATATATTCCAGCCTTCTGTTCCATCCATTGTCATCAAAGGCCGGGTACTCGACAATAAAGGCTATCCCCTTCCCGGCGCTACCATCACCATCAAAGGCCACGAGGGATCGGCCCAGGCAAATGCGCAGGGTGAATTTGAACTTACGGTTCCCAACGATAAGGTTACGCTTGAAGTAAGTTTTGTTGGCTATGCCACGCAATCGGTACCGGTAAACGGCCGGCGGGAAATAGATATCCGGCTTGAACAAACTTCTTCCCAGCTCAACGATGTAGTAGTGATCGGATACGGTACCGCCCGTAAGCAGGACCTTACCGGCTCGGTGCTTTCGCTCAGCTCCAAAGACCTGAACAAAGGATTGAATGTATCGGTGGATCAGATGATACAGGGCCGTGCGCCCGGCGTACAGGTAACCCAGGCCAGTGCCGAACCAGGCGGGGCAGTCAGCATTCGCATCAGGGGCGCCAGCTCGATCAATGCGGGCAACGAACCGCTGTATGTAATAGACGGCCTGCCGATCGATAATGCCGCGCCGGTGACGAGCTTTGGTGCAGGCGCATCCAATTTCACCGGGGGCCAACCTGCGCGCAACCCGCTGAGCTCCCTGAATCCCTCCGACATCGAATCGATCAATATCCTCAAAGATGCATCCGCTACCGCAATCTACGGATCACGGGGCGCCAATGGCGTAGTGCTTATTACAACGAAATCGGGCAAGACGGGTAAAACACGCATTCAGTACAATACCAGCATCAGCAATTCGCAAATTGCCCATAAGATGCGGGTGATGGATACACGGGAATACAGTAAGGTGATGAATGAGCTGGAACAGGAACGCGGCCGCCCCGCGATATTCGATGCCGCAGCCATCGCTTCTTTCGGCGCCGGTACCGACTGGCAGGACGCTATCCTGCGAACCGGAACAGCACAAACACACGACCTGAGTATTTCAGGCGGCTCAGCAGCTACGCAAATCTATACCTCGCTCAATTATACCAAACAAAACGGTATCGTAAAAAACTCCGGCTTCGAGCGCTACCAGGCCCGGTCTAACATCAAACACAAAATAAATGATCGTTTTCGCATAGGGATGAACGTGAATGTCGCCGTATTGAAAAATGAATATGTACCCGTAAACGGCTTCTTCATCAACCAGGATGCCGACGTCATCAACACCTCACTCAACGCACCTCCTATCTTCCCGATAAAAAATGCAGACGGCAGCTATTTCAAACCGGAAACGGCGCAAATAGCATCGGTAACGCTCGATAATCCCGTAGCGATGGTGAATGGCCAGCTGTCGCAGGAAGAGACCAACCGGTTCTTCGGCAATTTTTTCGCCGAATACGATATCGTTAAAGGCCTTTCCGCCAAAATAAACCTGGGCGCCGACCGCAATACATCGCGGCGCGATACCTATAACAGCCGCATGACCACCATCGGCAACGCAGCGAATGGAATTGCTACGGTAACCACCGGTGAGCTGAAAAACACACTGCTTGAATTCACGCTGAACTATAAGCGAAAATTTGCGGAAGCGCATGACCTGAATATTATCGGCGGTTACACTTACCAGGAATTCCAAAGCCGCTCCAGCTATTCTTCCACGCGCGGCTTCGCGGCTGATGTGATCGGCACCAATAACCTCGGTCTTGGTGTGCCTTCACTCATGGTGGTAGGCAGTGGCCGCAACGACCGGAAACTGCTCTCTTATCTTGGCCGCATCAATTATGCCTATAAAGACAAATACCTGGCAACCGCTTCCATAAGGGCCGATGGCTCATCCAATTTCGGAGCCAATAACCGCTTTGGTATATTCCCATCTTTCTCGCTGGCATGGAAGATCAATGAAGAGGAATTTTTGCAGGCTGTCGACTGGCTGCCCGCCATGAAATTGCGCATTGGCTGGGGCCAGATCGGTAACGACAATATCGGCGCGGGTCGCTCACTCACTACTTATGCCGCCAGCGGCAACGGGGCAGTATTCGGCAACACCGTTTATACCGCTATTTCTGCCACCCGCATACCCAACCCCGACCTGAAATGGGAAACATCTGAACAGTTCAACACCGGCATAGATATGGAGCTGTTCAGCAACCGGTTGAACCTTTCGCTCGATTATTATGTAAAAAGATCCAAAGACCTGCTGCAGGAATTACCTATTCCCAGCGCTACCGGCTACACAGTTATCACCAGCAATGTGGGAGAGATCAGGAACAGCGGTTTTGAATTTTTACTCAACAGCCGCAACCTTACCGGGCAGCTGCGCTGGAACAGCATGCTGAACTTCACCACCCTCAGGAACCGTGTGGTAGACCTCGGTCCGATTCCTGAAATCATCGTAAACGCCGGCGGCGCTACGGGACCAGCCATCGTTCGCCCGGGGCTGCCGCTCTATGCCTACTATGGGTATAAAGCAAACGGCATTTTCCAGTCGCAGGAAGAGATCGACAAATCACCCTTGAAAAGCACGGCCAAACCGGGTGATCCCAATTGGGCCGACACCAATGGCGATGGCAAAATAGACGCCAGCGACCGGGTTATGCTCGGCAATCCTTTTCCAAAATTCACGCTTGGGTTCAACAATGAGTTTGAATACAAAAACATCAACCTCAGCTTTTTTATAGAAGCCGTGCAGGGCGTTGACCTGCTGAGCTGGAGCCTTGTTGACGCCTATTTCTCCAATGACCCGTACAGAAACCGTTTGGCAGAACCGTTGCTGGATCGCTGGACAACCGCCAATCCCACCAATAAATGGCCTTCGGCGATCAACCCGTCCAATTACCAGGCCAGCAATATCAACAGCTTTACGGTTACCGATGCTTCTTTTGTTCGCCTCAAAAATGTGCAGCTGGGCTACCGTATCCCGCTGCCGAAACAAAAAGTGATAAGGGATGCATTCGTGTACCTGTCGGGGCAGAACCTGTTGCTCTTTACAGATTATATCGGGTATGATCCTGATGTAAACTCAACAGGCAGCAGCAATGTTCGGCTCGACCGGAATGCTTATCCCACGGCAAGAACATTTACACTTGGATTAAATCTTGGATTCTAAACCACGAACATGAAAAACTTATATTATATACTCTGCATGGTAACAATGGCAATGTTTGCCTGCAGTAAATCGAACCTGAACATTCAGCCGGCTTCAGAATATTCAGACGACTTCCTGAAAACAGCCAGCGGCATCGACGCCGTTCTGAACTCGGCGTATGACAACATGCAGTACAATGCCGACCCCGGCGTAAACCGCATTTACCTGGAAGAATGCGGCACCGACATCTTCGTCAATTTCCGTGGCTTCCTGAACGGGCAGCTGACACCCTACCAGAATTTCACGAACAATCCATCTTCTGAAATCATAACAGGTGATCTCTGGCAAAAATGCTATCGCGCCATCCGTGATGCGAATATCATACTCGACGCCGCACCTGCCAATACAGAACTGAGCGAAGACAACAAAACCAATATCGTTGCCCAGACCACTTTTATCCGCGGGCTCGCTTACCGGATACTATACGGCTTTTTCGGTCCGGTACCGATCATCAACAAGGTGTACAAAAGTTCCAAAGAAGAATTCACGCTGCCACGTGCAACAGACGCCGACATGTTTTCTTTTATCGAAACGGACCTGAAAAACGCTGCCGATGCTTTGCCGCTTACCCAAAGCCTGTACGGCAAAGCCACTAAAGGGGCGGCGCTCGGCACGCTTATGGAGTTATACATGATAAAGCACCAATGGGCCGAAGCCGCTTCTGCCGCGCAGCGTATCATCGACCTGAACCAATATACCCTGATGACCGATTTCAGCCGCATTTTTGCACTCGACAATGAAGGAAACAAAGAAATCATTTTTGCCTTTCCTTCGGTAAATATCGACGGCAACGGGAATGTTTGGGTAGCCAATGCCTTACCGCCCCAATATCCCACCAATATTTTCAATACGGCTACCCAGGTATGCACGCCGGTTGCTTTCTATAATTCCTTTTCGGCCAACGACGACCGCCGGAAACTTTTCCTTACGTCTTATACCAATACACAGGGGCAGCCGGAAGACCTGCTGACGGGGAATGAATACCAGAACCCGAGAAGCCTGAAATATCCCATTGATACCAAGGCCGACTCGCGCAGCGGCGGCCAGGATTTTATTTACCTGCGATATGCGGAAGTATTGCTGGCCCGTGCCGAAGCCCTGGTCATGAATACCGGGGCCGTTAGCCAGGAATCCATAGACCTGCTGAACCAGGTTCGCACGCGCGCCAAACTACCCGCCTATACAGCTGCCGACCTGCCTGATCAGAACAGCTTTATAAAGGCTATTCTGCAGGAAAGAGCCTGGGAGTTTTACAGTGAAGGAAAAAGAAGGGAAGACCTGCTCCGGCACGATCTTTACATCAGCAATGCCATTGCAAGAGGAAAGAATGCGAAGCCTTTTCATGTGCTGATGCCCATCCCCCAATCGGAGATCGACGCAAACCCCAACCTGTCACAAAATGAAGGTTATTAATATGAAAAAAGCAATTTTCGGTTTGGCATGCCTGTTAGCAATATCGGCCAATGCCCAACAAAAAAACTCCGCGGCAAAACCCAATATCATCCTGATCATGTCAGACGATATGGGCTATTCGGATATTGGTTGTTACGGCAGTGAGATCGAGACGCCGAATCTCGACCGCCTGGCTGCAAACGGCATCCGCTTCAGGCAGTTCTATAACCAGGCGCGCTGCTGTCCTACAAGAGCATCACTCATGACGGGGCTGTATCCGCACCAGGCCGGCATGGGCTGGATGGATGCCGTCAACCACAACCTGCCCGGCTACCAGGCGCAGCTCAACAAAAATGCGGTCACCATTGCAGAAGTGTTGTCGCAGCAGGGCTATAGCACCTATATGTCGGGCAAATGGCACCTTCAGTTCGAGCAGGACACGCGCCAAAACAGCCCCAATTACAACTGGCCTGTTCAACGCGGCTTTCAACGGTTTTACGGTATCCTGAAAGGGGGTGGCAGCTTTTACGACCCCGCAACGCTTTGCCGTGATAATACGTTGATCTCTCCGTATAATGATCCTTTGTACAAACCGGAGCATTATTATTTCACCGATGCCATCACCGATAATGCCGTTCGCTTTATCGGTGAAGACAAGGGGCAAAAACCATTCTTCCTCTATCTATCTTATACAACAGCGCACTGGCCGTTGCAGGCGCCCGAAAAAGCCATTGCCAAATACAAAGGCAAATACGACCAGGGATGGGAGAAAGTGCAGCAGGCGCGTTTGGCGAAAATGAAAAAGCTGAAGCTGATCGACGAGCAGGTACAGCTTCCGCCCTTCGATTCACATTCGTGGGAAGAAGAGCAATACAAGGAAAGCATGGCGCGCCGAATGGAAACCTATGCGGCTATGGTGGATATCATGGACCAGGGCATTGGCCGCGTACTCGACGAGCTCAAAAAGAAAGGCATTCTCGAAAACACGGTTATCATTTTCCTGGAAGACAATGGCGGAAATGCAGAAGGTATCGGTTACGGCGGTCCAAATGGCGCCGGCAAATTTGTAGCTGCCGATACCAGCAAGGTGCAGCGCCTGACGAACAACGATCTGCAATGGTCAGGAATACCGCCCATCACGCGCGACGGCAAATTCCTGCGCCAGGGGTTATCGGTAATGGCGGGTCCGCCCGATACCTACCTTTCGTACCTGCGCCCCTGGGCCATTGTTTCCAACACGCCTTTCCGGCGCTTTAAGCACCACGTGAATGAAGGTGGTATCTCTACACCTCTTATCGTTCACTGGCCGGCAGGAATCAAGGCCAAAGGAGAATACCGCGACCAGGTGGGTAATGTAATCGATATGATGCCTACCATCCTCGACCTGGCGGGCGCCACCTATCCCACTACATCGAAGGGCAACCCGGTTACACCCGTGGCGGGTGTAAGCCTGCGCCCCGCCTTTAGCAACCAGCCTGTCAATCGCGAAGCTATTTACTGGGAGCATGAAATGAACAGGGCTGTGCGCATGGGCGACTGGAAGCTGGTTTCAGTGGGCCATCTTACCGACGGCGGTTATGGCACCTGGAAGAATTATACAAACGAGCGCTGGCAGCTCTTCAACATGAAAATCGACAGAACAGAGCAGATCGATTTCAGCGCCGCGCGGCACGACCTCGTAAAGAAGATGGCAGCCATGTGGCAGGAGTGGACCAAAACGGTTCCGGTATATCCCACACCCTGGACCCACCAGCCGCTGCCGCTGGCCAAGGAATATATTGACGACGGTTTGTAATCGAAGAAAAGCTGGCCGCCCTGCTGTGGTGGCAGGGCGCCGCTTTTTATTAGTTTATGGTCTGTGATTTATGGTTTATGGTTGTTGAAGGTTGGAAGACCCGCTGAGTTACAAACCTCAAAACAAAAAAGCAACCTGCAGCAGATGCAGGTTGCTTTTTTGTTTTGAGGTTTATGTCGGGAACCAACCATAAACCACAGACCATAAACCACAAACCAAATCAATTCGCGGGATCTGACGGTGTATTCGGGTTATTGTCTCTTTCCGAGAACGGATAGGGGAAGAAATTCCGCTTTCTTTCTGTTACCGGGCGACCAAAGCGACGCATATCTTCCAGTTTCAGCCCGCTCATGAACAGCTCGATGCATCGCTGGCGGTAAATCTCGGTGAGTATCTCGTCTTTGTCGGGGCTTGCCGCATTTGCCAGCACCGACAAAGA
>JASGFZ010000022.1:0-19588 GCA_047605345.1 Flavihumibacter sp. | reverse complement strand
TATGAAACCTTCTCTTTTGTTGCCCATCAGCATGCTTTTACTGCTCTTCTCCTGCAAAAAGGGAGAAACAGGCAAAGGCGATCCCGCGGTAACGCAATATGAGGTAAAAACCTATTACAGCAACACCACCGGTATCATCATGAGCGGTATGTACGGCATTTGTGCGGTTGAAAACGCAACCGGGCTCGACTACCTGCTGGTGGTTGACCCTGTTACACAGATTGTTTACAAGATAACCGGCCCCGACAAGGCTGAAATATTTGTGGAACTGCCCAGCCCGCAGAACAACCTGGTATGGGATATCACCACCGATGGGGCCAATCATTTTATTACAACCGGTGGCAGCGGTATCATCAAAACCGACTATACAAAAAACCTGCAATACCTCTCCGGTTATAACCAGTCGGGCACGGCAGTGGAAGGCCCTCCCGAAAGCGTACGTTTTCGTGATCCCAGGGGCATTTGCTATTCCGGCGGGGCTGTGTATATCACAGATATGGAAACCCACCTGGTGCAGCAGGTGAGTGCACAAACCGGTTATTGTAACCTCTTTGCAGGCCGGGTAGGTGTATCGGGCGGCAACGAAGACGGTGACCAGGGCACGGCCAGGTTTATAGCGCCTATGAGCATTTGCGAAAATCCCAAAGGCGGTTTTTTTGTAGGGCAGGAGGCGGCCATCCGCAAAATATCCAATGGCTTTGTCAAGATCTCCACGCTGGCCGGCGGCTCGCTTGGCTACAGGGACGGCCAGGGAACAGCCGCCGCTTTCGACATGGTTACCGGAATGTGCGCCGATAAAGACGGAAACCTGTACGTAGCGGATTACAGCAATTGCTGCATCCGCAAAATAGACGAGGAGGGGAATGTTACCACTTTTGCCGGTTTGGGTGATGATTGTGGTTACGCAGACGGTGATACGAATGAAGCAAAGTTCTATTTCCCTTACGATATATGCCTTGACAGTAAAGGGAATTTCTATGTAACCGATCATGGCAATAAAAAGATCCGGATTATTAAACCGAAATAAAAGTTGTACTTCATCACTAAAGCCTTTTTTATGAAAAAACGAATGCTGTTTGCCTGTTTGCTGCTGTTATTTGTAGTGTCGTGCAAAAAAAGCAATAACGGGGGTGGAGATCCCAACCCCGACCCCGATCCCGATCCCACACCCGTTGGGAACAAACCGGCTTTTTCCTGGAGCAAAAAATTTAAAAATATCACTGTGTATGGCATCACCACCGATGCCGATGACAATATATACATGGCCGGCGCTACCAGTAACACAACCGACCTGGGCGGCGGCGCGGTTAACGGCAAAAACATGTTTATTGCAAAGTACAAGGGGAGCGGGGACTTTATATGGCAAAAGATCTATTCGCCCGCACCCGGCTTTTCCGAAGCGGGATTTATGAAAGATCTTGTTGTTGACAGCAAAGGCAATATTATAGCTGCGGGCCTGTTAACGCAGTCGGCCAGTTTAGACGGCGTTAACAACGAGTTGTCCACGAACGGCAGAACGGCGCCTTTTGTCATTAAGCTGGACAAAGACGGAAAATACATCTGGCACAGGATGTATCCTGCCGGCGTGTTTTCGGGCGTGGGCGATATTATAATAGACGATAATAATTCCGTTGTGCTGAGCGGGCATTTCAGCGGTGTATTGAACGACAGGGTTTCAAAGGGAAAGATAGACGCATTTGTTGCAGGGCTGGATGAAAACGGCCATGATACTTTTACCAAGGCGTACGGAAGAAGCAATGATGACAACGACGACTATGCCCCTTTCATGCAAAGGGGAAAGGATAAGCTTTTTTATATTACCAGGAGCTTCAAAGACGAAATACGCGGTGATATGTTTTTTACGGCTGCCGGCAATAATTTCAATACCTATTATTTTAACAGTGATGCCACGGGGCAGGTACCGCTTGCCGGAAAAGTCGGTGACGTTTCGGGCAGTGTCAATTCCTGGAGCATTACGGCGGCGGCAACAGGCGATGTTTTTCTTGCCGGCAATTTTAGCCAGACCGTTGACTTCGGCGACGGCGCAGTTACGACAAGTGTGGTTAATCCCTTTATCCTGTCGGTGAACAACAAGGGCGCTTTTAAATGGAAAAAAGTTTTTGGAGCCGGCGTGTTCGCTGAAAACACGCATATTACGTGGCTCAATAATGACCTGCTGATAGCCGGCTATACCGGCTTTTACAATACATCGGGTACCAGCATTCAGCTTGGCGGAGAAACCATCGATACCCGGAAGCCTAAAGTGTACTGGGTTTGCTATGATACTTCCGGAAATTACAAATGGGAAATTCTTTTTGACGGGTCTGAATCGGGCAGCTACTGCAAGGATATATGTGTTGATTCCAAAGGGCACATTATTGCTGCCGGCAATTTTGTGCTGCCGGGTGAATCTACAGCCAATGTGGACTATATTTTGGTAAAGTATTGAATATTGTTATTGCTTGTTCCACAGCTTCTTTTCACCGGAAGGCGTAACGATAGATTGTCACCCACCCAGCATTACACAATAAAACAAGGGTACTATAACTCCCAAATCTTTCTGGAGCTCAGTTTTTCCCAGATAGAATTTAGGATTACAAACGTTTATAAAATTGCCACATATATTGGGGCAATGTGTGCATGTTGAGATACCTGAGAAACCAAAATCGACTATGAACAACTCGTAATACTCAACCACCTGGATTAATCTGCTGTCTCTGCCTCCGCCAATGCTGACGGTGGCAATTTTAGAAGGTGATGCAAAAATGTTACCATGGTTAAGATGAATCCTGAATCTGGTAGATATGCTAACATCTACCATAGCGGTGGCTATAATCTTCGGAGTAAAATACGACAAAGGTTTTCCATCAATATTATCAATATCATATCTATTGAAATAGGCTTGAGCGGATGTGTCAATTTCCGGAGTATTTTCTTCGCACGGATCAATAAAATAAAATCTTCTTTTTACAGCCAACTTCAAAACAGAAGCTTCGTGAGTCGTCCTCAAGCCATTTCCATTGCATTTTACCTGCCTGAATGCGGTGTCTATAATTCCCGATATAAAATAATTTAATCGTAAATCAACGGGGTCGATTTTTTTTACTTGTTCTTGCGAAAAACCATTGACTGTAGCTGCAGCTATAATGATTACGAAACAGATTGCCTTTTTCATATTTTAGCTTTTGGTTTGAGGTAAATGCTGATTCTGGTAAATAAAGAGCAACGCTTTTGCTTACAATCAAACTTATCTAACAAACAATCGCAATCCAATACAACATTCGTTGTATCGTCATTTTCTGCCGAAGAACTTGTTCAAAGCTTCAGTTCTGTTATGCACATGCAGCTTGTCATATATCTTGAAACAGTGTGTGCGAACAGTTTCGGTGCTGATATTCAAACGGGCGGCAATTTCTTTGTACAGCAGCCCCTTTGCAAGCAAACGCAGTATTTCCTCTTCCCTGGGCGAAAGGGCGAAGGTTTCCTTCGGTGTTTGCATGAATGTTTCCACCACTTTCCGGGCAACGGAAGCGCTCATTGGGCTGCCGCCATTATACAATTCGATGATGGCTTCCAGTATGTAAGCCGGAGAAGATATTTTCAGTAAATAGCCATGCGCCCCGGCCTGCAGCGCCCCGAATATTTTCTCGTCTTCTTCATAGGCCGTGCACATCATGCACAGCACCCCGGTACTTGTTTTTCTTATCTGTTGTACCAGCTGGATGCCGCTTTTGCCTGGCAATTGTATGTCGAGCAACGCCACATCAGCGCTTTTGTACCGTTCGTCCTTCAGGCAGGCTTCTGCATCGGCATAGTCGGCCATGCAGCGGAATCCTGGCGTATTGTTCAGTAATAGCCGCAACGCGTTGCGGTAATCGTCCATGTCTTCCACAATGACTACATTGATCATCGTTGTAAAATTAAGCCGTTGTCAATGCGTTCAACTCACACTTTCGTGTGATAAGTATTTCAGCATAACGGAAAAAGAAACGGTTGTACCCTGCCCGGTTTTTATGGAAAGGCTCCCCTTTACCGCTACGGCATGTTTATTCATATTGCTTAATCCGTTGCGACCGACCGGATAATGCTGTATATCGCCAATTCCTTTGCCGTTATCGTGTATCCTGATGCTAAATGAGCCGGATACGGATATGTCTATAGCCACATTGCCCGCATCGGCGTGTTTAATTATGTTATGCAATGCTTCTTTTACCAATAGTTGAATATGCCGCCTGGTTATTCCGTCTACTTTTACGAACGGGATTTCTTCGGGGGCATTAAACTGATAGTTTAGATTGACCTCTTCCAGCATACTGACTGTTAATTGCCGCAGGTAGCTTATCAGGTTTTCCAGCGTATCATTTTTTATATTTAAGGCCCATACGATTTCATTCATCTTTTGCATAAGGTCCTTTGAGTGCTCTGAAATTTTCAGCAGTCCCTTGTCATTATTTGGGTTCTCTATCCTTTTTATTTCACTCAATATTCTTATGGTGGAAAGGCCGCCGCCCAGATCGTCGTGCAACTCGGCAGAAATACGGGAACGTTCCTGTTCTATGGCATATTGCTTTTCAAATACGGCCTTTTGCCTGGCAAGTTTTCTGATTATATACAAGCGATTCATGAAATAGATGGCAGCGGCTGTCATCAGCACGCATAAAAGCAGGAACCAGCTGCTTTTATACCAGATCGTTGCAACAGTAAACGGTAAGGATATTTCGGGTGTGGTCGTATTGTCGGCATATCTCAGCTTTATGCTGAATGTGTATTTTCCGCCAGGTAACTGTCTGTAGACCTCGGCGCCCGAGTTTGCGCTGGTTTTCCATTCCTTATCAAAGCCATCGAGCCTGTACATTATTTCATAGTAGGAAATCCTGCTGTAATCCAGCACGTCGTATTGGAATGACACATCGTTTTCATCTGGCCGGAATTGCAAACCATCCGGCTGGTTATTGACCTGTATGCTGGAGTCATTTACAACAATTGACTTCAATACCAGTGATACAGACGACAGTGAGTCGTAGTTTTTCTGGGTATTGAACCACACAAAGTTATTAAACCTGTCAGATATGAAAACGTGCTTTCCATCGGGGCAAATCATATCTATGTCGTTGATATGGGGCGTAAGTGTATTGAAGCCGCTGTATGCTGAAAAATTGTAGAATTTCTTTTGGGTGGTTTCGAAACAGTACAGCCCGTTATTGCTCGTTATCCAGATATTATTGTAGCCGTCTTTTACAAGATTGTGTAAATGAAGGTCTGACAGTCCATTCTTTTGTCCAAACACAGTGAATGCAGGCCGGGAGGGGTCTGCGTAGTTGAAATAGCAGAGCCCTTTGTTATAAAAGAGCAGCCACAGGCTGTTGCCATCGCCTGCAGTCATATCGGTAATATCATCTGCCGCATTAGGGAAATGGCTGTTGTATAAAATATTTTTAGCAGGATTTTCGACATCCAGGTACAGCAAACCGGTATTCCTGGTGGCCGCCCAGTATTTTCCCCTGCCAGTTTTAATGATTTTCGTATAGTGGAAACGATTTGAGCTGTCGGCGAATTTTCCGGCGGGCAGATAGACAAGCTCAGCTTCATCGGGGTAGTAAAACAAAAGGACAGAACCCTTATCGGTATTTACTTTCAGTAACCATGCTTCCCTGTTTCCTATTGTGTCGATTATGCACTGCATTACCCTGAAATGCCTGAAAGTGTTTTCATGGATATTACTTTTTTCTATTTTGAATTGCCTGGATTGATTGGTTGATGTGTTGATCAGGGTAAAATTGTATCTGCTGAATACGAGATAGCTGTTTTCTCCTTTTTGAACAACACAGCTTGGTGCATTTGGCGGGTTTTTAAACGGCAGCGGCTTTTCGTTGACAGCGATTTTGTTGAAAGGCCCGATCTCTGCCATGCGGTCGTTTTTAACGCATACAACCCCGTATTTTCCCGGTATCAATGTGCCTCCAAAGGGGTTGCTTTTTTCTTCGTAAGAGTAAGTGTTAAACTGTATACCGGCCAGCCTGAAGATACTCAGCCCGTTGCTATGGGCGATCCATAAATTATTCTTTGCATCTTTGAAAAAACTGTTGACGAAGCACTTGGGAATCCCCTTGTCGTATATGCTTAGCAGGTAAGAATAGGAGATTTCGCCGCCGGCCGGCCGGTAGAAAAGGACTCCGTCGTTTTCTGTCGCAAACCATAATTCCTGGTCGGATATCCTGTAAATGTCGTTGCAGTTGACAGCTGCGAAAGATATGGTATTTGACCCCGGACTTATATTGGAAAGCAGGCCATTTGACAGGTTCAGCCAATAAGCGCCCCTGTCTGTAGCAATGGCAAAGGTATCACTGCGCCAATGAATGATCTGCCTTACAGTCGGTATTAGGGGCTCACCTGTGGCTTCTCTGCGGAAAGCGATGTGCTTCATTTGGTTTGTGGTAAGGTCGATCACACTCAGTCCATTGATCAGGCCCACAAAAAGGGTATTGTTGTCATAAACGGATAAATGCCTTACATGGTGGTTGAAAGGCGATGCAGTATTGTTAACGGCAACAGGTGAAAACACCCGGTTGGCAGTGTCAAACCTGAAAAGCCCGTTGCCGCGCGTACCCACCCAAAGATGCCCGTTTTTATCGAAGCACAGCTTCGATACCTGGAAACTGGTGTTCAGGGGCGACAGCCATTTTTTTGGCGGATTAAAGAATTGCAGGCCTGCCGTTGCCTGTTTCAGGTCAAGCAGGCCGAGGCCGAAATCAGTACTTGCTATCCATATCCTGTTTTTGTTGTCTATGATGATATCTTCCGTATTGCCGGTGCTTATGCTCTTCCTGCCTGTTGCCGGCGGCAT
Source organism: Flavihumibacter sp. (assembly GCA_047605345.1). Taxonomy (GTDB): domain Bacteria; phylum Bacteroidota; class Bacteroidia; order Chitinophagales; family Chitinophagaceae; genus Flavihumibacter. The sequence goes on along the minus strand of JASGFZ010000022.1, from coordinate 12,744 downwards.
ACTGCTGAAATAATTGCCGTTAAAGGAAAAGAGCCCGGTATTGGTAGCTACATATATATACCCGTTTTCGTCGCCGGCAACTTTGTAACAGAAATTGGACAGCAGGCCATTGTGTATATCCCATGTTTGGAAAGTGTAGGGAAAGGGGTTTATTATGGAGGTTTTTTTCTGCCCTTGTGTGCTGATAAAGTTTATAAGAAAAAAAAGTATGTAGATACCTCTTTGCTGCATGCGTGTATCAGATAACAGATCACCTTAAAAATAACGCTACTTTGTCATATTTGGCTTTTGGACGTCTATTAAAAATGCATAATGCCTGGTGATTATGCGGTTGGTTTATGGCAGTTGTATAACTGGCTTGGGTTTGGTGTAAGCACGATGAAGGAAAGGAGAGAAAACAGCGGCGATCAGCAGGCAAACGATACCCTGTATGAGCTGGCAGTGGCGGGCGCCGATCAGCCGCGACAGCCAACCTATTACGATAGCGCCCAGGGGCAGCATACCCATGGTGGCCATGGCGAAAAAACCTACCACACGACCGCGCATCTGGGACGACGATACGGTTTGCACGATGGTATTACAGATGGGGATAACCGACATCACTCCGAAACCGCAAAGAATACTCATGAAAAGATAGACTGGCAGCGACTGCACATACGACATCAATATAAGGCCGAAACCGAGCAGTATGAGATTGCCGAACAGGATGCGCTTGAGGTTATTACCGTTTTTCTGTGATGCGATCAGCAGGGTGCTGACCAGGGCGCCCAGACCGGTAGCCGCGTTGATATACCCATAAGTAGCCGCATCGCCGTGGAAGATATCTTTCGCAAAAAATGGCTGCAGTGTATTATAGGTGGTAACCAAAAAGCTGATCAGACCCACCAGCAGGAGCGTGGTGCCGATTTCGCTCCTGTTTTTATATAGTTAAGCCCTTCCCTGAAATTCGACCAGGTTTTTTTCCCTTTTTCGACCGATTCCAGCGGCGGCACTTTCAGTTGAAAAAGGCAATAGATAACGGCTGTAAAGCTCAGTGCATTGGCTGCGAAACAGGCGGAGGCGCCATAAACAGCCAGTACCAGGCCAGCGAGGGCCGGCCCCGCCAGCCGGGCAAAATTGTTCATCGATGCATTCATGGCGATGGCGCCGGGCAGAAGAGCAGGGTCTTCCACCAGCTCATTCACCATAGCCTGCCGGGCCGGTATGTCAAAAGCGTTGGCGATACCCAATACCAGGCTCAGACCCAGAATGAGCCATACATAATGCCAGCCTATAAAATAAAAGAGGGTCAGCAGCACGGCCTGCAGGGCCGATACCAGCTGGGTTACGATTACTACTTTATTCCGGTTGTACCTGTCGGCTGTGATGCCGGCCAGCGGAGAAAGCACAAAAGAAGGGAACTGCTCGGCAAAGGTGGCAATACCCACCATCAACAGGGAATGCGTCATCTGGTACACCACCCAAAGCACTGCTGTTCGTTGCATCCAGGTGCCCAGCCGCGATACAAGTTGCCCGAAAAAGAAATAACTATAATTACGGTAGTGAAAAACCCGGAATGTATTGCTCAATATCATGTTAGACTAAAATCATAAAATAGTCGAATAAATATCAAAAAAAATCATACCAGCCCCTGGCGGAACAGCGCACAATAAGTGCCGATCAGCCGACCGGTATTGTCGGTTTGACCGTGCACCAGTATTTCGCGGTTGACGCCGCGCAGTGCGGCAAGGAATACCAGGATAATCGTATCCAGTTGCTCACCATGAAAGGCACGGATCTGCTTGTTTGCAATGGCTTCCAGGAATACCTGCAGCAATACCAGCTTTTCTTTTTGCACATAACCGGCATGCACATTCTTTTTGATAAGGGTGTATTGCAGGCGTTCTTCAGCGCCCATGCGGTTCTCCATGGTGGTATAAAGGGTCTTGCGCCGGCGGATCATCTCGAATTTTACTTTGCCGAAGGTTTCCAATTTTTCCTGGAAGCTGTTACAACTGTTGAGCTGACGAATGGTTTCACGGATGATTTCGTCGATCTCCATGTCCATCACGGCACTGAATAACTCGTCTTTGCTCTTAAAATAATAATAAAGCGTGCTTTTACCCTTTCCGATGTGCCGGGCCACGTCTTCCATACTGATCTTTCCCAGCCCTTTTTCCTGGAAAAGCTTTTGCGCACCGCGCAGGATCTGGTCCCTGACAGCCATTGTTGCCATGCCCGATTTTCGGCAAAGATACAATTTTATTCGACCAAAATAATAAAATGGTCTATTTTTTCGTTTTTACATACTCCCTTACGTTGACAACATTTTCTTTGGGCGGCAGGCTTTTCAGATACAGGTAGATCGCTTCCAGGTCTGATGCTTTCATGCCTGCGTACATACTCCAGGGCATGGGTGTATTCAACTCACCGCTTTTCAGCTTCGGTAAATTTTCCGGGTTCCGGTAAACGTTAAACCGCTGTATAAAAACTTCTTTGGTCCATTTGCCGATGCCGGCTGTAGGATGCATGGTGATGTTGGGCGCCCTCAATATGCCGGCGGGTTGCCTGAATTCCATGCCGCCGCCAAATTCAGTACCCGCCACTATTGCGCCCTTGTTTACCTTGCTGTGGCAATCCACGCAACCGGCCGCATTGATAAGATAACCGCCGTAAGCGGCTTTGTTTGACGTGTCGGGTAAAGCCTGGTGCTGGGGCGTTGTGGGACCTAATTTATTGAGCAGGCTCACCGGAAATCAAGCACCGTGCCGGGCAGCTCATTCCTGACGGGCTGCAGCGAACGTATATAGAGAATAATGCTGTACACATCTTCCAGGGCCATTTTGCCGAAACGCCGGTAGCCCATCAGCGGAAACAGGGCCTTGCCGTCTTTACCTATTCCCGCGCAAACGGCCCTATAAATTTCGTTGTCGGTCCAGCCCGACAGGTGCCAGGAGGTAAGGTTGGTTGCATAAATTTCACCGGGAAATCCCGCCTCCCTACCAAACTTTTCGCCGCCACTGCCTTCGGTGCCGGCTACCATCGGGCCGCTGAATACGCTCCAGTCTCTTTTGCTGTGGCAATCCATGCAAACAGCCACATGATTGGCCAGGTATTGACCACGCTCGGGCGAAACGCCCTGCATACCCAGGTTAACCGCCGGGGTTTCAATTGCCCTGGGAAAAGCATAATTGATGTAGGCGCCGGCTGTTGCAACCGCCAGCAGCACGCTTCCTGTTATTATCGCTAAAACTTTTACGACCCTCATTGCGTTGGATTGATGGGCGAAACTAAAGGTTCTTTCCAACGCTGTGAGATGCAGACAGAAAGCAGGTATGGTAGACGGAATGCTTTTTTAAGGGCTGTTTTACCAGTTCAACTTCGCCAGGCGACCATTTCCGCCGGCCAGGTAAACTGCCCTGCCCGTTTGGCGCGCTGCACCACGTGGTAGCCGGTGCGGCTGATGTTTTTCCAGGTTTTGCCGCCATCTGCCGAAACGTCAACGCCCGATGTGCCGCAGGCGATCCATTTTCGTTTGCTGATGGCCGTTATACCCGAGCGGAAGCCGTCGGTGGCGCGGGCAGGGGGCGACCAGCTTCGCCCGCGGTCATGGCTTACAAGGATATGCTCAGCGGCTACCGTATCACGGGCGAAATCGCCGCCGGTCACGATCCAGCGTTTACCGAATACTGCCAGTGAATTGGCGCCCGTGCTGGTACCCCCCTGCATCAAAGCCAGCGGAAGCATCTCGCCGCCGTTCCATACGCGGCTGGTTCGCCCGCCGGTAACAAAGGCAAACCTTCCTTTTTTCAATTGCACGATATTGGTGCCGCTGCTGGCGAAACAGGCTTCGCCGCTATCGGGTGCGGGAAGCGGGGGATCGATCCGCTGCCAGGTGCGGCCGCCGTTGTGGGTGTTGACGAGATAGAATTTGCCATCGATCGGATCGCCGATGCAAATGCCTTCGCTGTTTTTGCGAAAGGAGAATGCATCCATGAAAACGCCGCTGTGGTTATCGCGGTACACTTCCTGCCAGCTGGCGCCGCCATCGTGCGTGCGTAAAATGAGCCCCGGCGAATCGATCGCCACGATCACAGCGGTAACAGCATCAAAGGCTTCAATGTCGCGGAAATCGCGGTTTTCATAACCTTTTACCGGCAGCCACTGGATATGTCGGCCGCCATCGGTGCTTCTGCCCACCGTTCCTTTGGTGCCGCTTACCCAGAACAGGCGATGGTTTACAACGCTCAGCCCGCGGAAGCTTATACCCGGCTTCCCGGTAATACTGTCCAGCTGCTGCGCATATACACTGTTGTACACTACCAACAGGAACGCGCAAACGAAATATAAACGCCGGTGTTGCTTCATCAGCGTGATAAACTTTCGAGTGCTTCTGCAATGCGCTGTTGTGTTTCTTCGTCGCCCAGCTTTTCGGGCTTAAACGGGCTGCCGGTCACCTGCTCGTACAATTCGATGTACCGTTTGCTGATGGTATCGATCCATTCGGGTGTCATCACCGGAACGGTTTGCCCTTCTTTGCCCATAAAATTATGGGCGATCAGCCATTCGCGCACAAACTCCTTGCTGAGCTGTTTTTGCTTTTCGCCGCGTGACTGCCTTTCTTCAAAGCCGTCGGCATAAAAATAACGCGACGAGTCGGGGGTGTGTATTTCGTCCATCAGGTAGATGGTATCGCCGATTTTGCCAAATTCGTATTTGGTGTCTACCAGAATAAGTCCGCGTTTGGCGGCGATCTCCTTACCCCGGGCAAATAGTTTCAAAGCGAAGTGCTCCAGCTGCAACCACTCCTGCGGTGTTGCCAGCCCCTGGGCCAGTATGCCTTCTTTGGAGATGTCCTCGTCGTGGCCCTCCGAAGCCTTGGTGGTGGGTGTTATAATGGGGCTGGGGAAACAGTCATTTTCTTTCAGGCCCTCCGGAAGGGTTACGCCGCAAAGGGTTCGCAACCCGGCGGCGTAGGTGCGCCAGGCATGCCCGGTAAGGTTGCCGCGCACCACCATTTCGATCCTGAAGGGAACACATTTTCTACCGATCGATACATTGGGCGCCGGCACCGAAAGCAGCCAGTTCGGGCAGATATCTGCCGTAGCTTCCAGCATATAGGCGGCAATCTGGTTGAGTACCTGCCCCTTGAAAGGAATGGGTTCGGGAAGAACCACGTCGAAGGCCGAAATCCGGTCGGATGCGACCATTACCAGTAAGTCGTTTTGGATCGTATAAACATCGCGCACTTTGCCTTTGTAAAAGGCGGTTTGTGCCGGAAACTGAAAATTCGCCATGCCGCTAAGGTAAGCGAAAAGAAATCCTTATTTTGCTGTTGAAACTAAAACCAATTGGTATGAGAAAAACCTGCAGTTACCTTACCGGTTTACTGTTGGCCTGTTTCGTTTCGATTGCTGCCTTTGCCCAAACCGTTACTATAACCGGTAATGTGAAGAACAGCGCAACCAACGAAACATTGCCGGCCGTAAGCATAACCGTCAAAGGATCAGAATCCGGCACATTTACCGACGAAAAGGGAAATTTCCGGCTGACCACCAATAGCAAACCGCCACTTGTGCTGGTTATAAGCTCTATCGGCTTCGACAGCCAGGAGCTGACGGTGAACGATCCCTCGCAGCCGGTGACGGTTGCGATTGTACCGAGTGCGGTGCTGGGCACTGAAGTGGTGGTTTCCGCCAGCCGTGTGCCTGAACGCATTCTGGAATCGCCGGTATCTATTGAACGGGTGAATGCCAATGCGATCAAAGTGTCGCCGGCAGCTACCTATTATGATATGGTAGGTTCGCTGAAAGGGGTTGACATGGTAACCTCGTCGCTTACGTTTAAAACGCCCACCACCCGTGGTTTCGGCGGCAGTGGCAATACCCGTTTCAACCAGCTGGTAGACGGGATGGACAACCAGGCGCCGGGCCTTAACTTTTCAGTGGGTACCATTATTGGCTTGAGCGAGCTGGATGTGGATAATATGGAATTGCTGCCGGGCGCTTCATCGGCCCTCTACGGTCCTGGTGGTATGAATGGAACCTTACTCGTGAACAGTAAGAATCCGTTTAAATATACGGGACTTTCCTTCCAGGTAAAAGAAGGTATCACGAATACCGACGGCCGCTACCGCAACGCCAGCAGTTACCACAACTGGGCGGTTCGCTGGGCGCAGAATGTCAACGACCGGTTTGCTTACAAGATCAACGTTGAATTGGTACAGGCCAAAGACTGGCTTGCCGCCGACAAACGCAATTACGCCAACCGTTCCAGCGGCCGCGGTTATGTTATACCCGGCACACGCAGCACCGATCCCAATTACGACGGGGTGAATGTGTACGGCGATGAAACAACCGTTAACCTTACATCGGCGGTATTTCCTTCGGTGGCGGCTGCAGCGCCTTTCCTGGCGCCCTATGTGGCCAGCCTCGGCAATCGCCCCATTAATGTATCGCGCACCGGTTACGACGAAAAAGATATAATCGATCCGAATACCATCAATTTTAAGATCGGCGGCGCTTTCCACTACCGTATTACCGACCGGCTGGAAGCGGTGCTTGCCGGCAACTGGGGTACGGGTAATTCGGTGTACACCGGCAGTGACCGGTATTCGCTGAAAGATTTCAAAATGGGCCAGTACAAACTGGAGCTGAACAGCCGCAACTGGTTTTTAAGGGCTTACACCACACAGGAAAATGCGGGCCAGTCGTTCAATGCAACCGTTACCACGCAGTACACCAACGAGGCGTGGAAAGCTTCCACCGTTTGGTATCCCGAGTATGCGCAAACTTTCCTGGCTGCGCTGATGGCGGGCGCCGATGAAGCAACGGCGCACAGCCAGGCACGGGCTTATGCCGACCGCGACCGTCCGGCTGCCAACTCCCTTGCGTTCAAAAGCAACTTTGATAAAGTAAGGCGCGTGCCGATCTCGCAGGGTGGCGGCCTTTTTATTGAGAAGTCGGATCTCTACCAGCTCGAAGGGCAGTACAACCTGTCTGACGTAACCGGCAAGGTGGCCGATGTGCTGGTAGGCGCCAATTATAAAACCTATGTGCTGAATTCGGAAGGAACCCTGTTCACCGATTCTGCCGGCCGTATTAAAATTCAGGAAGTAGGCGCCTATATCCAGGCCAGCCGGCGTTTGTTCAACGAAAAGCTGAAGCTGACTGTTTCGGGCCGTTATGACAAGAACAACAATTTTGAAGGCCGTTTCACCCCGCGGGCAACAGCGGTGGTTACGGTGGCCAAAAACAACAATATCAGGTTGTCTTACCAAACGGCTTACCGTTTCCCCTCCACCCAGCAACAGTATATCGACCTTACCATCGGGGGCGGTATCCAGCTGATCGGCGGTAACAAGAGCTTCCGGGAGTATTATGGATTCGACAAGGTTGCTCCGTATGAGCTCACCAATCCCGGTGTGGCCTATAGCTTCCCGACCTTTAAGCCTGAATCGGTACAGTCGTACGAGCTGGGTTACAAGGGACTGCTGGCCAATGGCAAATTGCTGGTAGATGCCTATGGCTATTATGGAAACTACACCAACTTCCTTGCGCGCACCATTATTGCGCAACCCGCCACCCCCGGCGGAACACCGGCCGCCACCGATCGCAAGTTTTCCATTCCCATCAATATCGCCGACAAAGTAACCACCTACGGTTTTGGTTTAGGGTTCGACTACCGCATTTATCAGGCGCTTACGTTCAGCACCAATTTCTCGTCTGATGTACTGGAAAAAGTACCGTCCAACTATATCTCGTCTTTCAATGCGCCCCGTTACCGGGTGAATGTAGCGTTGACCAACAGTGGCTTCGGCAAAGAAGACCGGATAGGCTTTGGCATTACCTACCGCTGGCAGGATGCTTTCTTCTATGAAGGCGACTTTGGCAATGGCGATGTGAATGCCATTCAGACCCTCGATGCGCAGGTAAGCTACAAGGTGGGCGCTGCCCGTCGTTCAGTGATCAGGCTGGGCGGCAACAATGTGCTCAACCAGTATTATTACAATGCGATGGGGAACTGTTTTGTAGGTGGCCTCTATTACGTGTCATTTGGTTATAACATCTTCTAAAACGCATGCTATGTTCAGCTCTATAAGAACCATAACAAAACGCTTCCTGCTGCCCGCCCTGGTACTGGGGCAGCTGGTTGCCTGTAACAAGATTCCGGAAGTGGAAGACATCAAGCCGGTTACGCCCGGCGGAGAGTCCATCGCCGATATCATCAGCAACGATGCCAGTTATTCGGTACTGAAAGCGGGCCTGACCCGCGCAGGGTTAATGACAACCCTGTCGAACAAAAACAATAAACTGACCCTGCTGGCGCCCGACGATGCCGCTTTTGCCCTGGGCGGCATCAACGAAACGGTGATCAATGCGCTGCCGCTGACCCAACTGGTGCCCCTGCTGCAATACCATGTGATCCCCCAGGCATTACCCACCAGCACGATAGCGGCCTTCGGAACCGCCAACGTGCAAATGCCCACCTTGCTGCAGCCTTCGTCCAGCCCGCTGTTTAAAATGAGCAGCTTTCCGGCGGTGAATGCCATGGGTACCTTTGTGAATAATATCCCGGTGAAATCGGCCGACCGTACCGCCGCCAACGGGGTTATCCATACGGTGTATGCGCCGGTGGTGCCGCCTTCGCAAATGATGCGATCGCTGATCCACAACGACCCCGAGCTCAGCCTGTTCGAAGCGGCGGTGAAGCGGGCTTCCGAGGGACAAACCGGTCTCACCCTCGATTCGCTGCTTAACTACCCTTATCCCAACCTGACTGTTTTCGCGCCGACCAACGCCGCGATGGGACAGGTGCTTACGGCATTGGGATTACCGTCTGACCCGGCGGTATTTGCGATGCTGCCGGTAGCAACGGTAAAAGGGCTGGTGGCTTATCATATACTTGCCAGCAACGGCACTCCGGTACAACGCCTGTTCACGGTCAATTTTACCACCGGCACTTATGAAACCCTTATCGGGCCCGCGCCCTATCCCGGCCTGCAGATCAGCATGGCCAACCCCCTGGCGCCTACGGTGAAAGGAGCGGTGAACCCCACGGCAGCCAATATCGTGGGCGCCAACCTGCATGCGGTCAACGGCGTACTGCATAAAATTGACCAGGTGCTGCTGCCGCAACCCTTTTAATAGGAAAATAATGAGTCAGGAGCCCCGTTTTGCGGGGCTCTTTTCCGATATGAATGTTAGTTTTGTAGGGGAAATCTTTTTTTCTGACCACATAATCATCCTTTATGAATACAGTTAACGATATCCTGGTGCACAAGTCTTTTCAGAATAATATTATCGATGCCGGCGAGAAGGTGATCGAAGCGCTGTCTGCATTAAAAGCGGTGAACCTGAGTTACCTGGTGGTGAAAGAGAACGACGAGATAACAGGCATTTTCAGCGAAAGGGATTATGCGCGCAAGGTGGTGCTGGAAGGCCGTTCGAGCAATGAAGCCAAGGTGGGAGAGGTGATGTCAACCGACCTGCCGGTGGTGTCGCCGCGCGATTCGATCGAACATTGCATGAACCTCCTGGCCAATGTAGGCCGTCGCTATATCCTGGTAAAGGACAATGGTGTGTACCGCGGCGTAGTGACCATTCATGACCTGCTGCGCGAAATTCTGCAGAACCGTGAAACGGTATTCGATGATGCCGTTACCGGCCGGCTCCTCGATATCAACGAGCGACCTACCAGGGTGTATTGACCGGCTGCCGCCGGGGTTGCATTAATTTGCGTTGATTATACGCTGATTTGCGTTTACTATACGCCGATTGTCGTTGACTACAGGTTGATTGGCGTTCACTACACGTTGAAGCGGAAATGCATTACATCTCCGTCTTTCACGATGTACTCCTTGCCTTCAATCCTGAGCTTCCCGGCTTCCCGGCAGGCGGCCTCGGCGCCGTGCTGTATAAAATCGGCATAGGCGATCACTTCTGCCTTGATAAAGCCTTTCTCAAAATCGGTGTGGATCACGCTGGCTGCCTGGGGCGCTTTCCAGCCTTCGTGAATGGTCCAGGCGCGCACTTCCTGCACCCCGGCGGTGAAATAGGTTTGTAATTGCAACAGGGCATAGGTGGCGCGGATCAGCTTGTTTAAAGCGGGTTCCTGCATCTTGTATTCTTCCATGAACATGGCTTTGTCGCCCGCGTCTTCCAGCTCGGCAATCTGCTGTTCAATGCTGTTGTTCATCACAATTACCTGTGCGTTCTCGGCGGCCACGGCTGCTTTCAGCGCGTCTGAAAATTTATTGCCGGTATGCATGCTGGGCTCGTCTACGTTCGCCACATACAATACAGGTTTGCCGGTCAGCAGGAACAAATCGGCTATGGCTGTTTTTTCTTCTTTGTCCAACCCCAGCTCACGGATATTTTTCCCGTTTTCGAGGTGCGCATAGCAGCGTTTCAGCACTTCCAGCTCGGCCTTTACTTTGGCGTCGCCGGTTTTGGCCATTTTCTCCGAGCGCTGCAGTTTTTTCTCCACGCTTTCCAGGTCTTTCAGCTGCAGCTCGGTATCGATGATGTCTTTATCACCCACCGGGTTGATGGGCCCTTCTTCGCGCAGGATGTTTTCATCTTCAAAGCAGCGGATCACATGCACGATGGCGTCTACCTCCCTGATATTGGCCAGGAATTTGTTGCCCAGGCCTTCACCTTTGCTGGCTCCTTTCACCAGCCCGGCGATGTCGACGATCTCGATCTGCGTGGGTACAATGCGGTTGGGTTTTACCAGTTCGGCCAGCTTGTTCAGGCGCTCATCAGGTACATCCACCAGCCCCACATTCGGTTCAATGGTCAGAACCGGTAATTGCTGGCCTGTGCTTTGGCGCTGATACTCACTGCATTGAAAAGGGTCGATTTGCCTACATTCGGTAAACCCACGATGCCTGCCTGTAATCCCATGGATGAAAACGTTTTAAATTGATTAGCTGTTTCGGGCCGCGAAGATACAACCGGATTTCACTATTTTCATGTTTTCACCTATTCCTGCAACATGGCCCTCAATTATGTATGGATTGCTTTCTTCGTGATCGCGTTTGTATTCGGCTTGTTCAAGCTTATATTCCTGGGCGATACCGAGATATTCAAGAAGCTGGTGGACGGCACTTTCGATTCGGCCAAATCGGCAGTAATGGATGTGGCTTTTCCGCTCACCGGCACCATGGTTTTTTTCCTCGGATTGCTGAATATAGCCGAAAAGGCAGGCGCCGTGCGGTTTATGTCGCGGCTGCTCAACCCGCTGATGCGGCGGATCTTTCCCGAAGTGCCCGACCAGCACCCGGCGATGGGGCAGATGGTGATGAACTTTTCCGCCAACCTGCTGGGGCTCGACAATGCCGCCACGCCCTTTGGCCTGAAAGCCATGGAAAGCCTGCAATCGCTCAACCCGCAAAAGGAAACGGCTACCAATGCGCAGATCATGTTCCTGGTGCTGCATACGTCGGGGCTCACCATTATACCGCTTACTATTATCGCTTACCGCATTTCAGCCAACAGCCACGAGCCGGCTTCGATCTTTATTCCCTGCGTACTGGGAACGCTGGTCACCACCCTGGCTTCAGTTATCATCGTGGGCATCTGGCAGCGCATTAAATGGGACGGCGTATTGTTTGCCTGGATCGGATCGGCGGTGGCCGCGGTTTGCCTGCTGCTTTACCTGGTGAACGGGATGACGCCCGAAGCAAAAGAGACTTTTTCAAAAGTGGCCGGCAACATGCTGCTGTTTATCATCATCATGAGCTTTGTAGTGGGCGGCGTGATCAAAAAGGTAAATGTGTTCGACGCATTTATCGATGGTGCGAAAGACGGCTTTTCGGTTATCCTCAAGATCATTCCATACCTCGTAGGCATGCTGGTGGGCATACGGGTATTTCGTGAAAGCGGTGCGCTGGATTATATAATTAAAGGCCTGGGATGGGTGATTGCCCAGGCCGGGCTGCCAACCGATTTTGTACCCGCGCTGCCGGTAGCCATCATGAAACCATTCAGTGGCGGCGGTGCCCGCGGACTGATGCTGGATGTATTTGCGAACCCCGCTTACGGCCCCGATTCTTTTGTAGGCAAAACCGCTTCCATTTTCCAGGGTTCGGCCGATACTACCTTTTATATCATCGCGCTTTATTTCGGCAGCGTGGGCATCAAGAAAGTGCGGTATTCGATCTGGGCGGGTATGATGGCCGATTTTATCGGGGTGATTGCGGCGATTGTAATTGCGTATAGTTTCTTTAAATAAAGAGATGTTGGTGGCGACGGTTGCTTGCAGAGAATGGGTTGATTTCTTACAGCGTAGCGTTCTGTTTCTCACAGAGAACACAGAGGAACGGAGAGTTACTTTTGAGGCAGACATACTTCGCAAGTAGTAACGTGCTGCTATTCCGGAAACAAATCGCCCCTGTCTAAATTCTCTGTTCCGCTGTGTTCTCTGTGAGAAACAGAACGCAATACCCCCGCTCTTTTTTAGTGATTTCTGTAATAAACAGCCCCTCTTCCTTATTTACGTTGTGAGAAACATCAGCGTGCGGTGCGCCCCAACACCAGCAGTCCCCCCGCCACCGACACCAGCCCCGCCAGCAAAACCGCGAGCTTGGATATACCCTGCCAGGCAGCATTGTCAAAGGCCAGCATCGTGATGAAGACCGACATGGTAAACCCGATGCCGGCCAGTATGGCAATGCCGATCAGTTGGGGCCAGGCGTACTGCTTCGGCAGGTTGCTCCAGCCCAGCTTTATCACCATCCACACAAAAAGAGAGATACCCAGC
>JASGFZ010000021.1:0-19934 GCA_047605345.1 Flavihumibacter sp. | reverse complement strand
GCCGGAATTGCAGCAGCCGAAGGCGAAGTAAATACTTCCCCCTGCCGGCTTTCGTCGTGTTTTCCCAGCGCCAGGGATTCGGTCATGTTTGTTGATTTAGTCTGCGAAAATAGCTGTTTAGATCGATTCGTGCCAAATTGACAGGGTAATTACCGGGCTGGTCTCCTTCCTGCTAAGCGGCTTATCGATGGTAACGACCCTGTTAATCGAATACAATTTTTATTGCCTGCACTTAAATTATATTCACAATATATTGACTATAAATATATTAATAACGTCACCGGGCAATTCTACCGCTCAGGTTCCCGGTAGCGTCATCGTAATTTCTGCAATAAAAGGGCTGAAAAATAGTTTATTTCTAATATACCAGTACTTCTTTGAATCTGCACATCGAATTCAGTCACCAATGAAAAGATTAAACAGACTGCTGTTCAGCGGTATTTTTATCGTGGTTGCTGTTTTGCCATTCCAGGCAAAAAGCCAAACCCTGCAACCAGACTATGGTGCACCTGCAAACGCGGTAAGCGTGTGTGATGGCAGCGCTGCCTTCAAAATAAAAATCGTCGGCAGCAGCCAGGCCTGCGCTTCGGGTACAATCGATATCGAACTGCCCACCGGCTACATATATGTAAGCGGCTCGGCGCTTGTTTCGGACGGATCGGGTACCGTTTCGCAGGTTTCGGCCACGGGCTCAACGGCGCGGCTCCAGGTCAATACCATTCCCGCCTCACCGGGCTATACCGAAATAACCTACCAGGCTTATGCCGATTGCAGTGCGATAGGAACCGCCACCAATGTGGAAAGCCTGGCAAAATACACGCTTTCTTCGCCCTGCCTGGGAACCTATGCCGTTACCAGTAATACGTTTAATACGCAAACAGCAGCGCTGACCATTTCCAACATCACCAATGGCAGCTTTAGCGGGAATATCGGCGGCGCATTTACACGGGCCATCAGCATCACGAACAATGGTTTGGGAACGGTATCGCAGATCACGTTTAAAGACACCATTGCCAACGGCCTGACATTACAGGGTTATGACCTCAGTTCCGGGTGGACGGCTACGCGCAGCGCGGTGGCCCTGGGTACCGATACGGTTTATACCTACCTGCTTACGGGTCCTTCCTTAAGCCAGGGGCAAAGCGTGGTGCTGAAAGAAAACCTGAAAATCGTCAACTCCTGCAACCTGCAGAGCAGGATGTACGCCTATTTCGGCTGCAGCGCTGTGCCATGCACCGATAACAATGTAACTGCCCGGGCATCGGCCGGGGTTTCGGTGAACAATTCACAGGCGCCCAACCTCGTAATCAGCGGCAGCCAAACGCAGGCGCTTGCCTGCCGGGGTGTGGATTATGAGCAGGTGGTCCAGTTTTCCAACACGGGATCAGCTGCCCTGTCGAACCTGCAGGCCAATATTTTTTCCAGCGGCTGGAGTGCGGTTCCGGGAACACAATATTTTAATCCCGCACGTTCCTTTACCAATGGCGCCCAATCGGGCTACTCGGACATCCGCTATAAAATCGGCTCCAGCGGCGACTGGAATACGCTGCCGCTCGATTCGGTGAAGTCTTTCAGCGCACCGGGCAGCGCTATTGTTGGCCTGCCCAGCAGCCTGTATTTTACCTTACCTGTCATCAATCCCGGAGAAACGGTATATGTGAGCTATATGGAGCGGAACAGTCCGCTGCCGGGCATCAATGCCGGGAATACCATGGAAGTAAGCGGCACCGAGATATGGTTTTCTTATGAAGACGGCTGCGGCAACAGAACGGCGCCGGTGGCGCAGTTCCTGCGTAATTATGTGCAGTTGCGTATCAACAACGAAGTGGATATACCGTCTAATATGGAACCCGGTCAGTCTTACAGTTTTTCTTATGCCTTTACCGAATCCAATACCGGTATTTATACTTACACCAGCGCAAACGGCCAGTCTTATATCCGGTTTGACCTGGTATTGCCAGCCAATGTCAGCTTTACTGGAAATGCTTCCAGCATCAAATTAATGAGGTCGGGCTCACCCGTAACGTCGGCCAGCATCGATTCCTATTCGTACAATACAGCTACCGGTACCATCAGTATCCAGTATCTCGTCAAGTCCAACTTCAATATCAGTACCTTCAATGGCGCCATACTGGTGTATAATGACATGCAGCTTAATTGCGCTGCTGCTTCAACCGGCAACAATGTTGTTTTCAATACTTATGTAAAAGCGAAAGCCGATTGTGCCTACGAGGAACAGATGTCGACACTGTCAACCAAGGTGGGGTTGCTTTGTCCCACACTCTGCGGCGCTGCCGGTGGTGTCTCGTTCCAGGATTTCGATTTCGCAAGAACGAACTATGGTAATCCCGATAACAACAACGACGGCAAGGCGGATTATCCCGGAGCGCTTGATCTGAATAAGCTCAAGACCAATTACGCCATGATGGGCGATACCGTTATGGCCGTGTTTAACGGCAAAATAAGCGTAACGGCGTCCAGCCCTGCCAGTGGTTTTACGCATGGCGTGGCCATCGATACTTTCTCAGCCTACGGAAGCTATATCACCGGTTTGTATGCAAGCGTGCAGCTGTATGCGGCGGGAAGCGGCACACCGTTTTATTCCTGCAGCTCGCTGCCGGTAAATGGCGGAACCACCAATTACCGCAGTGTTTATTTCAGTATTGATACCCTTAAAAAATACTGTGCCCTGCCGGCAGGCTATACCCGCTACAACAACGGCGATTCTCTTGTTGTAAAGATATTTTATCGTGTAAATAACCAGGTTGCAAACGCCCTTACAACAGTAGACATTACAAACGGGCTCGGCGTGAACACGTCACTTATCAATACCTCGGCATTGCGCGCGCAATATGCCTGCGGAAACCGCTACACCGACCGCCTCGTAATCGTGAGCAAGGGCACGGGCAATGCGCATGGAAACATGACCTATTCCATTCAGGGCAACAACACTGCCACACTGCAGGGTGCCAATGTTGGTTATCTAGGCCCCTGCTGTACCACTGCCGGCAGCAAGCCATTCGTGTATGAGTACCGCTCCGTTTCCATTTACGACCAGGTTACTTTTACCGTACCCGATGGTTATGATTTTGTATCGGCCAAAGTTCGTTATTTATTCACTACCTATCCTTCTTCAAGCTCCTATGTTGATGTCGCCGTAACGCCGGTGAATTCGGGCGCCGCAACCCTTATTTTTGATACGAAGACGTTGTTTGAAAACGGCAGCCTGCCTTACAGCGACCAGGGATCCGCTTTCTATTTCTATCCCGTGGTTCGTCCGAATTGCGCAGCGCAAGACAAGGCTGTGGGCACCATCACCATCCGGCAGATCGCTACCCCCGGCTCCAGTTTTACCTTTGCGTCTTATACCAGCGTACATGCCGATACCATTTACCTCACCCGGCCAAATATAAAAGCCACGGTAACCAATGCGAACGTTATTACCAATAGCAGTACAGTTTCGTGGGAGGTACAAATTGCCAACCCGACCAGCGTTTCTGCTGCTTCGGTTTGGATGGCGAAAAACAATACACCCAGTGGTGTTAGTATTAGCAGCATAGCAAAACTGACGGGCCCGGGCGGTGCTATCAGCGGCGCAGTTACCCCTGATGCCGGCGGTATTTATAAGCTGGGATCCTTTGGCCAAAGCAGCCAGTATTACCGTATTACTGCTACGTATTCGAGTTGCGTAAAAGACAGTTTGCAGCTGGCCTATTGGTACGACTGTTCATCGGCCGGTTATCCGGCGTCTGTTACGGCGCAGCCTTACCGTGAAACGGTCGATATGTATGTGCAGCCACAACCGCCTTCCTTACAACTGTCTATTTTCAGCCAGCCGGCATCCGCCACGCATGATATGTGCGAGCAGCTGGATTACGGCGTGGAGGTGCTGAATGCCGGTGCGGGCGATGCAGGTTCTCCGAAGGTGGCGGTTTACCTGCCGTCGGGCGGCGGACTCAGTTATGTCGCAGGAACTTACCAGATCGAATACCCGTCGGGGTCCAATACCTATGTGACGCTCTCCGATGCCAATGTGGTGACCGGTGGAAGTACCATTCAATTCGATATACCCAGCGCCTACTATACCAAGCTTTCCACCAACGAGAAAGTGAGGATACGTTACGGGCTTCGCACTGATTGTAATTTTACCAGCGGGCAGGCAATCCGCGTTGGTGCATCCTCTGTATCGCCCTGTGGTGTGGTATCAAGTGGCATTACCCAGCAAACCGAGAAGATTGAAATGAATGGTGTTCCTTCAACCAGGAACCTGTACGATCTCCGTTCGTATGTTGACACAGCCCGGCAGTCGTGCAATTCAACGGCCGATCTGACCACTTCGTACCGTTTTGTGCTGGTGAACCAGGGGCCGCTGCTTACCAGCAGTTCTGACCTCTATTCGATTGAGCTGCCGGCTAACTGGACCATGGATCCGGGCAGCATCAGTTATCTTCGAAACCCGTCTTCTGCCTACTATAACAACACGAATAACGGCATCTATTATTTTACAACGGGAGCTGGCCTGGCCGTGGGCGATTCCATTGTAATGACTGCCACGGTGCAGATCGCGGGCACGTATGCGGTATCGATGATGAACGGCAGCACTGATCCAATTCGTGAGAACGCTACGGTTTTGTACAGTGGCACCTGTTCGGGAGGCGGCTCCTGCCCGTCGAGCCAGGCCATCGTCAGCTCCCGCGCTGTAACACAAATACCCTATGTGAATATCCTTGCTGTTAATCCGAATGTTTACGGAACCAATAATATATGGAACGGTTACATGTTCCAGGGAACCGGTTATCAAACTTATAAGGGAAAGGTAACTGAAGGCAATACAGGCAGTCCCAATTTCGATGAGAACTTCGGCGGCAGCGCGGTGAACTACGCAACCGACGTATGTTCGGTATACACCGAGAATTTCAGTGCACGGTATATGCTGACCAAATTCTTTATATCCGGCACCTACAAGATGACTGTTGGCGGTGGCGACGGCTACCGCTTCAGTGTAGACGGCGGAAATACCTGGGTCATCGATCAGTGGTCCACTCATGCTTATGGCACTACCGATATTACCTTGGTTCTTGACGGCGCTTACAATATGGTGATTGAATATTTTGGCGCTGTGGGCGCTAACCGTGTATCGTACAGGCTGGAAACGCTCAGCGTGCTTTCTGTTGGGCTGCAATCCTTTACCGGCAGGCTGGTAAATGCTGAAATGAAACTGAACTGGGGAGTGGGCAGCGGTAACAAAACAAGCGAATTTGTGGTGGAACGGGCTTCTTCCAACGGCGTTTATACGGCTATCGGCACCGTTTCTGCGGCAAAGAACGGCACGCTCAGCTATGAATTCACCGACCCCATGCCGTTGCAGGGCAGGTCTACCTACCGGTTACGTATGACCGACGAAAACGGCAAAACGGTTTATTCTTCTGTGCTGCCGCTGGTAATAAGTGGCAGCGCCGATGCCAGCCTGCAGGTATTTCCTACCGTGGTGACCAACCAGGTATTCAATATACAGGCAGCCAAAACGATGAACAATGTGAAGCTGACCATTACAGATATCAACGGCCGTTTGCTGAAATTGGTGAAGCTGGGCAGGATAAATGCGAATGTAAAACAGGTGGTGGAAGGCGAAGGCAGCCTGCGCAACAGCGGCATCTATACGGTATTTATTGAAGCAGACGAAATAGCCAATCCGGTCGTCAGGAAACTGATCGTTCCCTGATTTACCAGAGCGGGGCATGCCGGTAATAATTGAGGATTTTAGTGCGGAGTATGTATTCGTATTTGGCATTGATCAGGCTGATATTTGACCGGTCAAGGTTGTTCTTGGCGGTGAGGTAATCTACCGAGTTCACAACGCCTTCATTGAACCTCGCTTCAGTGATACGGAACGACTCGCCGAACGCTTCGGTTTGCTGTACCAGCACATTGAACCTGTTATAGGCAGCCGTCATGTTCATGAAAGCCTGCTCCACCTGCTGCTGCAGTTTTATTTTTGCGTTGTTTTCTACCAAATGGGTGTTTTCTACCTCCAGCTTTGCTTTGGCCACTTTATTGCGGGTACTGAGGTAGTTGATGATGGGAACACGAACGCTCAGGTTGATATTGGTGTTGTAGTTGTTTTTGAATTGATTGCCGTAACCGATCTTATTTTCAGCGTACTGGCTCACCGGCATATAAACAGGCTCTTTAACGCCTCCCGTAAGCACATACTGGTTTGTTGGCTGATCGCTGGTAGACAGCAGGGTAGAAGTGCGGGCGGCACTGGAATAGTTGGTGTATAATCCGCCATTGAGGCTCACCGACGGCCAGTATTGTCCGCGAACGGCTTTCAGTGCGAACCCAGCGCTCTCTTTCCTGATGGTCGCCGCTTTTACCAGGGGCAGTTCCTGCAGCGCCAGCTGGTAAATGGAATCGGGTGTTCCGCTGAACCGGGCAAGCAATTCATCATTGGTGATTCGCTCCAGGTGGATAGACTGGCTGTACGGAATATTCATCAGTTGCGTTAGCGTAAGCCGGGCCGATTCCAACTGGTTTTGGGCATTCACGAGGGTCACCTGGTCGCCTGCCAGCTGGCCTTTGAGGTCGAATAATTGAGACGGGGGAATATTGCCTTCGTCGTTCAGTATGCTAAGGCGCTCCACCTGCTTCTGGCTCAGGTTTGCCTGGTTCTGCGCCTGTACCAGCTGATCGTTTGCCGCCAGCACCTGCAGGTAAGCGTTGATGACGTTCAGCGTCAGCATGTCTTTGTTCTGTTCCACATCGAGGCGGCCTGCTTCGGCCGACAACCTGGTTTGTTTAATATTATTCAGTGCCGCGAGTCCGCTAAAAACATCCACACCGGCGTTCAATCCATAATTGGCATAACTGATATTCTGGTTCAGGTAGCTGTTGCTGAAGGGGTCAATGCTGCGGCCCTGGTTCAGGCCGTGGGCAACGCTGCCGTTCAGGTAGGGCAGGAGGTTGTTTTTTGCCTGTTTATAGTCGATCTGGCCCGATGCAGCCAGTAACTCGGCCTGTTTCAGTTCCAGGTTGTTTTTATGCGCTATCTCCACGCATTGTTGCAGGCTGAGTGTGCCCGAGCTGTCTGACTGCGCCCGGGTGCCGGTGGGTAACACGATGGTGAACAGGCAAACGACTATGCTGCCCATCACTGTCAGGATATTATTTTTCATCTTCTATTCTTTATCGGGCATGTTCTATGCGCCCGTCGAGCAGGTTAATGATTCGGTTGCCATAAGCGGCATTTTTTTCGGAGTGGGTTACCTGTATAATGGTAACGCCATCTTCTTCATTCAGTTTTTTAAACAGCTCCATGATCTCTTCTCCCTGTTTGGAGTTGAGGTTGCCGGTGGGTTCATCGGCCAGCAGCAGCTTGGGTTTGCTGATCAGCGCGCGGGCGATGCCGACCAGCTGCTGCTGGCCGCCCGAGAGCTGGCTGGGGAAGAGATCCTTTTTGCCCACGATCTGGAACCGGTCGAGCATATCACCTACCAGGGCTTTTCTTTCGGCCGATTTGGTGTCGTGGTACAACAGCGGTGTTTCAATGTTTTCATATACGGTCAGCTCATCGATCAGGTGATAGGCCTGGAAAACGAAGCCGATATACTGCTTGTACAACTGAGAGCGCTGCTTTTCTTTCAGTAGGTGCACCTGCTCGTGCAGGAACCCGTAAGTACCTTCGTTGGCATCATCAAGCATGCCGATCACATTCAGCAGGGTCGATTTGCCCGAACCCGAAGGCCCCATGATCGATACGAATTCTCCTTCGGCAATCTGCAGGTTGATATCTTTCAGCAGAAAAACCCGGGCGCCGCCATTGGTCACCCATTTTGAAATATGTTCCAGCTTAATCATAGTTTTTGTTTGCGGCATACATTAAATCACTCCGACCTCAGGCTTTTTACCGGGTTTGCCAATGCGGCTTTTACAGCGCTGTATCCGACCGTGCATATGGCGATGGCTGCCGTCAGCACGCCTGTCAGCACGAAGAGCCACCACCCGATGGTGGTACGGTACGGATACGACTGAAGCCAGTGGTGCATGCAGTACCAGGCAACCGGCGCCCCGATAACAAAGGATATGCCTACCAGTTTCAGAAAATCTTTTGTCAGCAGGCTGGTTATGGATATCACCGAAGCGCCCAGCACTTTGCGCACGCCGATCTCTTTAACGCGGGTAGCCGTCATATAAGCCGCCAGCCCGAATAAACCCAGGCAGGAGATAAAGATGGTAAGCGCTGCGAAATAGGCCGATAAGGTGGCGATCCGCTGTTCGTTCGCGAATTTCCTGCCATAGTCTTCGTCTACAAACTGGTATTCAAAGGGGAACTGCGGATTGTATTTTTTACAAATGGCCTCCATTTTTTCCAGGTTGGCGGCTACATTGTTTTTGTTGTTCAGCTTAACATGGATCACGCTGAACCAGCCGCTTGCACCTTCCACCACCATGGGTTTGGTGGGGTAGTACGGCGATCCCAGAATAAAGTCTTTAAAAACGCCCACCACATGGTATTCCCTGTCGCCGTCTTTCACAATGCGGCCCAACGGATCTTTGAATCCCATTGTTTTCAATGCCGATTCATTCAGCAGCATGGCCGTGGAATCGGTCGGGTATTTTTTGAGGTCAAAATCACGGCCCATTACCAGGATGAGCCCGGCGGTGGTTGCGAAATTTTCATCGGCCGAAAAGCGGTCGAAATCGGTTTTGTCGTCGGGCGATTTCCCGTCCCAGTAAATGCCCCAGGTATCGCTCCAGTTTTGGGTTAAGGGAGAAGAGGTTTTGGTAACCGCGCTGGCTGCACCCGATTGCAGCAGCTCTTCGCGGATGAGCAGGTAGTTCCGGTCCATATCGCCGGTCATAAACATATAGGTAAGCCCGCCCTTGTCGTAACCCACCTGCCTGCTTTGTGCATATTGTAATTGCTTCCTGATCACGACGGTGCTCAGTATAAGCATGATGGCAATGCTGAACTGTGTTACCACCAGCAGCTTGCGGGGGGTGATCAGCGTATTTATTTTGCGGAATGTACCTTTCAGTACGCTTACCGGCCGGAAAGCAGAAAGGTAGAATGCCGGGTAGCTGCCGGCTGTCAGGCCGGTAATTAGTATAATGCCCAGCAGCAGGAGCCATAAGCGGGGTTCGCCGAAGGGCAGGTGCATTGATTTTTCAGCGAGCCGGTTAAAGCCGGGCAGGGTAAGGATTACGATCAGCAGGGCCAGGATGCCTGCCATAAAAGCGATGAGTATGGATTCGCCCAGGAACTGTGCTACGAGGTGTCCGCGTAGAGCGCCGGCTACTTTCCGGATGCCAACTTCCTTCGCTCTTTTTTCAGACCTGGCTGTGCTCAGGTTCATGAAATTGATACAGGCGATCAGCAGGATGAGAACCGCGACGGTGGCAAATATGCGAACGTACACGATAATGCCCCCAGCTTCCTTTCCGCTTTCGAAGCTGGAATACAAACGCCAGCGGCTCATGGGGTAAAGGAACATCTGCCAGTGGGGATCGTCTTTGTCGTACCTGGGTTTCAGCACTTTCATTTTGGCGTTGGCCGATTCGGGCGACGCATTTTGTTTCAGCAGCACATAGGTGCGAACAGAGTTATTGCCCCAATAGGCATCGTCGTCATTGTCTGCACGCAGATCGGCCCAGGGCAGCAGGTATTCAAACTGGAAACGCGAGTTAACGGGCGGGTTAGCGGCTACACCGGTAACCATTTTTTCCTTGCGGTTATCGATCCGGACGGTTTTGCCCAGTACGTCTGTGCTGCCGAAAAGGCTTTTGGCCAGGTTTTCAGTAATGACTACCCCCAACGGATCCATCAGCGCCGTAGCCGGATCTCCCTTCAGCAGCGGGAAACTGAAAATGCTGAGAAAGGTGGAATCTACCTGCTGGCCGGTGGCGTTGATTTTTTTCTCGCCTATTGCAAACTGTATCCTTTTTTGCCACGCCGCCCTGGTGGTTTTTTCCACTTCGGGCAGGTCTTTCTGAACAGCCGAAGCCAGCACTTTGGGGGTAGTATTCCAGGCATGCAGCTCGCCGCTGAAATGGGCCAGGTTCCAGGCTTCATAAATCCGGTCTTTCTTTTCATGGAACTGCTCGTAGGTTGTTTCGTCGTATATCCATAAAAAGATCAGGATGGCACTAGCCATTCCGATGGCAAGCCCTGCTATATTGATCACCGAAAAACCTTTGTTCTTCAGGAGATTTCTGCATCCTATTTTCAGGTAATTCCACAGCATGTAAATAAATTTTATTCAGCGGCCACTGCGTTTTCAGGCCATGATATTTTCCGTTACCGTTTGACCGTCCAGCATGCGGATCACGCGGTGGCTGTAGCGGGCATCATGCTCGCTGTGGGTGACCATTACAATAGTGGTTCCCTGTTCATTCAGATCGGTCAGCAACTGCATCACTTCATTGCCGTTGCTGGAGTCGAGGTTACCGGTGGGCTCATCGGCCAGGATCAGTTTGGGGTTATTGACCACGGCGCGCGCTACCGCCACCCGCTGCTGCTGGCCACCCGAAAGTTGCTGGGGGTAGTGGTTCCGGCGGTGCATGATCACCATCTTGTCCAGCACTTCTTCAACGATTTTTTTTCTTTCTGCGGCTTTAACGCCGGTGTAGATCAGCGGCAGCTCAACATTTTCGAAAACGGTGAGTTCGTCGATCAGGTTAAAGCTCTGGAATACAAAGCCGATATTGTGTTTGCGCAGGTCGGCTCTTTTTCTTTCGTTGAATTTGGCTACCTCGATGCCGTTGAACAGGAAGCTGCCGGCATCGGGATCGTCGAGCAGCCCGAGAATATTCAGCAGGGTGGATTTTCCGCAGCCCGAGGGACCCATTACCGCCACGAACTCGCCTTCCTTGACTTCGAAAGACAGCTTGTTGAGCGCAACGGTTTCCACCTCTTCGGTGCGATAGTACTTTTCCAGATCGGTGATCTTGATCATATTGTTGATTTATAAATTAAGACTGCATTAATAATAGCAGGGCGGAAGCCGGCAGGTCGGTGGCGGGCGGCAGCGCTTTCTCTGCCGTTAACACGGGGTCTGCTTTCGGCGGCAGACAACTTGATTTGGTTTGGTCGCCGCTGATGCCGGTGGCTGCCGCCAGCAGGCATATAACGCAAGCCGCAAGCCTCCTGTATATTTTCTTTTTCATACAACCAGATTGATAGTGTTGATGAATGATTATGGTTTTTTCAATACCAGCTCCTGCATGTTACCATAGTTCTCATAGCTGCTGGTGATTACCTTGTCGCCCGGTTTCAGTCCGTTCAGCACTTCAAAATTATCGGGGTTTTGCATGCCCAGCTGGATATCTGCCTTATAGGCCATGGTACCGGCGTCGTTCAGCTTGAATATCCAGTTACCGCCTGTTTGCTGGTGGAAACCGCCTTTGGGCAGCAGGATGGCCTGTTTTTCATCGCTCAGCGCCAGGCGTATCTGCAGGGTTTGCCCGCGGCGGATTTTCGGTACCTCGCCTTCAAATTCCATATCCACCTGGAAGCGGCTGTTCGTTACCTGCGTGTACACTTTTTTGATCACCAGGGTGTACGATTTACCCGGCATTTCATAGGTGCCTTTTAGGCCGATAAAGATGCGGGTGATATAGTGTTCGTCAACATCCACGCGCACTTTATAACCGTCCAGCACGTCGAGCTGGCCCAGGCGTTCGCCCTTGTTTTTCGACTGCCCGATTTCAGCATCGAGAGAGGTGAGCTGCCCGTCAACCGGCGCCCGCACAATCAGGTCGCCCACTTTGTGGCGCATCAGGTCCAGCGCATTGGCCATTCTGGTGTACGATTGCTGCATCTGCGTCAGCTGCTGCCGGCTGCTGATGGAGTCCTTGTGCATAATGTCGGCCGTCAGTTCCTTTCTTCTTTTCTGGTAGTCGTACAGGTTGGCCGACGAAGTGTAATCCTGCGAGCCGATCGCTTTTTGCTTGTACAGCTTGGCGTTTACATTGTAAACCCGCTCGGCTTCTTTCAGGGCATTATCGACTTCAGCCATCTGGTTCAGCCGGTTGATGGTATTCTGATCGGCGTTGTTCTTGGCGATCTGCATTTGGGTCAGTACGTTGAACACCTGGGTTTCCTGATTCGAAAGACTAAGCTCCAGGTCGGTATTGCTGAGCTTCAGGATCGGCTGGCCTTTTTTCATGACCTCGCCGTCTTCCACATAGCGTTGTTCTACGCGACCGCCTTCAGTGGCGTCGAGATAGATGGTGGTTTTCGGCAATACGATACCATTCACGGGGATGTTCTCCTGGAATATGCCTTTGGTGATTTCGCTGATGGTGATACGGTCGGTATCCACGTTCAGGCGGCTCTTGCCCGAAGTAAAATAAAAACTACCGACGATCAGGGCAACCAGCGCTGTGATGCCTGCAATCGTTAAGATGCGTTTGGTTGACCATTTCTTTTTTTCAATGACTCTGTCCACTGTTTGTTTTTTTGACCTGTAACAATTGACCTCAGTATGCTAAACCCCGTGCCATAAATTCAATCATCTCGTAATCAATAAATTATATTTAAACGTGTCAGGCAACTGTCCGCTTTTGATACACTTACTGTTCGCTTTTCATCACCTGTTTTACACTGCCATGCAGGTGAAAAAAAAATACCTAACATTGCAGCAATTGTTATGACATTAAAGAACGCTTCCATTCTCGTTGTTGACGACGACACCGATGTACTTACCGCCGTCAGGCTGCTGTTGAAAACAGAAGCCAAAGAAGTTGTGACGGAAAAGAACCCCCAATTGTTACAGCAGCTGTTGAGTGAGGGGAAATTTGACGTGATCCTGCTTGATATGAATTTTACCAGCTCGATCAATACCGGCAACGAGGGCATCTTCTGGCTGCGGAAGATCAAAGAATTGAAATCGGATGCGGCTGTTGTGATGATAACCGCTTACGGTGATGTGGACCTGGCCGTTAAATCGCTGAAAGAAGGGGCCGCCGATTTTGTGGTGAAGCCCTGGCACAACGACCGGCTGATCAGCACCATCAAAGAAGTGCTGAAGAAAAAAGAGGGTATTGTGGCTGCCGATACCGGCCCGGTTGCCGGCAATACCATCGGCTCAGAGCTGCTGGGTGAATCGGAAACGATGAAGGTCATTTTTTACAAGGTGGAAAAGATTGCACCCACCGATGCCAATATCCTTATACTGGGCGAAAACGGTACAGGGAAAGACCTGGTGGCCAAAGCCATTCACCAGTATTCACTGCGGGCTTCGAAACCATTCGTCAAGGTGGATGTAGGCGCACTGACCGATTCGCTGTTTGAAAGTGAATTGTTCGGCCATAAGAAAGGAGCGTTTACTGATGCCCGTGAAGACCGTGCCGGTCGCTTCGAAGCGGCCAACGGCGGCACTATCTTCCTGGATGAGATAGGAAATATCAGCCTGCAGCAACAGGCCAAGCTGTTGTCGGTTTTACAGAACCGGCAGGTAACCCGTATTGGTACCAATACGCCGATTCCGTTCGACGTGCGGCTGGTATGCGCCACCAATCTCCCGATAACCGAACTGGCGAACGAGAACAGGTTCAGGAAAGACCTGATCTATCGCATCAACACGGTTGAGATCATCATGCCGCCGCTTCGCAAACGCGGCAAAGACATATTGCTGCTCGCCAATCACTTCAACCAGCTGTACAGCAAAAAATACCTGAAACCGCTTTTGCGCTTTGATGATGCAGCGGTGGAGAAGCTGATGCAATATCCCTTTCCCGGAAATGTGCGCGAGCTGCAATACACCATCGAAAGAGCGGTAATTATGGCCGAAGGCGATGTATTGAAAACAAGCGACCTCTTGTTTTCGCCCATAGAGTTTGCCACCGACCAGGCCGAAGAACCCGATGAGCTGAAGCTGAGCGCCATCGAAAAAAATACGATCCTGAAAGTGATCGAAAAGCACAACGGAAATATCACCAAAGCCGCGCGGGAACTGGGGTTAACGCGTACGGCCCTGTACCGGAGATTAAGCAAGTATGATATTTAAAAGCACCAGCAACAAACTTTTTATCAAAGTGCTGCTGTTGTTTGCAGTGCTGTGCCTGGCTGCCTGGCTGCTGGTGCGCGCCGAGTTCAAATTCGTGATCCTGCTGGTGCCGGTTCTTGCTTACCAGCTGTTTGACCTGTATAAGTCGCAACGTAAGGCGCAGGATGAGCTGGATCAGTTCGTGGAGTCGGTACACTACCGCGATTTCTCCCGCTATTTTGATGTGAAGCATGCTCCGGTTGAGTTACAGCCGCTTCGCCATGGCTTTAATGAAATCAACAGTACATTCAAAGTCATCAGCAAGGAGAAAGAAACCCAGTACCAGTACCTGCAAAAAATACTGGAGCTGGTCGATACGGGCATACTTTCCTTCCAGGTCGACGACGGACAGGTAGTGTGGATGAATGAATCGTTGAAAAGGATGCTGCAGTTGCCTTATCTCAAAACCATCGGCTCATTGCAGAAACGCGACCAGCAATTGTATTCCGTGCTCAGCGCGATCAGGCCGGGGGAAGCGAAGCTGGCCACTGCATTGGTCGACAAGAGCCAGGTGAAGCTGATCATTTCCTGCACCGCTTTCCAGACCGATGGCAGGCAGTTTAAGCTGATCGCGTTTCAGAATGTCAACGAGGCGATGGATGAAACCGAATCAAAAGCCTGGCAAAAGCTGCTGAATGTAATGACCCACGAAATCATGAATTCGGTGGCGCCCATCTCATCGCTGGCCAGCACGTTAAAAGGCAGGCTGGACGCCTCATCGGGTGATATCGAAGACAAAACGGGCACGCTTGATGATCTCGGCCTGGGTATTGAAACCATTCAACGGCGCAGCGAGGGGTTGCTCCGGTTTGCCGAAACCTACCGGAACCTGAACAAGATCAGTGAGCTGCACCTGGAAAAGCTGTATGTGCTGGATGTGTTCCGGAACCTGCAGCAGCTGATGCTGCCTACGCTGGAGCAAAAGAATATCGAGCTGGAAATTCTTATCAAGGAGCCTGAACTGCAGCTGCAGGCCGACCTCAACCTGCTGGAGCAGATCATGATCAATCTGCTGGTGAATGCGATGGATGCCGTAAAAGAAAAGCCCGATCCCAGGATTGTGCTGTCTGCCGCCAGCCTGCCGAAAGGAAAGGTCAGCATCAAAGTGGCCGACAACGGCGCCGGCATGTCGCAGGAGGTGATGGACAAGATCTTTATTCCCTTTTTCAGCACCAAGAAAACCGGCAGCGGTATCGGCCTGAGCCTGTGCAAGCAGATCATGATGCTGCACAAGGGCAATATCCAGGTGCAATCGATAGAAGGAGAGGGTACGGCTTTTCAGCTCATCTTCTGATCAGCCGGCATTGAGCCCCAGGCGCGAGGCAAGCCAGCTTTGGCTCAGGGGAATGAGCCAGTTGTTTTCCAGCTCGGCTTTGGTAGCCACTACATTGTTGAAAAAGAGATCGTCTTCTTTGATCATGCCGTGTTCCACCGCATGCCTGAGTTGGGCGATGGGTATCAGCTGCACTTTGTCTTTGATCACGAATGCCAGCAGCTGCCGGTCGAACAGGGACACACGGAATTTTTCTTCCAGCATTTTTATGACCCGCACGCTGCTGTCGGTACTGCAGCCGCTCACCGTGGTGTACGACTCATCTGCCATAAGGATAATAAACTGACCGAAGAAGATGGTGGCAAATCCTTTTACAGGTGCGCTATGTGCCTGCCACTGTGCTACGAACTGCTGCAGGAGGGCATCGGCTTCGAGCGTTTCACCCATGCCCAGCAGGCGGTTGCACTGGTACACCCAAACCCGTGAGGCGGGCGCAAAATCGGCTGGTAATAATTCGCGGTATGACAAATTCATGCCGCAAAGTTACGTGATCAAACCAGAAATCAGGATAGGCTGGCGGCAATGAGTTCTGCTATATCAAGCACGCTGACCTCACCCTCTTTTTCTTTGTTCTTAATACCGTCGGTAAGCATGGTATTGCAGAAGGGGCAGGCAGCGGCGATCACCGGGGCGCCGATTTCCAGTGCCTCGGCCGTTCTTTCTATATTGATACGAACGGCTCCTTTTTCTTCTTCCTTGAACATCTGAGCGCCACCTGCGCCGCAACAGCGTCCGTTGCTGCGGCAGCGTTTCATTTCCACCAGTTCGGCATCGAGGAATTCAAGCACCTGGCGGGGGGCTTCGTAGATGTCATTGGCGCGGCCCAGGTAACAGCTGTCGTGGAAGCTGATCTTTTTACCCTTGAAAGGGCCGCCCCCGGCCAGCCGGATCTTCCCGGCATTGATGAGCTGCTGCAGGTATTCGGCATGGTGTATGACCTCGTATTGCCCGCCGAGCTCGGGGTATTCATTCTTCAGCGTATTGAAGCAATGCGGGCAGGTGGTAACGATTTTTTTGACGCCGTAGCCATTCAGTATTTGTATATTCTGGTAGGCCATCATCTGGAAGAGAAATTCATTACCGGCCCGCCGAACGGGATCGCCCGTGCACATTTCTTCCTTACCCAGTATGGCGAAGCGGATACCCACTTTTTCGAGGATCAGGGCAAAAGCGCGTGAGATCTTTTGCGCGCGCTGGTCGAAACTGCCGGCACAGCCTACCCAGAACAATACTTCGGGGCTTTCACCATTTGCCGTCATTTCAGCCATGCTCGGAATCTGCATACCGTTTTTTTGTAAATCTACTGTAAATTGATGCATGAAAGCAATGCTGCCGGCGCTTGTATTATTGTGCATTTGCCACATTGGGTATGCACAGGAGAAAACCTTAGCGCCCGACGACCGGCTGTCGGCCGTCAGCTTTGTTATAAAAAATTTCGGGTTGCGCGTGTCCGGCAGTTTCAGCGGGCTGGAGGGTACTATCCGGTTTGATCCGGACAATGCCGCGCAGGCGGTTTTCGATGTGTCGGTAAAGGCTGCGGCTATCAATACGGGCAATAAGAAACGGGACAATCATTTGCGCAGCAACGATTTTTTCGACGCAGAGAAATTCCCGCTTATCCATATAAAAGGGGCGCATCCGCAGCCCGGAAGCGACGGCCATTCCTATGTGTTGAAAGCCACCCTGGAGATGCACGGTGTAAGCGGCCAGGTAGCTATTCCGTTTACGGTAAAAGAAGGAGAGGCATGGGTGTTTGAAGGAGGGTTTACGGTAAACCGTCTCTCTTATAAAGTGGGCGGAAGCAGTTTGACCATGGCCGACGAAGCGAAAGTGAGCCTGAAAATTTACGCCCGCTAGTTCCGGCCCTGTATTTGCAGCAGCAATTCATTATTTTAGACAAATGCAGTTATATACAGCCATTCAGCAGGTATTCAGTCAGTTGGGCACAACCCTGCAAATGCTGTCGCACCTGCATTACAGCCAGCCCTGCGCTGCGCTGTCGCATGCCACCATCGGCCAGCATACCCGGCATATCATCGAGATGTTCCAGTGCCTGCTGGTGGGTTATGAAACGGGTGTGGTGAATTATGAAAAAAGGAAAAGAGACAGGGCCATTGAAACGGATAAGCTGCTGGCCTTGCAAAAGCTCGAAGAAATAAGAGAGGCAGTGGTAAAAGAGAACAGGGAACTGCAAATGGAGGCTTCTTATCATGAGGATGCTGACGAGCTCGTTTGCCTTACCACAAATTTCTACCGTGAAATAGCTTATAACTTAGAACACGCCATTCATCACATGGCGCTCATCAGGGTGGGCGTATGGCAACTGACCGATCTCACACTGCCCGAGGGATTTGGCGTGGCTTCTTCCACCACCAAATTCAGGAAAGAATGTGCACAGTAATTTACCAGCCGGCGGGTTCGTCGGTATTGATCGCCTCTAACAGGGATGAACAAACGAACCGGTTACCCGCCATCGAACCGGCTGTTCACCTGGCAGGCGGACGGCGTTTGTTGTTTCCGCGCGATGCAAAAGCCGGCGGTAGCTGGATTGCGGCGCATGAAAACGGCGGTGTGGCGGTTTTGTTCAACGGCGCTTTTGTGAAGCATGCGCCGGCGGGTTCTTACCGGGCCAGCCGCGGGCTGGTATTTCTTGATCTTATACACGATGGTTTTTTCCAGGATAATTTCAGCCGCTATGACCTGCAGCGTATTGAGCCCTTCAGCATCGTTTTTTTTCAGCACGGGCAATTGTATGAGAGCCGTTGGGACGGGCGGGAGAAGCACAGCCGGCAGCTGGACCCGGCCCGGTCTTATCTCTGGGCTTCGGCAACCCTGTACACGGCAGCCCGGCAGGCAGAAAAAAGACAGGTGTTTGATAACTGGAAAAAGCTGAATCCCGAGCCGGCTGCCGCCGGTCTGCTGCGGTTCCTGGCAACACAACAACTGCTGAACGAACGGGACCCTGTAAAAACCGTTAGCAGCACCTGTATTGCCGTATCGGCAGCAAGCGCCACCATGCTATACCGGGATGCCGGTGCTGAACGGGAGGTGTCAGCAGTCATCCATTTTACACAACAGCTGACCACCGGCTTATGAAGAGGTTGCTGAACCGGCCGTTTTTCATCCGGCTGCTGCACTGGGAATACTGGCCATTTGGCGTTGTTTATGGCCCCATCATTCCCATCTTCCTGTTACTGTGCGTCAGGGTGCGCTCATTTTTCTTTTACAGCGCGGCCAACCCTTCGATTGAAAACGGCGGCTTTTTGATGGAGTCGAAAAAAAAGATATATGCGCTGATGCCAGAAGGCAGCTATCCCGCCACTTTATCGTTTTCAGCAGGCGCATCGCCGGCCGAAGCCCTGGAAGCCCTGCGCCGGCAACAGTTGGGCTACCCGTTGATCGCGAAGCCTGATATCGGCGCACGGGGCAGAGGGGTGCGGCAGTTAAACAGTGATGCCGACCTGGCACGCTATTGCCGGGAATCACCCCTTGATTTCCTGGTGCAGGAAAGGATTGATTACCCGCTGGAGACCGGCATTTTTTATTGCCGTTTTCCTGGCGAAGCGAAAGGCCGCCTGACGGGTATCGTGAGCAAGCAGTTCCTGGCGGTAACCGGCGATGGTTTTTCAACCATTGCGCAATTGCTGAAGCGCGAGAAAAGATATATCCTGCAACTGAAAAGCCTGGAGAAAATGTACGGCGACAAGTTACATGCGGTACCTGCCAATGGCGAGGTGCTGGAGCTGGTTCCCTTCGGCAACCACGCGCGGGGCGCCTGCTTTTTGGACGACAGTCACCGGATTGACGAAAAGCTGACAAACCTGATTGACGCATTTTGTCAGCAGGTGGACGGGTTTCATTACGGGCGCCTCGATATCCGCTTTCGCTCCTGGGAAACCTTCAAAGAAGGGCTGGATTTTTCTGTGATCGAACTGAATGGCGCAGGCGCTGAACCCACGCATATGTATGATCCGAAACACAATCTTTTTTTTGCATGGAAAGAAATCATACGGCATTGGTTGATATTGGCGCGTATTTCCAGGCAACAGCATAAAACAGGGGTGCCTTATCTCTCGTTTCGTGCAGGCCGCCAAATGTTCATTGAAAACAAAAAATTCGAAAAGAAAATAGCCGCCATCAATGTCTGATAACCTCCTGATATTACTAACGGGCATGGGTATCAGCTTTATGGGAAGCTTGCCGCTGGGCAACCTGAATGTAACGGCTATGCAGATCGCTGTTACCGAAAGTACGCGAAAGGCCCTGTGGTTTGCCCTGGGGGTGGCGCTGGTGGAGATCATCTATGTGAGGTTGTCGCTCAACGGCGTTCATTGGATTACGGCGCATGCGTCGCTGTTCCGTTATATGGAATGGGCGGCGGTGGTCATTTTTGCCGTACTCGGCGCCGGCAGCCTGTGGCTCGCCTGGCGATCGGACCGGGAACAAAAAAGTGTTGTATTCAATAACCGGATCAGCCGGTTTTTACTGGGTGTGGGCATGAGCGCCGTGAACCCGGCACAGATACCCTTCTGGTTTGCCTGGAGCAGCTACCT
>JASGFZ010000020.1:0-20069 GCA_047605345.1 Flavihumibacter sp. | reverse complement strand
GGTGCCTGAACAGCTTGCGGTTTACGTTTCCGAATTTATAATGGCTGTATCCGCTAACACCCGAAGAAAAGATTTCGGAGGTGTGGATGGCGGCACTCACCGATACGGGATTCACGCCGAACGAAATCAGGCAGGTGGCTGAGGTTACGCCGTAACCCATGCCCAATAAACCGTCTACCAGCTGGGCCAGGAAGCCGGCCACAATGAACAGCGCGAACTGGCCGGTCAGGTAACTGCCTGCCTGCGTCCACAATTCGCCGAACGTGGGAAAAGGAACAGACGATAAAATGAAATGCCCCACGAACATGGCCGTGAATACCAGGATCAGCCGGGAGGCGAGTTTTTTCCATTTTTTTTCGGCGGCCTGCGCGGTGAGGTCGCGGTCGGCAGCAAGCACTCCCGTGATCTCATCCAGCCTCCTGACCTTTTCGGCAAAATTGCCGTTCATTTTGGAGCGGATCACCTGCATATTGTCCAACACTCTTTCCATTTCAGGCGGAATGGCGTCGTTGATCAGCTCTTTCAGTCGTTTTGCAACGGTGGGCGATTTGCCGTTGGTGCTGATGGCTATTTTTAAATCGCCTTTGTTCACAATGCTGCCGAGGTAAAAATCGCAGAGCTCGGGTGTGTCGGCAATATTGGCCAGTACGCCCGCACGACCCGCAGCTTCTTTTACCTGCCGGTTTAAAGCCGCATCGTTGGTGGCGGCGATGACCAGGTCGTTCGCAGTAAGGTCTGCAGCCTCGAAAGCCTTTTCGTGCAGGGTGAGCCCGCTGTATTGGGAAGCCATGTTTTTTATGGTCTCCCTGATCTGCAATGCCACGAGCGTGATGTGTGCATCGGGGCAGGATCTGAGCAAAGAGCCGAGCTTTTCTTCGCCCACATGACCACCGCCCACCACCAGCACCCGCAGGTGCTTCAATTGCAGGAACACTGGATATAAATTATTGGCTTGTTTGGAAGACATCATACAAAACTAGGGTTTACAGAAGAGTCCGTCGAAAATGAGTGTGGTATAATACAAACCGCCGATGGTAGGTCCGGCGGCATATTGTATGTAGCGTTTATTGAACAGGTTGGCCGCGCCGAATTTGAGGCTGGCTTTGTAGACCGGTATCCGCCAGGTAAGCTGGGCGTCGACGGTTTGAAAGGCCGGCACGGTTCCATTGGCGAGCGGGCTTTCCCACAAAAAGGAACTTTGCCATTTCCATACGATATTGAAGCCCAGGTTGGGCGCCACTTCGCGGTTACCGGTAGAGAGGTTCACCGACCACTTTGGTGTATTGAAAGCGGTTACAAAAATATCGCTGCTCTTATTGGTTTGGATATCGTTGTAGCTCACATTGCCCGATACGGTGAATTTTTTATAGAAGCGATAGGTCACCGCCAGCGCAGATCCATAATTGCGGTAGGTGTTTGGCATTGGTGAATACCCGGTACCGGGTTTGTTTCGACCGGTTGGCGGCGAGCATGTCGATCACCGCTTCGTCGGCGCCTGTTCTTCCGTCAGAAGGTACCGCTACTTCCACCTGCCCGAGAAAGCCGGTGTAGGTATTGTGGTAAAGATCGAGGTCGAGAAAAAGGGCGCCGTCAAGCAGAACCGCTTTGTAACCCGCTTCAAACGATACGATCTTTTCGGGCTGCGTGGGCGCCAGGCTGGTTACCTGCAGCAGGTTGCGGTTCTTCAAGGCCGCATCATTCGCCGTCATACCCGCGGTTACATCACTGTTAACAGCGGCATTGAAATCGTTCACAGAGCTCAGTGTGTAAGAATTGTCGAGATAGCCGAGCCCTTCGTTGATATACGACAGCCCCCCTACCCGGCGCACATTGCCGTTGTTGACAAAAGACAGGGCTTCAAAAAGCGCCGGGAAACGAAAGCCGTTCTGCACGGAAAAACGGACATGGTGGTTTTCGGAAGGGCTGTACACGATTGCCGCACGCGGGTTGAATTTGGGTTTGAATTCGAGGTTGTGGTCAAAACGAAGCGATGCAAATACCTTGAGTTTTTCGTTGAAGAATGTTTTGGTGGCCTGCGCAAAGAAGCCGTATTTCTTGTAGTACACGTTCTTACCGAAATTATCGGGATCGGGAATCTTTCCGTTTACTTCAACCGGTTTGTTTCTTTCGGCAACGGGGCGGCTGAAGTCGACAAAATTATTGCCGTCGGGTATCACTTCATAAATGCGTACATCGGCGCCTGCCAGCAGGTTGAACCATTTTATCCTGGAGCTGAGATCCCATTGCACATCGGTATGATACATACGGCTTCTCTGCTTTAACCAGGCGCCGCCTGTAGCCGGTGCGCCGGCGATCCCTGCATTGGCATGGTCCCAGTTATTGATCCGGGTGATCGTGCTTTTCAGGTTATCGAAGGCAGCCGTGCCCGGTTCCACCCTGCCTTCGTCGGCTGCAGCCCTGGCCAGCTGCATGGCCTCAGCCAGCCCGGTACCATTGTCAAGCGCACCCTGCAAATTTGTTTTAAATACATCGCGCCAGGCGTTGTTGCTGAGGTGGGTTAGGTCGAGGTTATCGGCCAGTGGTTTCAGGTTATAAGAGTCGCCGGTGTTTTCGATGCTGGCATATGAATGGAGGACAAAGTCTTTTCCTTTTAATTCCAGGTGATGGTTCTGCACCACCACATTGTTGAGCTGCACTTTATTGCCCCGCTGAAAAATACCATCCATTTTTCCGATCCGGTAACCATAGATCAGCTCGAGAGACGGATTGAAACGGTAATGCAGTGCCATATCGGCTTTCAGGTTGTCCACTTTCGGGTTTACAGGTCTTTTTCCCAATAGCCGGTTCGCCTTACCAGGAAGCTCCGGCTGGCGCCCTGGTAGTTCACGCCGCTAAGGGTAACCGCATTGTTGTTTTCGTCGCCGTACCTGTTCCAGGCATCATAGGCCGGGTTATTGTCGCCGTTCAATTCAGGGTAGGCCGGATTGGCCGTGTTTTTATCATTGCCGTTCTGGTCGTTTTTGCTGTTGCTGATCCAGTCGGTGCCACGCAGGTAACTGAAGTTGACCTTAAAGGCGAATTTGTTATTAAAGGCTTTTGCGTAGCGGATAGCCGTTTCCGTTAGTACCGACGCGGCATGATCGGTGCCGTCTATATGATTCACTCCTGTACGTTGGTAGATACTCAGCCCCTGGTAGGTGAAAGGGCTTTTGGTAATGAGATTGGCCATGCCGTTGATCGCATTCATGCCGTACAGGGCGCTGGCGGCGCCGGGTGTTACCTCCACACTGGCTATATCCAGCTCGGTGGGGCCAATGGCGTTCCCGAGGGGAACGCCCAGGGTGGCCGCCTGCATGTCTACGCCGTCGACCAGTTGCATGAAGCGGAAATTATTGGGAATATTAAAACCCCTTGCATTCGGGATTTTAAAGGTCAGTGATGAAGTGGTAAGCTGAATGCCTTTGAGGTTACCCAGTGCATCGTAAAACGATGGCGCCGGTGTTTCTTTCAGCGCGCGGATGTCGAGCTTTTCGATGGTAACCGGCGAACGCAACAATTTTTCGCTGGTACGGCTGGCCGTGACGACCACCTCATTGGCGATCAGCGACTGGCTGAACAGCTGCACCGCTATTTTTTCATGGAGCGAGCGCACCACCACCTCTTTCGGTGAAAAACCGACAATGGAGAAACGAATGGTCACCGGAAAACTCTTGTTCGCCACCAGTCTGAAGCCCCCGCTGTTATCGCTGACTACGCCAAGCTGCGTGTCAAGTATTTGTATGGAAACGCCGTCGAGCGCATGGCCCTGGTCGTCGGTGACCCTCCCGGTTATTATATAAGAGCCGTTCAACTGGGCTTTCGCATTGGGCAGGCCAGCCAACAGAAAGCTGATGCTTATGAGCAATTGTATAGTATGTTTCATATTATTAGTCTAGTTGTATAGTAGGATATTTTTACAAAAAAAACAGGTGGGGCACCCGGGTTAGAAATACCCCTCCTTCTTACGCTGTTCCATGGCAGCTTCGCTGCGCTTGTCATCCATCCTTGCGCCTCTTTCCGATATTTTGGCGGAAAGGATTTCACGGATGATGTCGTCGATATTATTGGCGGTCGACGCTACCGCCGCTGTACAGGTCATATCTCCCACTGTTCTGAAGCGAACGGTTTCTTCGAAAGGGATTTCTTCTTCGGAGGTATTCAGGAAATGGCTGAAAGGCCAAATCATGCCGTCGCGTTTGATCACCTGCCGCTGGTGGGTATAATAAATGGAGGGAATCGCCATTTTTTCTTCTTTGATATAGGTCCATACATCCAGCTCGGTCCAGTTGCTGATGGGAAACACGCGCACGTTTTCACCGATATTGATTTTGCCGTTCAGCATATCGAATAACTCGGGGCGCTGTTTTTTGGGATCCCACTGACCGAAGTCGTCACGCACGGAAAATATTCTTTCTTTGGCGCGGGCCTTTTCTTCGTCGCGGCGGGCGCCGCCGATGCAGGCGTCGAATTTGAACTCTTCAATGGTGTCGAGCAGGGTAACGGTTTGCAGCACGTTCCGGCTGGCATATTTGCCGGTTTCCTCTTTAACCTTCCCGGCGTTGATACTGTCCTGCACATACCGAACAACCAGCGTTGCACCGGTCTCTTTTACAAGCTGGTCGCGGAAAGCGATGGTTTCGGGAAAATTATGCCCGGTATCGACATGCACCAGCGGAAAAGGAATCTTGCCGGGCCAGAATGCTTTCTGTGCAAGCCTTACCAGGGTTATCGAATCTTTTCCACCGCTGAATAAAAGCGCCGGGTTTTCAAACTGTGCAGCCACTTCGCGCATGATGTAAATGCTTTCATCTTCTAACATTCTGGGAAAGGCTGGTATGGATGCTGCTGTAGACATGTTTTCGTTTTTTCTCAATGTGCTTTTTCCTGGTGTAATCCGCATTCTTTCTTTGATTGTTCCCACCACCACCTGCCGGCGCGGATGTCTTCACCCGGTTCGATGGCCCGGGTGCAGGGCGCGCAACCAATGCTGGGAAATCCTTTTTCGTGCAATTTGTTGCAGGGTATATTCTCTTCGCCGATATAGGTGAGCAACTGCGTATAGCTCCAGTCGAGCAGCGGATTTATTTTGACCAGCTGCCGGCTTTCATCCCATTCGGCAAAAGGAAGCGAATGCCTGTTCTCGCTTTGTTCTGCCCTTAGGCCGGTGATCCAGGCCTGCGCCTGTTCCAGCGCCCGGTTAAGCGGTTCTACTTTCCTGATAAAACAACATTCTTTCCGGTTCTCCACCGACTCATAAAAGCTGTTCGGCCCTTTTTCAAGCAACAGCTTTTCTACCCGGGCCGTATCGGGGAAATAAGCTCTAATGGGTACTTTATACCGCGCGATGGTGCGGTCAAGCACATCGTAGGTTTCCTGGAAAAGCCGGCCTGTATCGAGGGTGAAAATTTTTATCGGCAGGTTCTGCCGGGCGATCAGGTGCGTAATCACCTGGTCTTCCTGCCCGAGCGAGGTGGAAAACACCGCACCGCCGGGAAAGGCACGCGCCACCAGCTGCAGTCTTTCTGCAGCGGTTAACCCTGCCAGGGATGTATTCAATTCAGTTACGTTGATCATATTTCGTGCTTAATACAATCCGTCGATACTCAGGTACCGTTCACCTGTATCGTAGTTGAAAGTCATTATCCGGCTTCCTGTTGGTATTTCAGGCAGCTTTTTGGCAACGGCAGCCAGCGAAGCGCCGCCGGAAATGCCGCCAAAGATACCTTCTTCTCTGGCAGCGCGCTGCGCAAACAGAAAAGCTTCTTCTTTGCCCACTTTGATGACGCCATCAATAAGGGCTGCATTATAAATGGACGGAACAAAGCCCGCGCCGATGCCCTGCAGCGGGTGGGGCGAAGGCGAACCGCCACTCAACACAGGCGATAAGTCAGGTTCTACGGCATATACTTTAAGCTGCGGAAAATGTTGTTTGAGGATTTCCGCGCAACCGGTTATATGTCCGCCGGTGCCTACGCCGCTGATCAGGTAATCGATCCCATCAGGAAAGTCATTGACTATTTCGCGGGCCGTGGTTTTCTTATGCACTTCCACATTGGCGGCATTGTCGAATTGCTGCGGCATCCAGGCATGGGGAATCGTTGCTACCAGTTCTTTCGCTTTTTCGATGGCGCCTTTCATGCCTTTTTCACGCGGCGTCAGTTCGAAGGCTGCACCATAGAGGCTCATCAGCCGGCGCCGTTCAATGCTCATGCTTTCGGGCATCACCAGGATGATCCGGTATCCTTTCACTGCCGCCACCAACGCCAGGCCGATACCGGTATTACCCGAGGTCGGTTCAATGATAACGCTGTTTTTGTTCAGCAGGCCTTTCTCTTCGGCATCTTCCACCATGGCCAGGGCAATGCGGTCTTTGATGCTGGCGCCGGGGTTGGCCCTTTCCAGTTTTACATATACCTGGTGCTGGTCGCCGAAGAGGCGGTTTATTTTAACGTGCGGCGTATTGCCGATGGTTTCCAGAATGGTTGCTGCCACCATAATTGGCTTGTTTTAAATGACCCAGTTAAGGGGTTCGGTAAAGTCTTCCTTGTTCTTAACGGTGATGATCGGCTGGTGGTAAACAATGCTGCCGGCCGGCACCGAATTCACCACAAAACAGTTGCCGCCGATAATGCTGTCGGCACCAATGGTTGTTTTACCGCCCAGTATAGTGCTGTTGGCATAAATGATCACATTGTCTTCAATAGTTGGATGGCGTTTGGTATCGGCCTCTTCTTTTTTGACCGTGAGGCCGCCCAGGGTTACCCCCTGGTAAATTTTCACGTTTTTGCCGAGCACGGCTGTTTCGCCGATCACAATACCGGTACCATGGTCGATCAGGAAAGGGGTGCCGATACTGGCGCCCGGATGGATATCGATGCCGGTGATGGAATGCGCCCATTCGCTCATTACCCGTGGTACCAATGGAAGCCCCAGGTGGTACAGCACATGTGCGATGCGATGCACGGCCGTTGCCTGGAACCCCGGATACGTGAGTACCACTTCTTCGAGCGATTTGGCGGCCGGATCAAATTCCAGCAGGGCTTTTGCATCGTCCAGCAGGGCCAGCTTCACATCATCCAGGCTGCTGAAAAAGCCTTTTACAATTTTCTCTTCATTGAGTTTATATTTTTCACTGAAGGCATAGATGATCTCAGCAAACTGGTTTTCGAGGTTCTTCAGTTTACGGGCGTGCTTGGCCGCATAGTTAACCTCGCTTTCCACGATCGGGAACAGGAAATCAAGCAGCTCCTGCGTGAAGGCAATGACCTGCTGTTTCTTGGGAACCGACGAGCTGAGAATATATCCGTTAACAAGTATGTTTTTTTCTTTTTTCATGCGATTTGTTGTTTCAGCTGTTCCTGGATACCGGCGAACCAATTGATCTGCCGGTGGTATTTCACCACCTCTCCCACGATGATCAATGCCGGTGTGCCGATCTCTTCGTTCAGCGCTTTTATCGCAATATCGCACAATGTGCCGGTAACGGTTTTCTGTTGCGGCAGGCTGGCGTTTTCCACCACCGCCACCAGGCTGCCGGCCGGGCGGCCGGCGTCAATGAGTTTCGCCGCGATCTGCTCCAGGTTGCGAACGCCCATGTATACAATGGTGCCGGTAAAAGCGGCCAGCATGGGCCAGTCGAAATCCAGCCCGGTCTTATTGTTCTTGGTATGACCGGTTACGAAGCAGCATCTGCGCATCGTCGCGGTGGGTAAGCGGAATGCCTGCATAGGAGCCGGCGGCGAGGCTGCTGTAACCCGGGAACGATCTCGAAATCGACCTGGTGCGCGCGCAGAAAACGGCTTCTTCCCACCCCGCCCAAACAACAGCGGATCGCCGCCTTTCAACCGAACCACCTGTTTGCCGGCTTTAGCATGGTCCAGCATCCAGCGGTGGATGGTTTCCTGGGTGATGATGGAGCAATAGGGCAGCTTTCCGACAAATATTTTTTCGGCTCCCGGTTTCGCCCAATCGAGTATGGCCGGGTTAACGAGGTTATCGTACAGGATCACATCAGCCAGCTCTACCACGGCTTTGGCGCGCAGGGTAAGCAGGTTGATATCACCCGGACCGGCGCCGGTAATATAGACTTTGCCTTTTGTATGTGCGGGAACGATGTTCACTTTGTTGCCGTATGTTGAATGATCTGCTTCCGCACGAGGAAGTCGCCGAAATGTTCGGACTGTTTTTTTTCCTTTGCGTATCCTGCAATCAGCGGTTCCAGGGTTTGAATGATCTCGTTTTCATCAAGCGCTTCCCGGTGCAGCACATTCAAACGGTCGCCGTTGAACGAAGCGCCGAGGTAGAGGTTGTATTTACCGGGCGCCCGGCCTACAAAACCGATTTCGCCCAGGTAAGGCCGGCCGCAGCCATTGGGACAACCCGTCATACGGATCGTGATCGGTTCTTCGCCGATGCCGTTCTTTTCAAGCAGGATGTGGATCTTGTCGATCAGGCTGGGCAGGTACCGTTCGGCTTCGGCATTGGCCAGCGGACAAAGATTCAGGGCCACGCAGGCGATGGAATGCTGGTGAAGCTTCGACACCTGCTGGTGCCGGTTGATGCCGTATTCCTCCAGCAGGTCTTCCACCTGCTGCTTCTGTGCTTCCGGCACATTGCCGATGACCACATTCTGGTTGGCGGTTAAACGGAAGTCGCCGCCTTCGAGCATATCGGCAATGGCGCGAAGCCCTTTGCGCAATTGCCACTGCGCGGTATCTTTTACACGGCCGCCTTCAATATAGAGGGTGTTGAACCACTTGCCGTTCGCTCCTTTTACCCAGCCAAAAGAATCGCCGTTGGTGGTAAATGTAAATGGCCGGGCGGGTTGCAGCGGCTGCTGCAGCCGTTTGGTCAGCTCTGCGGTGAAAAAATCGAGCCCCAGGCGGTCGATGGTATATTTTAAACGGGCGTTTTTCCGGCTCTCGCGGTTTCCGTAGTCGCGCTGAACCGTTACCACTTTTTCGCATACATCGGTTACCTGGTCAACCGGTGTAAAACCGATCACCGTGCCCAGGCGCGGATAAGTGCTGTCGTCGCCAAAGGTCATACCCATGCCACCGCCTACCGATACATTGAAACCCACCAGTTTCTTATTTTCTTCAATGGCGATCAGGCCTACATCGTGTGCAAAAACATCGGTATCGTTATAAGGCGGAATGGCAAACGTGATCTTGAATTTGCGCGGCAGGTAGGTTTTGCCGTAGATGGGTTCTTCTACCGGCGCTTCTTCACCGGCACCCACCACCTGCTCTTCGTTGACCCATATTTTGTAGTAAGCCGTGGTGCGCGGCGTAAGGTGTTCGGTCACCTTCATCGCTACCGCCTGCACTTCGTCGTGTATAGCAGATGTGTACGGGTTCACCGAATTCATTACGTTGCGGTTCACATCACCGCAGGCGGCGATCGAGCTCAGGGCCGACTCATTGATCTCTTTAATGGTTTGCCGCAGGTTGTGCTTGAAGATATTGTGCAGCTCAAAAGCCTGGCGGGTGGTGAGCTTCAGCGTGGGCATGCCGTATTTGCCGGCGAGGTCGTCAACCACCTGCCATTGCGCCGGCGTGGCAATGCCTCCGGGCACACGCACGCGGATCATGAACGAGTACAGGGGCTCCAGCTTCTGCGCCTTGCGTTCCTTTTCCACTTCCCGGTCGTACTGCACATAGCTGCCGTGGAACTTGATCAGCTGCTGGTCCTGCGCATAGAGGTTACCGGTAGTTTCGTCGAGAAGGCTTTCCTGGATGGAGCCTTCCAGGTAGTTGCTTTTTTCTTTGATATGCTCAACTTCGCTGAGCTTTGCTTTATCCTGGTTGAGTGACATAGTGAAATTAAAGAGATCAATGCTAGTAGGTATCTTCCTGGTAACGGCCGTTTTTGACCAGCTGGCGGATGTAGTCGACGGCGTCTTCGTCTGATTTTCCGCCTTCGCGCACCACGATCTGCTGCAGGGTTTGCTTAACATCTTTGGCCATCCGTTTGGCGTCGCCGCAAACATAAAAATGTGCGCCTTTTTCCAGCCAGTCGTACACATCGCGGCTGTTCTGCAACAGGCGGTGCTGCACATATAATTTGTTGGCGGTATCGCGGCTGAAAGCGGTATTCATGCGTGTCAGCTGCTGCTGTTTCAGGAAACGCTGCCATTCGGTCTGGTAAAGAAAATCGGTGCTGAAATGCTGGTCGCCGAAAAACAGCCAGCTGTCGCCCGCGGCCGGCTGCTCTGCCCTTTCTTCCACAAAAGCGCGGAAGGGCGCAATACCCGTGCCGGGTCCTACCATGATGATGGGTTTGCTGCTGTCTTCAGGCAAACGGAACGATTCATTGGTTTCAATGAATACCGGCACCGTATCGCCCGGTTCCAGGAGGTCGGCAATAAAATTGGAGCATACACCCTTATGTACCCGGTTATTGCCTTCGTATTCAACGCGGCCAACGGTGATATGCACTTCGTCGGGGTGTGCCGCAAAAGAGCTGGCGATGGAATACAGGCGCGGCTGGAGCGGCAAAATGATGCCAGAAAAAATTTCGGGACTGAATTCGCCGGGGTAACGGTGAAGTATATCCCAAATGTCTTTTCCATATACGAAGGCAGACAAAGCGGCTTTATCGGCAAGTATTTGTTTCAGCGCATGCGCATCGGCGGGATCGGATACATACGGCAGGTAGGCCTGTAAAAAGCTGCCGCTTACCGTGGTGAGCTCGGCTTTTTTGGTGAGGAAATCCCGCAGCGTGTACGGCGTATCACCGATAAGCAGGATATGCGCCAGGTCCCATTTCCTGAAAGCGGCCAGCGATTCCACGAGGCATTTTTCGTTTTCCACCCAGAGGCCAACGGTGTCGCCGGGCTGGTAGGACAGCCCCGAGCCTTCGAGCGACAGCTCGATGTGGTAGGTTTGTTTGGCCGAGCCCCTTCCGTTTAATTGTATCTTCTCCAGTACGGTGGCCGCAAAAGGATTTTTTCGGTTATAGGTGACCGTGGTACGCGCAGGCGTAGTCTTAGTCGCGGCCGCAGCAGCGACCGAACGGCCCTGGCCATAGGTTTCCTGCAGGCGGTTTAATACTTTTTCGGTCCAGGCCTCGGCAGTTTCTTCATAATCGACATCAGCCTCACCGCAATCGAGCAGCCGGGTGGCCTGCAATGCGGCAAAACGGTTGTCGAAGTCCTTGCCTGTTTGGCAGAAGCTGGCATAAGAACGGTCGCCCAGGGCCAGCACGGCAAAACGCGTATGGGGCATAGCCGGCGCTTTCCGGTTGTGTACAAAACTGTGCAGGTCTTCTGCCGCCGGCGGCGGATCGCCCTCTCCGTGTGTACTCACTACCAGCAGCAGCCATTTTTCGTCTTTCAGCCGGGTACCGTTGTATTGGTTCATATCCTGCAGGCTGGCGGTATAGCCGCGGGCAATCAGCTTGTCGTGCAGGCTCTTAGCCACTTTCTTGCTGTTGCCGCTTTTGGAACCGTACAATACGGTGATGGTATCCTGCGAAGGCATGGGCTCTGCCGAAACCGACTCCTGTGTTACCGGGATGCGGTTGATCAGGTTTAATAACTGCTGGTTACCATGCTGTAATCCTGTAAGATAACCGGCCAGCCATTG
Source organism: Flavihumibacter sp. (assembly GCA_047605345.1). Taxonomy (GTDB): domain Bacteria; phylum Bacteroidota; class Bacteroidia; order Chitinophagales; family Chitinophagaceae; genus Flavihumibacter. The sequence goes on along the minus strand of JASGFZ010000020.1, from coordinate 8,481 downwards.
CAGCTGACTGGTATTGAACCGGCTGATCAGTTCCTGTACCTGCGCCTGTTCGGCGGGTGAAAAAATATGTGCAGGGATAGCTGCCTGAGCGCTCATAGTTACTGAAATGAAGGACAAAGATAGCAAAATCCCATAAACACCTACTAATTATATAGGAATTATAATAATTATAGGACCAGTCCTAATCGTCGAATTGTAATCAATTGACTATCAGATTACAAAATCATCCAGCCCGCTGTCTTTCTGCATCAGGTCGAGCAGCGATTTACCTTCTATAACGTGCAGCGTTGCATCCCTGACCTCCAGGAAAATGCGGCGGATATTGCAGTCGTTTTCCGGGTAAGGGCACAGCCGGCAGGGTTCGTAGAATTTTTTGGAAACGCAGGGCAGCAGGGCGATGGGCCCATCCATTAACCGCAGTATTTGCACCATTTCGATCTGGCGCGGATGCCGCAGCAAATAATAGCCGCCGTTTTTCCCGGCCTTGCTGCCCAATACGCCGGCTTTCCAGTTCCAGCAGGATGGCTTCCAGGAACTTGCCGGGAATTTTTCTTTTTTCGGCAATCTGGTTAATAGGAATATAGCCGGCCTGGTATTGTTCACCCAGGTAGGTCAGCGCATGAATGGCATATTGTGCTTTTGCCGAGAGCATTATAACCAGCCAAAATAGCGTATTTCCCCCAATTGCGCCCGGTTGTTTTAAGGGCTGTTTTTTCGGTTACAGATACCTGTTACCCGTACCAATGTGTGTATGGTACATGAAGATTGCATCCGGTAAAAGTTCTGTTTATATTTGTGCATGCTGCCTGCCTATTTCCAACATGCTTTCCATGGCTTGACGCCTGATTTCGGATTTTACCGTTTGCCCATTCTTTTTTATCAATACTAACGTTGCTGTTTGTCTTTCGCAACAGGCTGCTATCGCTGATACGCCTGCGTTGCCATTGACGTATTATTAAGTCATCAATTATTTCTTATGCTTGCTATTGAAAAAAAACTTCATGACCTCGGTATTACCGTATCGACGCTCCACTACCAGGAACCTGTCGACACACTTACCCAACAAACATTGGCGTTGCAACAGGGCCGGTTAAATGATACCGGCGCCCTGTGTGTCAGCACCGGAAAATTTACGGGACGTTCCCCCAAAGACCGTTTCATTGTGATGGACGATATTACCCGGAACCGGGTCGATTGGGGCGATGTCAATATTCCTTTTGATGCCGGCCGCTTCGATAAGTTATATACGAAGGTCTGCAACTACCTGTCTGCGCAACCGGCGTTGTGGGTGCGCGATTGCGGGGCCTGCGCCGATGAAAGCAGCCGTATCAATATCCGGGTGATCAACGAATCGCCCTGGGCAAATTTATTTTGCAGCCATATGTTCCTGCGCGATACCGGCAACCGGTCGTGGGATGCGCAAAAAGACTGGTTGATTGTGCAGGCGCCCGGTTTTCTGGCATCACCCGAAGAAGACGGAACCAGGCAGGAGAATTTCAGCATCCTCCATTTTTCTGCCCGCATCATCCTGATTGGCGGTACGGCTTACCTGGGTGAAATCAAAAAAGCCATATTCGGCGTGCTCAACTTTACCCTTCCCGTCAACAACCAGGTTCTGCCCATGCATTGCTCGGCCAATATGAATGAGGCCAATGGCGTGGCTTTGTTTTTCGGACTCAGCGGTACCGGCAAAACCACCTTGAGCGCTGATCCCGACCGCTGGCTGATCGGCGACGATGAACATGGATGGGCCGACGGACAGGTGTTTAATTTCGAAGGCGGCTGCTATGCGAAGTGTATCCAGCTGGATGAGAAAAAGGAGCCACAGATCTTTCATGCCATCCGCGACGGCGCCCTGCTTGAAAACGTTTCTTTTTTTGAGAACAGCAATAAGGTAGACTACAACAGCACGCTGATTACGGAGAATACGCGCGCTGCCTATCCGGTAACCTATATCGACAATGCCAGGATACCGTCGGTCGGTGGCAATCCCGGGAATATCTTTTTTCTTACCTGCGATGCTTTTGGTGTATTACCTCCCATCAGCCAGCTGACGCGTGGGCAGGCCATGTTCCACTATATAAGCGGCTATACGGCCAAGGTAGCGGGAACGGAAATGGGCGTTTCAGCACCCCAGCCGGTTTTTTCCGCCTGCTTTGGCAGGGTGTTCCTTCCCCTCCACCCGGTTGAATACGCCGACCTGTTGGGCGAAATGCTGGGTAAAAATCCCGGCATTAAAGTGTGGCTGATCAATACGGGCTGGTGTGGTGCGCCGGGCGAAACCAACGGGCGCATCCCGCTAAGCTATACGCGGGCATTGATCAAAGCTGCCTTCAGCGGTGAACTGGATACGGCAGATTTTAAAACGGAAGAACGTTTTGGACTGCAGATACCGGTGAAAGTAACGGGCGTACCCGGCGAACTGCTGCATCCGAAAAATGCCTGGGCCAATCAGCATGCCTATGATGCTGCAGGTGACCACCTGGCAACATTGTTTATTAAGAATTTTGAGAAATATGCCGCAAAAGCCGGCGCCGAAACCCTGGCAGCCATTCCTAAAATTTTAAACAGGTCGGCTATATGATTACCCTCGAAGAATTCACCATACAGCAAATGCGGTTCTATCCGCGGGCTACGGGCGAATTATCGGGCCTTCTGCGCAGCATCGGCCTGGCTGCTAAAATGATCAACAAACTGGTCAACCAGGCAGCCATCGCCGATGTAATTGGTGAATATGGCGTAACCAATATACAGGGGGAGTCGGTGCAGAAGCTGGATGCGCTCGCGAACGACTGTTTCACCAAGGTATTGCGCAATAGTATTTATTGCGCCGGAATGGTTTCGGAAGAAAATGAAGACCCGGTTATTTTCGACGACGAAAAAAACAACCTGTCTAAATACGTGGTGCTGCTGGATCCGCTCGACGGTTCGGGCAGATAGACAGTGGCATGCCCATCGGCACTATTTTCAGTGTGTACCGCCGGCTCTCCTCCATTGGCGGCCCCTGCACCATCAATGATTTTCTGCAAAAAGGCGATCAGCAATTTGCAGCCGGTTATATCCTGTACGGCTCATCCACGTTGCTGGTGTACGGAACAAAAAGACACAGTGTAAACGGTTTTACGCTTGATAACAGCCTGGGCGAATTTTACCTTACGCATCCCCGTATGCAGTTGCCGGTTAAAGGAAAAAATTACACATTCGACTACCGGTATTTGCACGGGATAGATGAAAGCCTGCAGCGGTTTTTAAGCAGCTGCAATTTTTCGGAAAACGGGGCAGACGGTGCAATGAGCTGCCGGAACACAGGCTGCCTGGTGGCAGATATGCACCGGATATTCCTGCATGGCGGCCTATTTATGTATCCTTCCAGAAAGCAAAAGCCCCGGGGGAAACTACGCCTGATGTACGAATGCAATCCCCTGTCGTTTCTGGCCGAGCTGGGCGGCGGGATAGCGAGTGACGGTGAAAAACGCGTGCTGGAAATTGAGCCGCAAACGGTACACGATCGCACCCCGTTCTTTATCGGCAGCCGTGAGTTGATGGAATCGCTTGCCGGCAGCTGAGCCAAACAACAGTGGTGCGGGTTATTGTACGGAAGCTATCAGCGAGAATACGGTGAACCGCTTCACCGTATTCTGTTTAATTTCGTTACAGCCAGCCTTGAAGCCATATGTTGCGCCAGTTGAAAACAGTCTTGTTTCTGTGCTGTCTGCTGTTGCAGCGGGAAACTGCCGTAGACCTGAAGGCACAGCCTTACCTCGGTTACCAGTTTGAGAACTTTACGGTAAGCAATGGTTTGTCAGATAACCGGGTCAGCTGTTTTTTCAAAGACCGTACCGGCTTTATGTGGATCGGCACCCAAAACGGACTGAACCGGTTTGACGGTCGCTCCTTTCTGGTGTATAACACGGGCAATGCCCGCCACTATATCTCCCACCCGGTGGTGCACGCCATTGCGCAGGATACAACCGGCAGGCTGTGGGTGGCTACGCAGAGCGGCCTCAATATTATTGACCTGAACGGCGATAGCACAACGGTATTGCTGCCGGGAGAAAAAACAGACCGCAGCGGCCTGGTCAGTGACCTTATCTGGGATATTTATATCGACCGGCAGCAACGGGTATGGATGGCACCCGATATGCGCGATTTCGGATACTACGATGTGGTTAAAAAAAAGTTCGTCTATTTTCCCTGGCTGGAATTTGTTGCCCGTACATTTCCCCACCACCAGCATGGATTCAAAAGCATCCGGAAAATATTTTACAAATCTGAAAATGAATTGTGGCTGGGCACCGCGCTGGGCCTCGTCAGCTTCAATACCGAAACAGGCCGGTTCCTGCATTGGCCCAGCGCAACGGTTGATCATTTTATTGCCTTAAGCCAGGCAGACAACGGCAGGAAAATCTACTTTGTACAAAACCCCGCTCCTTACCTGCAGGAGCTGGACCTGGGCACAGGATCGTACAGGCAGGTTGCCTGGCACACTATCGACAGCAGCCGGCGGGCGGCTGCTTCGGGTGCGCATTTGTGGTTTCCTGCAGGGCATGGAATGATAGGCATAGACACGCTGACGGGGCATTACGAAAAACTGCTTCATGAAACCGACAACCCGCATTCCCTCCAACCCGGTGTTATCAGCGTTGTTTACCGCGACGATAACGGGCTGATCTGGACGGGCGGCGACCGCGGTTTTGGAAAATTCGATCCAAGGGCTATCGGCTTTCGGCATACCAGCCTCTGGCCGCCGGCAGACCGGTCTTATTATGCCGAAAAAGACGCGTTCCGGACCGATCACATAGTGCATACCGTGTATTACAGCAAAGCAGACGATAATTTTTATATCAGTTCTCCGCGATTCAATTGCCTGGTTATAATGAACCGGAAAAGCGGCGTTAAAAAAATCATCAGGTCGGTAGATGGCATCGCCCTGCAGCATTGTTCCGTCATTTATGAAGATGCCGGCAAAAAGCTATGGATACTCGCGAACAACCGCGCCTTCGTGTATGACCGCGCCAGGCAGGCATTTGCCGGCAGACCCCTTTTTATTGACAAGGTGCGTTTTTTCACTGATATGGCCGACGACGGCAATGGCAACTATTGGTTTACGGCGCTGGGCGGCGGACTGTACAGGTATGCTGCAGCCGACCGTATGGTATCCAAACTGGATGCCGTTTCGTTTGACCTGACTACCGCGCTTTTTTACAACAGAAAAATGCAACAGCTGTGGGTAGGCAGTTTTGGGAAAGGCATTTACAGGATAGACCGGCGATCCGGTAAAACGGTGCAGTTTATCGGAGAGCCGGGTAAAGAACGGCACCTGCAGAGTTCGCTTATCACCGATATAACCGGCGACAGCGCAGGCCAGGTGTGGGTAAGCTCCTACGGCGCGGGTATAGCCGTTTACCCGGCGAACGACAGCGCCGGCCACCCCGTAACCATAGGGGTAAAACAGGGCTTGAAAGAGCCGAATATCTATTCGCTGGCCATTGACAAAAACGGAGACCTCTGGGCTGCGAATTTTAGCGGAATGGTCTGTATCAAAAAAAACGGAACGGATATAAAGCAATATTCGCAGGATGGCAACCTCCATTTTACCGACCTGTACGGACCAATTACCGTGTCTGACAATAACGAGCTGTTCACCGGCGCCGGCAATGGTTTTTTATCGTTTTATCCGGATACCTTGCGTTATACCACGGCTGATTTTCCCATAGTGCTCACGCAGGTCAGCCGGCTGGCCAATCAACGCAGCTTTTCCTTTGCGGGGCTGTCGTATTACCAGCCATCGCAAACGAGGTATGAATACCGGCTGGATCCGGCAGATAAAAACTGGCTCAGCACAAATGAAGTGCAGGTAACCTACAATGCCCTCAGTCCCGGCTCTTACAGGTTTACCGTAAGGGCAGTTGATTTCAGCGGCCGGCGCTCGCAGAATGCCGCCAGCTGTGCTTTCAGCATCAGCCCGCCCTGGTGGCAAAGCTGGTGGTTCATAGCGGGATCGGTTGTTTTTACCGGCCTTGCTATTCTCTTTGTGGTAAGAAGAAGAATACAGGCCATCAAGTCGAAAGCCGCTCTCCGGCATCAGCTGGTGGAAATGAAAGGAATGGCCTTGCGCGCCCAGATGAATCCGCACTTTATTTTTAACTGCCTTAACGCCATACAGGAGCTCATTGTTACGGAAGACTACAATGCCTCTTATCTTTATCTTTCCAAGTTTTCGAGGCTTTTACGGAAAGTGCTGGATGCCAGCGGGCAAAACCTGCTGTCGCTGGAAGACGAGCTGGAGATATGTACGCTGTACGTGGAGCTCGAGTCGCTGCGGTTTCAGCATGCTTTCAATTACAGCATTACCATTGATCCGGATATTGATGCCGACAACACGCTTTTTCCCACTTTGCTGGAACAACCCTTTGTTGAAAATGCCATCTGGCACGGGCTGTCACAGAAACACGGCGAAAAATTACTGACGGTCAGCTTTGAACAGCATCCCGGCGGAATCTGCTGCCGGATAAGCGACAATGGTATCGGAAGGGCGAAATCGGCGGCGGCGCGGGCATCCAGGATTGGCGCCACTGCCTTCCGTTCGAAGGGGATTGACATTACACAGCAACGGCTGGAAGCCCTGCAGGCGGAGACCGGGAAAAAGGCCGGCCTGGTGTTCACCGACTGCAGCGATAGCGATGGCAACCCCTGCGGCACAACGGTTGAGATCATTGTTCCGCTTATCGAAAAAATGTAAACATGATCAGGATATTGATAGTAGACGATGAACCGGCAGCGGCCAATATGCTGCGCTTTTTGATCGAAAAGAATATTGCTGTGGCCAGAACCATAGAAATATGCCATTCACCGCAGGATGCGCTGGCATTGATCCCGGCATTCAGGCCAACCCTGCTCATGCTCGATATCGAAATGCCGCAGATGAGCGGCTTCGATTTACTGAACCGGGCAACGGAGGCTACATTTGATGTGATCTTTACCACTGCCTACGACAAGTATGCGATCAGGGCCATCCGTTTCAGCGCCCTTGACTACCTGCTTAAACCGATTGATATTGCCGAATTACAGAATGCCATCAACCGGCATGTGATCGGCGCCGGGCTGGCTAAGCAGCACCAGCGGCCCCTGCTGCAGAACCTGCTGGGCAACCTGAAGAATACCAGCAATGCACCGCCCAGGCTTGCATTGGCCACTGCAGAAGGCACCTATTTTTTTGAACCGGCCGATATCATCTGGTGCGAGGGAAATAACAACTATACCCATTTCCATTTTACGAACCACCGGCCTGTTATCGTTTCCAAAACCCTGAAAGAATACGAGGAAATACTCGGCGAATTCGGGTTCATGCGGGTACATAAATCTTACCTGGTAAACAGGCAACACATTACGCAGCTGAACAAAGAAGGAACCATTGTAATGACCGACAATTCGAAGCTGGCTATTTCCCGAAGACGGAAAGACGAAGTGTTGAAATTCTTAAAAACCAGGTTCCTGCGTTAGCGGACAGTGCCGGCTTCTATTTGATTTTCAGGTAACGTTTTGTCAGGTAGCGGCGTACCGGCTCGTCATACAGCTGCAGGCAGGTATAGGCCAATAAAACACTTCCGATCACCAGCGCCGCCAGTGCTTTTGTAGACAGCTTACGGATAAAAAAAGCATACAGGATATTTCCGATGTACTCGAAGAACAGCGACCAGGCAGGGCCGTTTAAAGGATATAGTTCGCCGAGGCCGCGAACTTCGTAAGCGGGGGGCGCCGGGATCATAAAAATGTTCAGCAAGGTAGCCACCAGCAGGGCGGTAACGGGTATTTTGGAAACATCCCATGCTTCGCAGCCTTGAAAATAAAACACAATGGCCCCGATAACCGCCCCGATAACCACCATCGGATGCAGGCGGATAAACCGGCGTTTGATAAACGCTGTTGCCGTCATCGTTTTCCTCCTGTCGTCGTACGCATACCCGACAACAAAACCCGACAGTATGAAAAAGAAGTCAACGGCCAGGTAGCCATGATTGATCTGCTGGTCTACATGACTGGTGGCATAGACCTCAAATAAGTGAAAACAGACAACCGTTAGTGCTGCTACTCCCCGTAACCCGTCGAGGGTATTATAATGGGCTTTGGTGTCTGCAAATGCTGCCAAGGCGGTTCCTGTTTTTACCACGCTGTTGTTTTTTGGAGGGCAAAAATCCGAAATTAGGCAGAATGGCTTTATCGAAAATAAAAAATGCCAGGCGGGAATAATCGCGCCTGGCATTTTCATTTGTTTTCAATTGCTATCAGCCCAGGTGTTCATTAAAGAAAGGAATAATCTGCTCCAATGCCTTGCCCGTAGCGGCCGGCTGGTCGTATAAGTCGTAGTGGCTGGCACCTGCTACCACCTGGATTGATTTCCTGGCAGAGGCCGCTTTGCTGAACAATTCATAGCCATCCCTGTGTGAACCGAATGCACCGGGCTTGTCGCCGATTACAATG
>JASGFZ010000019.1:0-20069 GCA_047605345.1 Flavihumibacter sp. | reverse complement strand
CTGAAGGATTATACTTTTGAAGGTGTAGAGAATCAGGCCTTCCTTACTGGTACCATTATAGGCATAGAGGGCAAAAAGCATGAAACCTGCCTGGGCGATCGACGAATAGGCCAGCATCCGTTTAACGCTTTGCTGGAATATCGCCGTGATATTACCGATGAACAGGGTAGCCGCCACCAGTATGGAGAAAATAATTTTCCAGTCGTACTTGCTGGCGCTGAACACGGTTTCAAAAAGGCGGATAAAAGCAATAAATACAGCTGCCTTTACAATGGTAGCCATGAAAGAAGTAAACACCGTAGGTGAGCCGTCGTACACATCGGGGGTCCAGAAATGAAAAGGCGCTGCCGAGGCTTTAAAGGCAAGACTGATCAGCAGCAGCAGCAGCCCGGCATTAAACCAGGCATCGCGGCCGGGATGTACCATTTCTGTAATTTGGTCGATATTGAAGGTCGCTTTGGCACCGTAGATCAGGGCGATACCCATGAGCATGATACCGGTAGAAAACGACCCCATCAGAAAATATTTCAGGGCCGCTTCATTGCTTTTCAAATTGCGTTTGTCGCTACCCGTTAGTATGTACAGGGGTATGGAAATAATCTCGATACCGATAAACAACATCAGCAGAGAATCATAAGCCGATGATACCGCCACGCCGCAAAGAACGAAAAATATCAATGCAAAATAATCGGCTGTGCCCGACTCGATTTTGTCCAGGTCTTTTCCGTTCAGCACGAACAAAAGACCGGTTACCCCGATGGCGATGCTGTTGAACAATAAGCCGAAAGCCGAGAAATGCAGCATATTATGGTGGTTCACCTTAATGCTCCAGATGCCTGTCTGTTCAGCCAGGTTGGCGAGGAACAATAGGGCGATTAATACGATCGCGATGGTTCGCTGGGTCGATTTATTCGGGAACAGGAAGCTGCTGAACATAAGCAGTACCCCAAAAACGGCAGAAAAGATAATTGCGTTCATACTATTTTAAGTTCATCCTGTTCAGGATCAGGTGAGACAGATCTTCGGTTAACGCCAGCATGGGTCGCGGGTAAATGCCCGTTACCAGGATGGCCACTACAATAATGACCAGCACTACCTGCACGTTCAGCGAAATATCTGTTGCTTTTGCTGTCAGCTGATTGGTTTCTCCGTAAAAAACATGCTGCACCATACGCAGCGAATACACGGCGCCGAGAATGATGGTGAAGCCGCCGGCCACCGCGTAAGCCACGCCAAACTTGGTAGCGGCAGATCCCATAACGCCACCGAACATCATGAATTCACCCACAAAGGCGTTGGTAAGCGGCAGGGCGATATTGGCCAGCACAATGATCAGGGCAAACAGGGTGAGCGCCGGCGCCTTTTGGGCAATTCCACCCAGGTCGCTGATCTTGCGGGTACCGAATTTGTTTTCAATCTCGTTTACGACTATCCACATGCCGAGTATATTGATACCGTGACTGAACATCTGGAACATCACACCCTGGATGCCGCCATAGCTGGGCGCAAAAACAGCCACGATCATCAGGCCGATATGCGCAATGGACGAATAAGCCACCAGCCGTTTCAGGTCGTTTTGCTGTATCGCAATAAAAGAAGCATAGAGCATACCGATCACTGCCAGGGTAGCGATATTATCGCCATACTGGTAAGTGGCCGAAGGCACCACCGGCGCCAACCAGCGCAGGAGACCAAACACACCCATCTTGGCCATGATGGCGCTCAGCACCATCGTTACGCCCGTGGGCGCTGTTTCGTACGTATCGGGCTGCCAGGTATGGAAAGGAAACAGGGGCATCTTGATGGCGAAAGCCAGCAACAGCATAAGGAAAATACCCAGCTCTTCACCGGGACCCATTTTCAGCTTCAGAAAATCAGCATAGGCAAACGAACCGCCTGCCTTATTGTACAACATAATGATGCCGATCAGCATAAACAGCGAACCGAGAAAAGTGTACACAAAAAACTTGATGGTAACCTGGATGCGCCTTTCTCCGCCCCAGCGGGAGCAAAGGAAAAACAGGGGTATCAGCGCCAGCTCCCAGAAAAAATAAAAGAGCAGCGCATCCATCGACAGGAATACACCCAGCAAACCCGCCTGGCTCAGCATCAGCAGCCCGTGATAGCGGTTGCTGTCGGCATATTCATTGTTCCAGGTGCTGTAGATGATCAGCGGAAAGCAGAACACGGTCAGCAGGCAAAGCAGCTTGCTCATGCCGTCGAGCGCAAAATGAAAGCGGCTGTTGAGCGTTCCAAGCCATACATGGTTGTAACTAAGGTATTCCGGGTTGTCCCACACCGAAAACGCAGCCAGCATAACACAAAGCGATGCAAGACTTGCCAGGAAGGCCAGTGTTCGCGCAGTGCTGTCGGATTTTACCCAGAACAAACCCAGGCCCGTCAGCAATGGAATCAATATCAGTAAAACAGGTACCATTATTTGGATCTAATTCGTTCTGGTTAATTATTTTTTAAGGAACACCTGGATAACAAACAACAGGATTATACCGATCACCATCAACAATATATAACTGCCCACCTGCCCGCTCTGCAGCAAACGCACCTGCCGGCTTGCATACTGTACGCTGCGCCCCAGCCCGTTCACCACGGCATCGATACCATATTTATCCAGCTTGCCCAGCAGCTTTCCAAAAGCATTCACCGGTTTACCTACCACCGCATCATACAGCTCATCTACATACCATTTGTTCTCGAGCACCTTAGCGAAGCCGGTATTTTCTTCGGTGGTTTTTTCATACCTGCTGTATTTTGACCAGGCCCAGGCAATGATACCGATCACCAGCGCGGTGACCACGCCCATCAGCATCAGCTCGGTTTGGTGCGACATTTCATGCGGGTGCTGCAACGCGGTCGATTTTGCAAAAACGGGCGATAGGAAATGTTCCAGCCAATGCGCATTTTCCTTGAACACCGCCGGTACACCCAGGAACCCGCCAACGGCGCTCAATATCGCCAGTACCACCAGCGGAATGGTCATGGCTGCAGGCGATTCATGTAAATGATGCTCCTGCTCGTGGGTACCGCGGAAATGCCCGCGGAAGGTCATTGCATACAAACGGAACATATAGAAGGCCGTCATCAATGCACCGGCCACACCGAGCACGTACCAGATCATGCCTTTGCCATGTGCCGCCGCCAGGATCTCATCTTTCGAAAAGAAACCCGACAAGGGCGGGATACCGGCTATCGCCAGGCAGGCGACCAGGAAAGTCAGGTGGGTTACCGGCAGCTTTTTCGACAGTCCGCCCATATTGCGGATATCCTGCTCATGGTGCATGGCATGTATCACCGAGCCTGCGCCCAGGAACAGGAGGGCCTTGAAAAAGGCATGGGTCATTACATGGAATACCGCGCCCGTATAAGCGCCGGCGCCCAGGCCGATGAACATATAACCGAGCTGGCTCACGGTTGAATAAGCCAGCACTTTCTTGATATCGTTTTGCTTCAGCGCGATGGATGCCGCCAGCAGCGCCGTAGCGGTACCAATTACCAGGATCACCGAAGAAGTATGCGGCGCCAGTGTATATAAAATATTGCTGCGGGCAATCATATAGATACCGGCGGTAACCATGGTAGCGGCGTGGATGAGGGCCGACACCGGCGTAGGACCCGCCATCGCGTCGGGCAGCCAGGTGTAGAGCGGGATCTGCGCACTCTTGCCGGTGGCCCCCACAAACAGCAGCAGGGTGATGGCGGTGAGATCCTGCGGACTCAGCGAACCGGCTTTGCCGAACAGTTCGGTATAGGTGATAGTGCCGGTTTTCGCGAGCAGCCAGAATATGGCGAGCAGAAAACCAAAGTCGCCGATACGGTTCATCACAAATGCCTTTTTCGCGGCACTGCTGTAATCCAGGTTTTTGAACCAATATCCGATGAGCAGGTAAGAACAGAGCCCCACACCTTCCCATCCGATAAACATAATAACATAGTTGGCGCCCAGTACCAGCAGCAGCATCGAAAACACGAATAGATTGAGGTGGGCGAAATAGCGTGCATAATGCAGGCTGCTTTCGTCTTTCATATAGGCAGTTGAATACAGGTGGATCAGGAAACCGATACCGGTAATGATGAGCAGGAAAAGGCTCGACAGCTGATCTACCTGGAAGGCAAAGGGTATCTTCACGTCGCCCCATGAAATGAAATCGAACAATACCACTGTACCGGTATGGCCTGCTTTAACCTGCATGAACAAGGCCACGCTCACGATAAAAGAGGCAAGGATAACACCCGATCCGATAACAGCGGCAAGCGGCTTGGACAAACTGTTACGCAGGAGTCCATTCAGCAGGAAGCCAATAAGCGGAAAAAACGGGACCAGCCAAACATAATCCATGGTGTACTAGTTTTTCAGTCTGTTCAGGAAATTCACGTCCACCGAATGGACATTACGATACATCATTACTATAATCGCCAGCCCTACCGTTACCTCGGCCGCAGCCACGACCATGATGAAGAACACGAACAGTTGTCCGTCGACGCCATTGGTAGTGGTACCCGGCAATTGCGCTGCCAAATCGGCCAGGTGCATTTTGGAAAAAGCCACCAGCAACAGGTTCACGGCATTCAGCATCAGCTCGATGCACATGAAGATGATAATGGCGTTTCTGCGCGTCAGCACCCCGATCACGCCGATGGCGAAAAGGGCAAGCGAAACGAAGATGTAGAGGTTTATTGGCACTGGAAATAGTTTAAAGTCAAAAATTAAAAGTTAAAAGTCAAAATGGGTCGCCGGTGATGTGGGTTCTTCAATTTCTCTTTCTTTGCGGTCTTTGCGTGAAAAAAAATTTCGAAGCGCCGCATAGAACAAAGCCCTGCCATCATTTCTTTCCCAACAACACCGCCCCCACCATTGCACTTAAAAACAATACGGAACTGATTTCAAAAGGCACTACATATTCACTGAACAGGGTTTTTCCAAGGGTCTGGATCAGGCCGATATCGCCACCGCCTATTTCGGCTACGGTTCCTTTGGTATCGACCGTGCGCAGCGCGGCTACCAGCACCAGCAGGAAGCAGCCACCGGCCACGGTGCCGGCGATCCTGATCCAGGTATTCTTCATTGGTTCGGCTGCTGCGTTCAGGTTGATCAGCATCAGCACGTAGAGGAACAATACCATGATGGCGCCGGCATACACGATCAGGTTCACAATGAACAGGAACTGCGCGTTAAGCAGCAGGTAATGGCCCGAGATCGCAAAAAAAGTAAGGATCAGGAAAATGACGCTGTACACGGGGTTCTTGCTCACAATCACCATCAGGGCGCTCCCGATCGCCAGTACTGTTAAAAACCAGAATAATATTTCGGTGATGTTCATCTTATGATTTTTTCGCCCTTTCGCCCAAAGCTTTTTGATACAGTTCCGGTTCTTTCACGGGGTCAGGTATCAGCAGATCGGGTTTGCCGTAAATAAAGCTCTCCCTTTTATAATTGGCCGGTGTGAATGTTTCGCTGAGGTAGATGGCATCTTTGGGACAGGCCTCTTCGCACAACCCGCAGAAGATGCAGCGCAGCATATTGATCTCGTAACGGGCTGCATACTTTTCTTCACGGTAGAGATGCTCCTCTCCTTCCTTGCGTTCGGCGGCCTCCATGGTAATGGCTTCTGCCGGGCAGGCAACGGCGCAGAGCCCGCAGGCGGTGCAACGCTCGCGGCCTTTTTCATCGCGGTTCAGCACATGAAGACCGCGAAACACGGGACTAAAAGGCCTTTTCTCTTCGGGGAAATTGATGGTGGGCTTCTTTTTGAAGAAGTGTTTCAGGGTCACCCCCATGCCCTTGGCGATCTCGGGCAGGTAAGCCTTTTCCCAAACCGACATCGGCCGGCGGTCTACTGCTTTCGATCTATTGGTTAGTGCTTCCATAATTGGCTGCGTAAAATTATCTGTATTGTGTTTTCTCTCCAAGTTTAACCGTGGCGCCACAGCATGAAGGCTGCGGTGATCACCATATTAGCGAGTGCCAGCGGGATCATTCCTCTCCAGCCGAGGTTCATCAGCTGGTCGTAACGAAAACGCGGAACCGTCCACCGTACCCACATAAAGAAAAATATGAAGAAGAAAATCTTTCCGAATAAAGCGGCCCCCTGCAGCGCAGCGGTCAGGTTGACGCCCAGGCTCTGTACCAGGTTGGCGTCGTTCACAAAAGGAATATCATAGCCGCCGAAATACAAGGTAGCCATCAGCGTGCTGCTGATGAACATATTGATGTATTCGGCAAAGAGATAGAACCCCAGCTTCATGGAGCTGTACTCCTGGTGGTAACCGAAGTTCAGCTCGCTTTCAGCTTCGGGCAGGTCGAATGGCGTGCGGTTACATTCGGCGAAGGCGCAGACCATGAAGATCAGGAAGCCGAGCGGTTGATAGAAGAAATTCCACCAGCCGGCGCTTTGCTGCTCAACGATGGTTTTCAGGCTCAGCGAACCGGAGATCATCAGCAGGGCGATGATCGCCATGCCCATGGCCAGCTCATACGAGATCATCTGCGAGGCGCCGCGCAGGGCCGCCAGCAGGGAAAATTTGTTGTTGGAAGCCCATCCGCCGATCATGATACCATATACACCCATGCTCACCACGCCGAAAATATACAGGATACCTACATTGATATCGGCGATCTGGAGGTCGATCGTTTGACCGAAGAGTTCGATCTTATTACCCCAGGGAATAACCGCGCTGGTCATCATGGCCGTAAGCATGGCGAGCCCGGGACCCAGGATAAACAGGAATTTGTTGGAGGCATTGGGAATGATCTCTTCTTTCATGAACAGCTTCATACCATCGGCCAGGGGCTGCAGCAGGCCGCCCCAGCCGGCGCGGTTCGGTCCCAGGCGGTCCTGGATAAAACCGGCCACCTTTCTTTCGGCCCAGGTGGAATACATGGCGATGACCAGGGAAACGGCGATAACGATGGTGATCAATACCGCTTTTTCAATCAGGAACGCTGTAGTTATGGCCAATAAACTGAGCATGTTGTTTAAAATCAAAAGTCAAAAATCAAAAGTCAAAATCTTTGGTGGGTATTTACCTTATTGAACCCAACTTCAAACCTGTTTGTTGAAATCATCACTGTGCGCCGGTCCTTCGATCTGGCTGAGCTGGATGGAGGGGCGGTTTACCTCGCTTACGCTGTGGATGTCCATCAGCAGTTTCGGGGCGCGTCCGTTCATCACTTCGGGCATGGTTTCGGCGGGCTTCACTACTTTTTCATAGTGGTTGGCCGAGATCACCGAATGACGGGCCACGTGGGTGGGTTTTTCGATGACCCAGTCTTTTACGCTTTTCTTCTCGAAACGGCATTCGTTGCAAATCCAGCCGGTTTTACCGTTGCTGGCGTCTTTGATCTCGCCCCATTCGTCTTTGCGGGCGGTAACGCGAAACACTTCGTCGCCCCGCATCCACAGTTGCACTTCGCCGCAGCAGGTGGGGCAATCGCGATGGGCGTCCATCGGCTTGGTGAACCATACCCTGTTTTTGAAGCGGAAAGTTTTATCGGTGAGTGCGCCTACCGGGCATACGTCGATCACGTTTCCGATGAAATCATTGTCGAGCGATTTTTCGATATAGGTAGCGATCTCGGCATGGTCGCCACGGTCCAGCACCCCGTGCACCCGCTTGTTGGTGAGCTGGTCGGCCGTAAACACGCAGCGATAACAGAGAATGCAACGCGTCATGTGCAGCTGGATGTATTCGCCGAGGTCGTGCTTTTTGAAGGTGCGTTTTCCGAATTCATAGCGTGTACCCTCTTTGCCGTGCTCGTAGCTGAGGTCCTGCAGGTGACACTCACCGGCCTGGTCGCAGATGGGGCAATCGAGCGGATGGTTCAGCAGCAGGAACTCCACAATGCCGGCACGGGCATCCTGCACGCGGTCGCTCGTAATATTTTTGACGATCATGCCATCCATGACGGTGGTGCGGCAGCTGGCCACCAGCTTGGGCATGGGCCGCGGATCGGCCGTAGAGCCGGCCGCCACCTCTACCAGGCAGGTACGGCATTTACCGCCGCTGCCCTTCAGCTTGCTGTAATAGCACATCGCCGGCGGCGCCACTTCACCACCCACCATACGCGCTGCGTTCAGGATGGTAGTGCCGGGTTCCACCTCTATGGTGATGTTGTCGATCGTTACTTTAAACAGTTTCTTTTCTTCAGACATGATATAAAGTCAAAAATCAAAAATCAAAATGGGTTCCTGCGGGTGGAGCGTGTGCACGAATGGGGGCATTCGGTTACTGGTTTCCACGGTAACGCAGGAGGGTGGAAGCGATGATTTTGGATATGGCATCGGCTTCGGTTATCAATTGGTTTACCTGTTGCAGGTCTACGGGCTGGGTGTCGCGGATTAAGCAAAGCCAGTATTTGGTTTCGTTGGCTGATTTTAATGCGATCACCTGGAATTTTGCCCAGTCTTTTCCGGAGGCGCCTGATTTACCTTCAACAAGGTTGGCGCCTACAGATGAACCTGATCTGACAAGTTGTTCAAACAAAGAGCTACTTGGTTTTTCATAGCGGATGGTTTTGATCCAGTTTATAAGGTCCCGCGCAAACATAAATGCCTGGTGCCTGATATTATATGGCTTGCCATCCTCTTCAACAAAAGAACCGCTTCCATCAAACGCAGCATCTTCATATTCTCCATATTCCCTCTCCTCTTTCATACACACAATTTTTCACTCTTCACTATTTTATATCCAACAATCAAAAATCATTTCCCCTGCCAATTCGTCAACCACCTCCACTCTCCGCGACCCATTTTGACTTTTGACTTTTGATTTTTGACTTTTAATCTCCTACGCCACTACCGGCCTCGGTTCCGCATACCCCGCCAGCCCATAGTTTCTCACCAGGCACTCTTCGGGATGTTGAACGTGCCATTCGAACTCGTCGCGGAAATGGCGGATCGCGGCGGCTACAGGCCAGGCAGCAGCATCGCCCAGGGGACAAATGGTATTGCCTTCGATCTTGCGCTGGATATCCCACAACAGGTCGATGTCGCTCCTATCGCCTTTGCCGCTGTCGATCTTCTTCAGTATTTTTTCCATCCAGCCGGTGCCTTCGCGGCAGGGCGAACATTGCCCGCAGCTCTCATGCCGGTAGAAACGCGCCAGCGTATAGGTATTCTTCACCACGCACTGGTCTTCGTCGAGCACGATGAAACCACCCGAGCCCATCATGGTACCGGTGGCGAAACCGCCGTCGCTCAACGACTCGTAGTTCATATAACGGGTTTCGCCCTTGGCTGTTTTGAGCAGCAGGTTGGCGGGCAGGATGGGAACGGACGATCCGCCGGGAATGCAGGCTTTCAGCCGCTTGCCGTTGCGGATGCCACCGCAGTATTCATCGCTGTAGATAAACTCTTCCACCGAAATGGTCATATCGATTTCGTACACACCCGGCTTATTGATGTTGCCGCAGGCGGAGATCAGCTTGGTACCGGTGGACCTGCCCACACCGATCTTCGCATATTCTTCCGCACCGATATTGATGATGGGCACCACCGCGGCCAGTGATTCCACATTGTTTACTACCGTGGGGCGATCCAGACTCCTTTTACCGCCGGGAAGGGCGGTTTGATACGCGGGTTGCCGCGTTTGCCTTCGAGCGATTCGATCAGCGCGGTTTCTTCACCGCATATATAGGCGCCGGCGCCGCGTTGTACATAGATCTCGAGGTCGAAGCCGGTACCGAGAATGTTTTTTCCGAGCCAGCCATTGGCTTTCGCTTCGCCGATGGCATATTCGAGGATATCGGGAATCCAGGCGTATTCGCCGCGGATATAGATATAGGTGGCATTGGAGCCCAGCGCGAAAGACGAAATGATGAGCCCTTCAATGAGCAGGTGGGGCAGGAACTCCATCAGGTAGCGGTCTTTGAAAGTGCCCGGCTCCGATTCATCGGCATTACACACCAGGTGGCGCGGAACGCCTTCGGGCTTGGCAATGAAGCTCCACTTCATACCGGTGGGGAAGCCCGCGCCGCCACGACCACGCAGCCCGCTCTTCTTCACCTCTTCCACGATCGCTTCGGGACTCATGTTTTTCAGGGCCTTCTCCACAGCGCGGTAACCGCCTTCGCGGCGATACACTTCGTAAGAGCGGATCCCGTCAACACCAGCTTTGTCTAATAATAGTTTTACGGACATAATTTAAAGTCAAAAATCAAAAGTCAAAATTGTTTCCTCCATTACCTTGCTTCACTTATTCGGAACCGGTTGCCCGGTGGTTTTCTCTCTTTGCGGCCGTTTATCCCTTTTCAATTACTGCCCCGCTGTTTCTGCTTTTCTACGTTCACTATTCCCCTGCGTATGTTCACATTCCTTTGTGGTCTTTGCTCCTCTGCGGTCTTTGCGTGAAATATGTTCACTACTCCTTTGCGTGAAACACGTGCATTAATTCAATACCCCCGCTTTTTTGCGGCATTCTTCAATGATCTCGTCTACGCGTTCACGGGTCAGGTGCTCGCGGTAGTGCTTGCCGAGCTGCATCATGGGCGCATAACCGCAGGCGCCGAGGCATTCAACCGTTTTCAGGGTGAACAACCCGTCGGGGGTGGTTTCGCCCACGTTAATGCCTAAACGCTGCTGGATATAACCGATGATGTCGTCGGCGCCGCTCACCATACAGGGACCGGTCTGACAAACTTCAAACAGGTATTTACCCACCGGTTTCAGGTTGAACATAGAATAAAAAGTAGCCACTTCATACACTTCGATCGGTTCCAGTTGCAAGAGCGACGCCACATAGTCCATCGCATCGGCGCTGAGCCAGCCCAGTTCATCCTGTGCCAGGTGCAGCACCGGGATCAACGCGCTTTTCTGTTTCCCTGCCGGGTAACGGGCTACGATCTCCTTCACTTTGTTTAGTCCTGCCTCGGTTAGCACTATTTCTAATTTAAAAGTCAAAAATCAAAAGTCAAAAAAGTCTCCTCCAACACCTTGCCTCACTTGTTTCGACCCGATTGCCCGGTCACTTTCTGCATTCCTTTGCGTTCGCTGCTCCGCTGCGGTCTCTGCGTGAAACAATAAACACCGCAAGCCACCTCTTCTATGCATCCATCTCTCCCGCGATCAGGTTCAATGAGCTCATGGTGATCACCGCATCACTTATCATCGCGCCCTTGGTGAGCTCACTGTAAGCCTGGTAATAAATAAAGCAGGGCCGGCGGAAATGCAACCGGTAAGGGCTGCGGCCGCCATCGCTGATCAGGTAAAACCCGAGCTCGCCGTTGCCGCCTTCCACCGAATGGTACACTTCTCCGGCCGGCATATCGATCTCACCCATGATGATCTTGAAATGCCAGATCAGGGCTTCCATTTTCGTGTACACATCCTTTTTCGGCGGCAGGTAATATTCAGGCACATCGGCATGGTATATCTCCGCTTCGGCGCCGGTAAAGGCTTTCACTTTATCATAGGCCTGGCGGATGATGCGCAGGCTCTGCCACATCTCTTCGTTACGCACCTGCCAGCGATCGTAGTTATCGCCCGTGCTGCCTACGGGAATATCGAATTCAAATTCATCGTAAGAGCAATAGGGACTGGTAACGCGCACGTCATAGTCAACACCCGTTGCCCGCAGGTTGGGGCCGGTGAAGCCGTAGTTCAGTGCACGTTCGGCGCTGATAGCACCACCACCGATGGTGCGTTCCATGAAAATGCGGTTGCGTTCAAAGAGGCCGATGAACTCTTTCAGCACGCCGGGGTATTCATCAAGAAAACGGTCCAGCTTCTGGAAAGCCGCCGGCGTGAAGTTTCTTTCAAAACCGCCGATACGGCCGATATTGGTAGTAAGACGGCTGCCACATATCTCTTCATAGATTTCATAGATCAGCTCGCGGTACTGCATCACATAGAGGAAGCCCGAGAAGGCGCCGCTGTCAACGCCCACTATCGAGTTACAGATCAGGTGGTCGGCAATGCGTGCCAGCTCCATAATGATGATGCGCAGGTAATCGACCCGCTTGGGGGTTTGCACGCCCAGCAGTTTTTCGCAGGTCATGTGCCAGCCCATATTGTTGATGGGGCTGGAGCAATAGTTCAGGCGATCGGTAAGCGGTGTGATCTGGTAAAGCGGCCGGCGTTCGGCAATTTTTTCAAACGCACGGTGAATGTACCCTACGGTTTGCTCGGCAGAAACAATCCTTTCGCCATCCACTTCCAGGATATTCTGGAAAACGCCGTGCGTTGCCGGGTGTGTGGGGCCCAGGTTCAGCGTGGTCGTATGCTTCTCGATGGATCCTTCGGGAAGTTTAACGTGTTGTTCCGGCTGATGTATAATCTCTGACATAAATTATTTTGATATGGGTGTCATCCTCTGCCAAACATTTCGTCGTCTTTGTCGATACGGGTCTGGTCTTCGAGCGGGTATTCTTTCCGCATCGGGAAATAATCCATCTCGTCTACGTTCAGGATGCGCTTCAAATTAGGATGGCCCACGAAATTGATCCCGTAAAAATCATAGGTTTCCCGCTCCTGCCAGTTGGCCGATGAAAACAGCGCGGTAGCCGTGTACACATCGGGCTGACTGATATCGGTATATATTTTCATACGGATGCGAACATTTTTGCGGAGGTTGTGCAGGTGGTACACCACCGCCAGTTCGCGGCCTTTATTGTCGGGATAATGTACGGCACAGAGATCGGTGAGGAACCTGAACTGCAGTTCGGGATCGTCATAGAGAAACTGAAGCACTTTCAGGTTCTGCGCCGCTGGCACTTCGAAAGTGAACATGCCATAAGATGTTTCCACTGCCGCAACAGCCTCTCCGAATTTTTCGGTAAGGCGACTTTGCAGGTATTCAGGGGTGAGATCCATGTGTGTTGTTTTTGTTATTCGATACCGTACGATTCCATCAGGGCCTGGTAATGGTCGCTGCTCCGGCGCCGGAGCGATTCCTGCCCAACCAGTTACTGCACTTTCATAACGCCGTCGATAATGGCTTCGGGCCGCGGCGGGCATCCGGGTACATATACATCTACAGGAATGATCTGGTCGATGCCCTGAAGCACCGAATAGGTATCAAAAATACCACCCGACGAAGCACAGGCCCCTACGGCGATCACCCAGCGCGGTTCGGCCATCTGCAGGTAAACCTGCTTCACGATAGGCCCCATCTTTTTGGCGATGGTGCCCATCACCATCAGCATATCGCACTGGCGGGGCGAAAACCCCACCCTTTCAGAACCAAAACGGGCCAGGTCATAATGTGAAGCCATGGTGGCCATAAATTCGATACCGCAGCACGAAGTAGCGAACGGCAGGGGCCACATGGAGTTGCTCCGCCCCATCCCACCAGTTCGGCAAGCTTTCCGGCAAAAAGCCTTCGCCCTGGTAGCCGCCGGGGAACTGCGAAATATCGATCTTTTTTCCGCCCTCATTCTTAACATTAAACTGCACGGGTCTTGCCATGGTAATAGGATTTAGTCTTCCCACTGAAGGGCGCCTTTCTTGATGATGTATATAAAACCACACAGAAAAAATACCACAAAAAGCAATACCGCCAGGAATCCATCCCAGCCGAGCGATTTGAAATTAACCGCATACGGATAAAAGAAAATCACTTCCACATCAAACAAAACAAAGAGGATCGCTACCAGGAAATATTTGATCGCCACCGGCTGGCGGGCATTTCCCACGGCATCGATACCACTTTCGAAATTCTCGAGCTTGTCTTTGGTTTTACGCGAGGGGCCCAGAAAATGCGTGGCCGCCAGCGTCAGCACCACAAACCCCAGCGCAAACAGGAACTGAATAGCGATGGGCAGATAGTGGGCCGTTGTATTTATCTCTAATAAGGAAACTGGCATGGCTGAATCAGAATTATGACGTTCTGCTGACAAAAATAGGATAGCCGGTCGAATTATTCGACGGTAAATCAAATTTTGACAACTATTCTCTGTAACAAATGGATCAAACGTCAGTCGACCACAATTATTTTCGCCGCTTCTGCCGGAAGCCGCGAAGGCTGTAAACAGTAAATGCCTGGTGTACAGTTGCCGAGCCGGAAGCTGCCCTGGCCTGCTGCATTAAAAATCACCTGCTGGCGCTGGCAAACACGGCCCTTATTATCCAGTAACCGGAATTCGATCGACCGATCCTGCCACCCGGCGTGCACAAGTGTAATAATGGCCTGTTTACCGGCGGGATTGGGGTACACCGAAGCCGCGGGCAGGGGGGCGGTTGCCGACGGAAGCGATAAGGCAAGTTCATGTTCTGTTTCCGCAAGCCGGCTCGACGATTTATTGGCGGAAGCAAGGCTGAAAACACTGTAACTGCCGGCAGAAACCATACCGGCAAAGGGCATACCGTCAGTGAATGCTTTTGTATCGCCGGTTTTGTTCCATTTTTTTACCGACTGGTCGTATCCGCAGGGAACAATATCTTTAAACACACCGGTGCCACTTCGCTGGTCGGTATAGCTGAGCCAAATCTTTGCTTCCTGGTCGCCGGTGCGCACAATTTTCCAGTATTCACGGCTGCTGATAAAATTGATCGGTTTGTTGAAACCACTGGAAAGGGCAACCTGGGGATTCTCTCTTGCATAATTCACCTGGTAGGCAGTTACGCCCCCAATGGCATCCCAGAAATTAGTGCCGCTGATCCTGACCGGTGCGTACACTTTTTTCGCACCCACCGGAAAAGTAAATGCTGTGCTGCCGGTTTTGGATACGGGCCCTTCCACAAAGCTCTTTGCATTGGCGCCCGATACCTGGGCATTGGCACCCAGCTCCAGCAAAAAATAATTGGAAGTATACAGGATGCCACGGTCAAAAACGACGGACTGCATACCGTTGGTGCCTATTTTCCACGGGCTTATCAGCAGGATGGAATCGGCATCGTCTTTCCTGAAACAGATCTTGCCGGTCCAGGCGGCGGGAACGGGGCCGAAATCAATCGTTTGGCTTCTGGCACCGGAAAAAATAAGCTGCACCGAGGCGTTTTTCAATCCGGCGCCGGCTTTGACCGGGCCCTCTACTTCGAGCGCACCCGGCCCTGTCAGCGTGCCCGAAACAGCCGTAAACCGTTCTCCCACCGTTATTTTTCCGTTAGCCAGAAAAAGGGTGGCATTTGAATCTTTATTAACCGTCAGGTGGTTAAACACAATGGGTGTGTTTGGCTTAACCTGCGTGTATCCGCCGCCGGCCATAATAAATTGCCCGGCGCCGGCAGTGAAAATGCCGTTGTTTACCATATTTCCGTAAAGGGTTGTGTTGCCGGGTGGCGCTACAAATTTGCCGGGCGTGGCACCGCCTTCTATTTCAAGCTGTGCAATATTCAATTGCAGGTCGCGTACGCCGTTGTACGTCGGATAGCCGCCGTGCCGGAATATCATTTTCCCCCGGCCATTACCTATGGTAAGCGCCGCACTGTTGTCTGTTGTAAAAATCACATCGGCGTTTTCAACGCGTATTTCGCTTTTATAACTGGTCAGCAGGGGTGCATTGATAGTGGCGGTCAGAAAGCCGCCAGACAGTATCACGAATGACTCCAGTCCGTCAAAATCACGGTGAACAAAAAAACGCCGATCGGCGGCATACAGACCTCCCGGCCCTTTTACGACACCATCGATCAGTTCGATTTCTGCCGCAAAAACCGACAGCGGTGGATTGAACATGGAAATATCCTGGCCGTTCAATACCAGGGCTGTATTCCGGGGTTTGTTTACCACCAGTTTATTGACGGCATACAGGGCGCCGCTGATCTTCTGGTCTCCATCGCCGTTGAAAACCGCTGTTGCAAAGGCCGGCAGTATGGCGTTTTCAGACAGCGTCAGGTTTTTTTTATACGCTATTTCACCATAAAATTCAGCGATGAACAGATCATAGAAAACATCGCCGCCAAAAAAAACATTACCGGTTATTTCCAGCTGCCCGTGCAGGAAGTTCGCCGGGCCAAAGGGAACAGTAAGTATGGTGTTGCTTTCATTGACGCCGGGGCTTGTTTTCCATATACCATACCCGAAATCAATACCATACCGGGCATTCAGGGCCGCACTTTGCTGAATAACCGTGGTATTCGGATTGTCTTTGATCAGCACCAGGCTGTACACATCGGCAGGTATATCAATAACGCAGGTATCGTCTTTAACAGCGTTGAAAACGACTGTATTTCCCGGCCCCGGTACACCAACGGGTTTCCAGTTTGCGGGATTGCTCCAGAGTTTAGAAACGGTCCCCGTCCAGGTAGATGCATTTTTTACCGGAACAGCGGGATAACTGCCTGCAGCTTGCGCAGCAACGCAAATCAGAAAAGCAGCCAGGCTTAAGAAAGTGTTTCTTTTCATCGTTTCAGCAGGATGTTCATTACAGACAAGTAGCGTTCAGCAGCAATAACAAGTATTGCAGGCAATAACAATAATGATAAAGGGATAAACGGAATGTTCGGAAGATATCGGAGAGGAACAGTAGAAAACGACCGGAACAGTCAAGTCACAAATATAAAGATTGTGCCACTTATTACGGAATTCTTTTCGACGGCCAGACCAGACCGTTACCGCCGGAAAGGTGAAAAAAGCGGGCAGCCCGAAACGGCTGCCCGCCTCTTATCATCATTTATTTTATTGCACTACTATTTGTTTTACAGCAGTTTTATCGTTGGCGGTTCCACGCAGGCAGTACACCCCTTTCGACAGCTGGCTGCCTGAAACAATACCTCGTCCCGCACCGTCAAACTGTACCAGCGCCTGTTTTACCACCGCGCCGCCTGCATTGTGTATGGTGATCGCCACCATGCCTGAACGCCATGCCGGGTTTACAACTGTTATGGCTGCATTGGCCGTTACCGGGTTGGGATAAACCGTGAGGGCATTGGCTGCCGAAGCCGTTCCCGCGCTCAGAGCAAGGGCGGTTTCAACACTGCTTCCATCCTGCCGCAGGTTGCCCGAATTGCTGGTGGCGCCAATGGTAAACACTTCTGCCGATTGGGCTGCAGCTGTTGTTCCCACATATTGCACACCGGCATTGGTGGCCAGAGCGCTTCCTTTTTCAAGCCATTCAGCAGCAGGAACGGCAAAGCCGGCAACCCTTACGCCCGAGGCTACCGCCGACCCGCTTCTGGCGGCCGAATAGCTCAGCCAAACCGCTGCATCGGCGCCCGACTGTTTGGATACCTGCCAGTATTCGCGGGTACTGATCTTTTTTAAGGGTGATATCACTGTGCCGCCAAATACCGATTGCGGATTTTCCCGGTAATAGCTTGCTGTATAGGTAGCCGTGCCGCTCAGTTTTGTCCAGTAGCCATTGCCGCTGATGCGTGCCGGTGCATATATGCCTTTATCGCCCAGCGGGAAGGTAAATGCGTTGTCGCCCATTTTCAGCACCGGCCCGTTCACATGGCTTTCATCATTACCGCCTGTAACCACCACCGAGCTGCCCAGCTCCAGCAGGTTGGTGGCTGTGGCATAAAGAATCCCTTTGGTAAATTGAATTGTTTGGCCGGAAGCATCAAGTACCCAGCGGCTTTTCAACAGGATGGAATCGGCAGTCGATTTATTGAAACAAATCTTTCCATCCCATAAACCAGGCGCGGCCGAAAAATCAACGGACTGTTTTTTGCCGCCGGTGAATACCAGCGGCAGGCTGGCAGCTCCGAAACCGCCGGCAGCAGTTACCGAGCCGTCCAGCTCTATCGATCCGTTACCACCCAGTATGCCCGATTCGAGATAAAGATCGCCAGCCACATTTACCGGCATGGTATTAACCAGCACATAGCTGCCGGTATTTTTCTGAATATACAGGTCGTTTACAACCGTTTTGGTGTTGCCGCTGATCCTGGCAACGCCCTTACCGGTCATTTTCAGCTTTCCGTTGTTGTGCAGGAAGCTGCCGTTATTGGTGAGGCTGCCTGTAAGCGTGAGGTTTCCGGAGGGCGCAGAGAACTGTCCGCCGGCGATCTCAAACGAGGTTAGGTTCAGTGTCAGACCGGGTTGCTTCACCTGCACCACAGCAGCTGGCAATATTTGCAGCTTGCCAAGGCCTTTTCCGATCTGAACAGGGCCGGGCTGGTCGCTGGTTATTTGCACCAAACCATCCATAAAAACCAGTTCGGCCGCATCTGAGGCCAGCAAGGGACCGTTTATATGCAGAACGGTGGAACCATAAACGGGAAGCTTTGTTTCCAGCGACTGGTAGCCGTGCGCTACATACAGCTGCCCGCCTTCAACCACGGCATAGCCGATATTGCCGGTAATGCGTCCTTTGTTCAGGAAAAGATCGGTGCATTGCAATACACAGGTAGCCCCTGTTCCGCCGTCGCCATTCACGAAACTGATATCGTTGTTTACGATAAATGTACCTGCCATAAAAGGCCAGCCACTGGTATATATCTTTTGCAGGCGCGTTCCTTCCAGTATGTTGGTGCCGGTGGGGTAATCTAAATTTTCTTTGTCTATATATACATCTCCCCGGTACCTGTTTACGCCGGAAAGCGCTATATAGGTTCTGAGATAATACACATCACCCTCAAACAGCATGAAGGTGTTGGGTGATTCGGCATCCAGCTCGCCATTCTGGATGATTTCGGGCCCTCCGTTTTGAAAGGCCCAGTCGTTTTCGGCCGAGCTGGTGCTGTTTACCCGCCAAACGGTAAAAAGCAGCTGCACGCCTTTAAGGGAACGGAATTTTGCCTGCTGGATAATGGAGAGATGCGGGGCCTGTGGGTGATCGGACTGCACTTTCAGGCTGTAAACGGTAGCGGGTACGTCAATCACCAGTGAATCATTGCCCAGCCAGCCAACGGCAGCCGGCCGTTCGATAATAACGGAGTTGGCGCTGGTGGGCACGCCATAAGGCTGCCAGTTGGCAGGGTTACTCCACAAATTGTCGCTTTGCGGAGTCCAATACTTTACGTTTTGAAGGGGAATTGCGGGCAGCACGGGGTCTGCGGCCATAACGGTTTGTTGCACGGCAATAGCCATGGCAACGTTAGTAGACGTTTGAACATATATCAGGGTTTAGGTTACTTAAACGCCAGAGCGATAACCCCGATTTTCCGAAAAGATGATTGGATGAAAACGGTTCAGTAAAGCTAAGCTAGGTAAAAAAACAATGCACGCCTAAGCGGCGTGCATTGTTTTCTCATATGATACCAGCCTTACTTGGCTTTACCGGCTGCCGGTTTTTTCTGGGGCTTGGTCAGGATACCTTTAAAGCGGGCGGCGTCTGCATTGGCAGGGTCAACCTCCAGTACTTTGTCCAGGTATTTAACCGCCGTTTCCTTGTCTTTTTTGATATCGTTGTAATACGATACCAGGTAAAAATAGGAAGAGACGATCCGTCCCTTGAATTTCACTGAATCGATCTCGCGGGCTTTTTCCGCCAGCTGCTCATATGCCTGTACAGCGAGACCTTTTTCCATGGTCGTGTCCATTGCCTGCAGGCTTTGCGCCTTCCAGAGATAACCGAATATTTCGTTGGGGTATTTGTTAATGTATTCAGTAAAAATGCTGTCGGAAACAGCATACTGCTGGGCCTGGTATTTGGCAAAGCCCCAATTGTAGAGATCTACATTGCTGGGATCTTTTTTCTGCTTATACAATTGGCCCAGGATCTCCGCCTCCATAAAACGGTTACCGGTTTTCTTGGCGAGCGCGGCGGCATCGGTCATCAGTTCTGCCCGGCCGGCGGTGGTGGTATCCATGGCGATCGCCTTGTCGAAGCTGGCCAGGGCCTCGCTTTCGTTGCCGGGGAACTTGCTCAGCAGGTTGGCGCGGAAAGCATAGTCTTTCGGGACGAAATCATCGGGCGACTGCTTGGCGAAATAGTCCTCAAGGTATTTTTTGGCATTCACCGAATCGCCTTTTTCGTCGTAGCTGTAAGCGAGCAGCTTATAGTAACGCGGATCGGCCTTGTCGCCCTGCTGTGAAATATTCTGCTGTGCCTTGGCGATGGCCTGGTCGTAATTGCGTGAAGCGAAATCGATCGCCGTTCTTTCGTAATCGTTGGCGGGGGTAACGTCGGTTACGGCCATGTACTTGTCGTAGTACCCGATTGCTTTATTAATATCGCGGTTGAAATAGTAATAATACAGCTCAAAATAAGCCGGGGCATATTTCGGATCGAG
>JASGFZ010000018.1:0-20244 GCA_047605345.1 Flavihumibacter sp. | reverse complement strand
CTCGTTCGCCAGCTTATCGGCCATAGAGCGACCGTTGCGCTCGCGGCTGTAACGGATCAGCCATTTGATGCTCAGCGAAATCTTGCGGTCGGGACGCACCTCAGACGGGATCTGGAAAGTGGCACCACCAATACGACGGCTGCGCACTTCTACCGCAGGCGTTACATTAGACAGGGCACGCTTCCACAATTCATAGCCGTCTTCGCCCGATGTTTTGGCTACCTTGTCAATGGCATTGTAGAATATCTCAAACGCCACACTCTTTTTTCCCTCCCACATAATGTTGTTCACAAAACGGGTAACCAGCTTATCGTTGTAACGCGCATCTGGCGCCAGGGGTATTTTCTTGGGTTGTGTCTTCCTCATGGAGAACGCTCTTTAATAAATTATTTTTTACCAGCGGGCTTGGCTGCACCGGCTTTTTCTTTCTTGGTTCCGTATTTAGAACGGCTTTGCTTGCGGTCTTTCACACCAGCCGTATCGAGGCTGCCGCGAACAATATGGTAACGAACACCTGGCAAATCTTTCACACGACCACCCCTGATCAGCACAATACTGTGCTCCTGCAGGTTGTGCCCCTCTCCGGGAATATAAGCGATCACCTCCACCTTGTTGGTCAAACGCACTTTCGCCACTTTACGCAGGGCGGAGTTCGGTTTTTTCGGCGTGGTAGTGTACACACGGGTACAAACCCCGCGGCGCTGCGGGCAGGCATCCAGTGCCCGGCTCTTGCTCTTTGCCCGGATGATCTCTCTTCCTTTTCTAACTAATTGCTGTATTGTAGGCATTCTAACCTTATTTATTTGGGACGGCAAAGGTAGCTGCTCTGCCCGAAAAAAACAAAATTTATGTTTTGATATTTACAAACCCTCATACTTTCCACATCCAGCCGTGCACATCGGCCGCTTCCCCGCTCCTGATCGCCGCCAGCCGCGTGCGCAATTCGTTCTGCACCGGCGTTTTATCCAGGTTCATATCCAGGCTGAAATCCTTGTACCTCAGCTCTTTAATGGGAGCGATCACCGCCGCCGTACCGGTTCCGAACAGCTCGGTCAGCTGTCCTTTGCCATAAGCCGCCAGCAGCTCGTCTATATTCACCCGGCGTTCTTCCACTTTTATCCCCATCTCCTGCAACACGGTGATCACGCTGCTGCGGGTCACCCCGGCCAAAATGGTTCCCTCATCCAGCGAAGGCGTCACCGCCACCCCGTCGATCATAAAAAACACGTTCATCATGCCCACTTCCTGCAGCCATTTATGCTCGAAGCATCGGTCCACAGTACCTGGTCGTATCCTTTTTTCTTCGCCTCGGTGGCCGCCAGCAGGCTGCCGCCGTAATTGCCGGCGTTTTTCGAAAAACCCACGCCCCCCGGCGCTGCCCGTGTATATTGCTCTTCCACAATGATCTTCATGGGCGCGGCGAAATAGGGACCCGACGGGCTCAGTATGATCAGGAACTTATAGGTTTCGCTGGGCCGCACCCCCAGCATGGCATCGGTCGAAAACATAAAGGGACGTATATACAATGCATGCTCTTTCATGGTCGGGATCCATTCCCGGTCGATCCCGATCAGCTTGCGCATCCCTTCTATAAATATCTCTTCGGGCACCGTGGGCATATTCATGCGCACCGCCGATTTGTTGAAACGTTCCCAGTTATCGTAGGGCCTGAACACATAGGCATTGCCCGCTGCATCGCGGTAGGCCTTGATACCTTCAAAAATGGCCTGCCCGTAGTGCAGCGCAGCGGTCGACGGATCCAGCTGCAACGGCCCGTAAGGCACTACCTTCACCGATTTCCACTCACCGCCGGCATAATCGGCCTCCAGCATGTGGTCGGTGAAATATTTTCCGAAAGGAATATTCTCCAGCGGGGTATCGGCCAGCCGGCTCTTCGCTATTTTCTCTACAGGTATCTCCAATGCTGCTATCATATTGGCTACATTTGCCTGCAAAGAAACAACGATTTGGAGGGAAAGTCAAAAGTCAACAGCCAAAATTCAAAAAGGCGGCTTCCAAGCATACACAATTATGTGCCTTAATTCGATCAAATTACAGCCACAGCAGGTGGCCGAACTGTACCGGCGGTCGCTGGTGACCTGCCCGGCGCCGGAAGCCAACCCGGAAGCAGCTCCCCCTTTTGCAGATGAGGCGGCAGAGAACCCGCCTTCATCCATCCTCCCTTTTTTGGGCGAGAACAAAAAGCATATCACCATCCTCGTGCATTACCCGCAGCATACCTACCTGCCCGATGAAGCCTTTGGTTTTCTCGGCAATATCCTTACGGCCTGCCAGCTGTCGGCCAAAGACGCGGCCATCATCAATATGGCCAAACAGCCGGCCGCCTATGCCGACCTGCTGAACCAGCTCCGGCCCCGCCACCTGATCTGCTTCGGGCCGGGCGCCCGCCCCGATAACTGGCCGGCCCCCCCCCGGGTGCCGCCCACCCCGCACCAGCAGCTCAGCCTGCTGGAAGCGCCGCCGCTCGATACCCTGAACCAAAACAGCGCCACGGCCAAAACCCTGAAAAAACAACTTTGGGAAGCACTGAAAAAAATGCTGGGTGTCTGAAAAAATGCTATCTATGCACACACTGGTTTTTGCCACCAATAACCCGCACAAGCTGGAAGAGATCCAGGCCATTGTACCGGGCTATATCCATATCATTTCGCTGAAAGCCGCCGGGATTGAGATCGACATACCCGAACCGCACGCTACGCTGGAAGCCAATGCCACCGAAAAATCAGCAACCATTTTCCGGCTCACGGGCAAAGACTGCTTCAGTGAAGACACGGGGCTGGAAGTGGTATCGCTCAACGGCGAACCGGGCGTACAATCGGCGCGTTATGCCGGTGAACCGCCTGATCCGGAGAAAAATATGGAAAAGCTGCTGCAACGGCTCGCGGGCAAAACCGACCGCCGGGCCCGTTTCAGAACAGTCATTTCCTTAATTTTAGCAGGGAAGGAATTTTTTTTTGAAGGGATTTGTGCGGGTACCATCGCCGATGCCCCCGCGGGAAACAACGGTTTCGGGTACGACCCGGTGTTCATACCAGATGGCGCCGCCCGCAGCTTCGGCAACATGACGATGAACGAAAAGAAAGCATTCAGCCACCGCCGGAAAGCCACCGACCAGCTGATCGCTTTCCTGCAAACCCTTGATCAATAAGCAGATTAAAGACCTAGCGCACCGATAACAGAGAAAAAAAGTGCAGACCACAGACAACCAAAACATACCGGATACCGACTTAATCAGAGGATCGCTCGCCGGTGATGCCCGTATGCAGGAGTCCCTCTACCGGAAATTCGCTCCCAAAATGTATGCTGTATGCCTGCGTTATGCCGGCAACAGCGACGACGCCCAGGATCTGCTGCAGGAAGGTTTTATAAAAGTTTTCCGCAACCTGGACAAGTTTCGGCACGAAGGATCGTTTGAAGGATGGATGCGCCGGGTGTTCGTGAACACCTCTATCGAGCACTACCGCCGGAAAATACACCTAAACCCCATCGGCGAATCGGAAGAAAACCGCCTCGAAGATGCCTCGGTATCGGCCTTGGACCAGCTGGCAGAAAAAGACATCGTGCAACTGGTGCAGGAACTGAGCCCCGGGTACCGGACGGTGTTCAACCTCTATGTCATCGAAGGCTACTCTCATAAAGAGATCGGTGATATGCTGCGGATCAGCGAAGGCACCAGCAAATCGCAGCTGGCCCGCGCCAAAAGCATTCTGCAGAAGAAAGTGGCTGAATTTTTAGGAGAAAAACGAAAATAACGGCAATCATGCCAATGCCTTTACGTGATAGAATCCAAGCTTGGGAAGTAACCCCGCCCCCCGGATCATGGGAAAAGATCGCTGCTGCCCTGTCGGAAGACAGGCCTGCCGCCGCCGGCCACGGCGACGAACCCGAATCTTCCCTGCGCGACCGGATGACGGCTTATGAAGCCACCCCGCCGGCAGGCGCCTGGCAGGCCATCGCCGCTTCCCTCGGGAAAACCACTGGCGAAGACCATCGTTACCCCCGGGCGAAAGTAGTTCCCCAGCATTCGCTGCGGCCCTATCTCTACCGCTATGCCGGCGTAGCCGCTATTGTAGCCCTGGTAGTATGGGGACTCAACAGCAATTTCTTCGACCCGCAAAAACAAAATATCAGCACCAGCATTGTTCGGGTACCGGCGCCTGGCGGCAAACAAAACGCCGGCATTGCCCCCGCGGCACCCGACCAGCGCAACCTGCCACATGCCCTTCCGCGCCCAACAGCCACCCTGGCAGCCAGCTTCCCTTATTCGCTGCCGCCGGTTACCGCCCTGCGCCAACTGCCGGCCACCACACCCGATGCCCGGTATTTCCGCATCAGCAATGAAAAGGGATACCCCGTTCGGCTCTCGGCCAAATTTGCGCCCTTGTATTACCAGCTGCTGTCTGACCTGGAAACAAAATCAGGCTCCACCCGGTTATTGCTGGAAGCGCTTCAGCAGCAGGCCCAGCAGGCAACCTTCGGCCCCGACCCTGCCAACCTGCTTGATATGGCGCGCATCCAGGAACTGCTCGTGGAGAACGAAACCTATTAAGCGGATTGCCTAACTTTCGGGCAAACAAGTCTATGGCCCGCGTTAAAATCGACCTGCCCGAACATTTTTCGTTTACAACCGTCGTCCCGGTTCGCATTACCGACCTCAATTACGGCGGCCACCTCGGCAACGACAGCATACTCACCCTTGCACACGAGGCAAGAATGCAATACCTGCAATCATTCGGCTACAGCGAAACCGACCTGGGCGGCGTGGGAATGATCATGGCCGATGCCGCCATCGAATTCAAACAGGAAGTATTCTACGGCGACCGGGTTGAAATAAGCGTAGCCGCCGCCAACTTCAGCGCCGTAAGCTTCGACCTTTACTACAAGCTGGAAAAGCCGCGCGACGGCAATAAAGTACTGGTCGCCGCCATTAAAACCGGCATGGTCTGCTTTGATTACAGTAAAAAGAAAGTGGCAAGATTACCCGATACCGTGAGGGAAAAGATCGCTGCGGCGGGTTGAGCGCGGGGTTTGTTAGGAGGTAGTACTTGTTTTCTCACAAAGACCCCGGAGGAACGGAGACTGGCCGGCTGTGTAACTTGCTGTTGATAAGGCTGGGGCGGATACCATCAGGCGGGCGAATAGCGATTTATAGGGGCAGCGTTGCTTTCCGGAATAGCAGCACACTACTATTCGCCAGGCATATTACACCAGAACCATTGCTCCGTTCCCCTGCGGTCTCTGTGTGAAACAGACCACAATACCCCCGCTCTTTTTTAGTACTTTCTGCCATTGCCTTACTTCCACACCTCCCAGCCCGCCAACGCCTGTATCTCCAGCATATCCTGCCCGTTTTCGATCACCGCGCCGCGCGCCTGCCCCCGGCGAGGAATGCCGTCAACGGCGGATTGTACACCAGGTCGTACAGGTAATGCGCGGGGCCGAGCACGGAATAATCCAGCGGCGGGCGCGCCTCCACATTCGGCGACATGCCCAGTGGCGTGGTATTGATCCAGCACAGCGCTTCCGCCTGCTGCGCGCGGCTCAGCTCGTTATAGGAAATGACACCCTGCGCCGGCGACGATTTCCGGCTGATAACGGTGAAGGGTATGCGAAGTTGTGTCAGCACCCATTGCACTGCCTTGCTGGCGCCGCCGGTACCGAGCACCAGGGCCGGCCGGTGTGAAGGCTGTAATTTTTTGCGAAATGATTTTTCAAAACCCAGTATATCGGTGTTGTATCCGATGAGCCGGCCGTTCACCCTTTTGATACAATTGCAGGCGCCGATGGCTTGCACGGCCGGCGACACTTCATCGAGGTATTGTATAACCGATTCCTTATAGGGTATGGTTACGTTGATGCCTTCGAGGTCAGGCGCTGCCTTCAGCAACTCCGGGAAAGCATCGATCGATTCGAGGGGATAATTTTCATACCGGGCATCGATCCCTTCCTGCAAAAATTTTTGGGTGAAGAAACCCTTCGAAAACGAATGGGACAGCGGATAACCTATGAGCCCGAATAAACGCATCAGCCTTTCTCTTTATCGAGGAACAAACTGAACGTATCGCCTCTCAGGCCCACGCGCATGGCTTCGAGCGAAATCACTTCGGTAGGGGCGATGTTACCAAGGTTCACATTGCAGCCGATCAGTTCAATAAAATACAGCTGCTGGGCTTTCTGCGGCGCTTCCCACATGATCTTTCCTTCGGGAACCTGGGTGAGGATTTCCTGTACCAGCCCTTCCCGCACTTCACCGCTGCCGCGGTAGATACCCACGTTACCGGCTTCGCGCGCTTCGGCAATAACATAGGTGCTGCCCGCATCGAGCTCGGCTTTCATGAGCTCAATCCATTTGTAGGGCGGAATGATATGCGCCGCATCCTTGCTGCCCACTTCACTCAGCACGGTTCCGTATTTCGTGAGCTTTTCGATATAGCCGCATTTCTCGGCATGCGGAATGGTGATGGAGCCATCACTCACTTCCATGTATTCAATGCCATAGTCTTTACATACGGCGATATAATCTTCAAACTGGTTCCTGATCAGGAAGGCTTCAAACAGGGTGCCGCCGAAATAAACGGGAATATCATACGAACGGTACACTTCCAGCTTCTCGCGCAGGTGCGGGGTAACATACGAAGTACCGAATCCTAGCTTAACAATATCTACGTGGGGATGGGAAACGCTCATGAAATTTTTGGCCTCTTCTATGCTCAGGCCTTTGTCCATGACCATGGTGATGCCATTCGTACGGGGACGGGCGAGCCGCTCGGGCATCTGCTTCAGGTTAAAATTCATTGACGGTTTTTTAATGAAACGCGCCGCAAAAATAAGTAAACCGGAACGAACTATTGTTTCCCTTTCTTCCGGTTCCGGGCGATAACGTCTACCACCGCCTGGTTTTGCAGCACGGCAGGATGCAGGGCCACGAACTCTTTCAATCCCCTGGGCGATTTCTGCATGGCTCTTTCAAGGTACAGCAACGCTTCTTTGGTTTTGCCTTTCGCCAGCAGGATAATGCTTTTGTAATAGATGAACAGCGCCTTCCCGTCGGTATGCCGCAAAGCGGCGTCGGCCTGTACCAGCGCTTCCTCGTAAAACCCGGCGTTGTACAGGCAGCGCACCAGGGCCTCCCATCCATTTGAAGCCTTTGGCCTGGACCGCACTACCTGTGAAAAATAATAGATGGCGTCTTTGGTTTCGCCCAGCTGCGATTTGCATTCGCCCATGGCGAGGTTGAAATCGGGCTGCGATTTGGCTATCTGCATGGCGGTTTCCAGCTGCTTGATGGCCTGGGGCCACTGTTCTTCATTGATGTAGGTGCAGGCGATCTTATAATAGAGCTTGCTGTCGTCGGCATTCAGGTGAACGGCCTTGCGGTAGTAGAAACGGGCCTGGGCGTAGTTGCGGAGGCGGTCGTAGCAATGCCCCATGGCTTCATAGATCACGTCTTCGGGGCGGGTCAGCTCCAGCACTTTTTCCAGCACTTCTATGGCGTCGCGAAACTTCCGCAGGCGGATATAGGCATCGCCCATATTACGGTAGGCATAATCGAATTTTTCATCGATGGCAACGGCGTATTTGTAGGCGTCGATGGCTTTTTCATACAGCTTGAGCCCCTGGAAAGCGGCAGCGAGGTTGAACCAGGCCAGCTCGCTGTAAGGATGCTCTTCCAGTATCTGCTGGTGCAGCTTAATGCTCTCTTCGTTGCGGCCGGTGAAATCGGTCCAGAAGCAGATCTTATACAGGGCCTCTTCGTTTGAAGGCTCCTGTTCAAGGATCATTTTCAGGCAGTCGAACAGTTTGTCGAACTCTTCATAGTCGTCGTACACATCGGCCAGCTCAAACAGCAGGTCGATCCGTTCATCGCCTTCAAAGAACTGCAGGGCGTTTTCGAGCAGTTCGGCGGCCTGGGCCTGCCTGTCGAGCGCCAGGTAGGCGTCGGTACGGAGAATAAAAAGGTTGATATCGCGGCTGTCGAGCAGTTCGGCCATATCGAGCACCGCCAGGGCCTCGGTGTATTTCCGGGTGGCGATCATGATATCGGCTTTTCTGAGCAAAAGGGCGGAACTGTAGGGGAACTGCTCTACGGCCATGTCGCAGGCTTCCTGGGCCTGCGACAGGTCTTCTGTTTCGTCAAAGTGGTTGATGATTTTCTCGAAAGAATCTTCATCCAGGAAAGCATTGGATAGTCCCGATTTCCTGTTAAAATAACGCTTAGCAGCTCCTCCAGATCCTCCTTATCTTGTCGAAAGGGGTATTCTTACATTATAATGGGTTGTTCCAATTTAAGGAAATCGAAAAAAAAATCCAAAAAACTGTAACATTTTTTCCGGCAGATCGTTAATAACCTATTAAAAAAACCGGATGAACGGTTGGGTATTTAGCAATTTTTTTTATTATTTTTGTATCCATGTTAAGAGATCTCCATACACGTTTTAACACACACCGCCTGAAATTGTTGCCGGCCGTGTTGCTGTTGTGTATGGCAGGTTATGCCGTTGCAAGTATGGGCGGCGAAAAGAAAAAGAAAGCGTCATCGGTCAACAGCGAGTTTGTGCCTATCCGTACAACCACGGGGTTCACCCTGAAGGCGGGTCCCACATACAAAGGCAGTTTCACCCTGCCGCAAACCACTTCTACGGGTCATGTAAATTACCAGACCCTGGTTACCTATTCAAAAGGTAATACCACTTATATCCTCCCCTACAATCGCCGCGTCAATGTCGGCCATGTACAGGGTGCTTCCAGCGCCAACAGTACGGAGTTGCTGAAGCTGAAGCTCAGGATTAAATAGTTGCAAAGTCAAAAATCAAAAGTAAAAACTCAAAAGGGGTCGCTGGTGGTGTAACGTTGTTTACGACCGGTCCTTTTTTCTGCCCGTCGGGTGCAAGCAGCATGCCCGCACCCGCAGCGACCCCTTTTGAGTTTTTACTTTTGATTTTTGACTTTCCCTACTGCCCCTTCCGCCCCTGCTTACTCTCCTCATACGTCATTTCACGATAGCCCGATTTGGGGATATCGAACTTACCGATGGGCACCGGGTTAAGCGAGACCTGTGAAACCACGTAGCGGATCACCATTTTTCCCTGCATCAGCTCGTATTCGAGCGGCAGGCCCTTGAGGTTGGCGAACTGGGAGCTGTATTGCGTGTTTTCCGGAATAATTTCGGAGGTGTACCAAACGGTGAAGCTGCTGCCATCCTTCAGCTTTGCCACCGCTTTCTGGCAGTTATAGCCGGCCAGGGTTTTCGTTTCGCCGGTATTGCTGAAGCTGATACCGTCGTATTTGCGGTTGCGGTCGTTCCAGTCGTCGGCCTGCATCCGTATCAGCAGCTTCTGGCCGCCTACTTCCTGCAGCACCACTGCCGTTCCGTTTTTGGAGTCGTGGATGGTGGTGAAAGTGGCCAGCGAGCTGGTCATTTCGGTGCGGCTCAGCTGGTTCTTGATGTACACGGTAGTAGTGGCGCCGTCAAAAGCATCGGCCATTTTCGGCTGATCCGAACCGGTATTAACAACGGCATCGTACACTACGGTCAGATCGGTCACTTTCTTCTGCGCCTGGGTAAGCAGGGCAAAACCGGTGATCAGTATGGTTAAAAGGCCTTTTTTCATCTTCACAAACGAGACGATAAAATACGGTTTATCGTTGTCATTTCCCACCTTTTTGGCGCATCTCCTGCATTTTTTTCTGCGTCGCCTGCATTTCCTCCATTTTCTGCTGCCACTTCGATTTGGCTTTGGGCTTGGTGCGGTTTTCAGCCAGCTGGGTCACGATCTTGTTGTGGTCGATAATATAGTTCTGGATCACAAACTGCAGGCCCAGGGTAATGAGGTTAGACACGGTATAATACCAGGTAAGGGCCGACGGCAGGCGGTTGAAGAAAAACAGCAGCAGCACCGGGAAGAAGTAAGGCATGTACTTGAGCATCGGGTTGCCCTGGTCGGGCGTCATGTTCATGTTGTACAGCGAGATCAGGAAGCTGGTGATCACGGCGGTGATGGTGAACAGCGAAATATGGTCGCCGAAACCCAGCGGAATGCTGAAAGGCAGCTGGGCGATCACGTCGTAGGTCGACAGGTCCTTCGCCCATAAAAAGCTTTGTCCGCGGAGCGCCACATTCGAGTTGAAAAAGCTATACAGGGCGAAGAAGATCGGGATCTGCAACAAAGCCGGGATACAGCCGCCCAGGGGGTTCACGCCGGCTTCGCGGAACAATTTCATCTGCTCCATGCCGAAGGTCTGCTGGTCGTCGCCGTATTTGGCTTTGAGCTGGTCGATCTCCGGCCGCAGGGCTTTCATTTTTGCGCTGCTCAGGTAGCTGGTGTACACCAGCGGCGAGGTGATCAGGCGAATGAAGATGGTCAGCAGCGCAATCACGAGGCCGTAGCTTGCAAAAAACTTCTTGATGAAATCGAATACCGGCATCACGATGAACTGGTTGATGGGGCGTACAAACGAGTACACGCCCTGCCCGAGGTTCACGATCTTATCCATTTTATCGATGCCGATATTGCGCAGTATTTTATAATCGTTCGGGCCGTAATACACCTGCAGGGGAACCACCGCCGCATTGCCGCTGGTCAGCTTTTTCTGGAAGCTGGCTTTGGCCGAGGTGATCAGGGTGCCGGTATCTTCAGCGGGTGTTGTCCAGTCGAACTGCGCCGCATCGAACTTATCCTTATTGATCACGGTGGTGTTGAAAAACTGCTGCTTGATGCTGGCCCAATACACGGGCTTTTCGAATTTCTTCTGGTTGCTCGAAAGCATATTGAAATAATCGTACGCACCGTCTTCCACCAGCACCAGCTGCGACTGCTGCCTTTCGTACCGAAGGTCTTTTTCCTGTTTGTGCGCGTCGGTATTCCACTGGAAATTGAAACTTTGCCCGGTGAGCAGGCTGTTTACATCGTTCAGCTTCACGTTGAAATCGATGAGGTAAGAATGGGGGCGGATCACAAATTCATGCACGATCGATTCGCCATTATTGCCGGTCAGCTCATATTGCACCGTTTGGTTGCCGGCGGCATCGGTGGTGGCGCCTTTGTATTGGAAGAAGAGATCCGACACCTGCTTCGACTCGTTGGCGGCCGTATTGACGGCATAGCTGAACCGCTCGCTGCCCCGGTTAACCAGCCGTACCAGGCTGCTGTCGCCCTCTTTGAACTGCTTCAGTGCCACTTCCACCGGCTGTGCGCCGCGGGTTGAAAACCGGATAGCCACCAGCTCATTCTCTATCTGCTGGAACGATTCCACACCCCTTTGCGCTTTTTCCCATCCCGAAGCCGTGCTGTCGAGCGCCTGGTTGCTGCTGTCTACCGCTTTGGCGATCTCGTTCTCCAGCTTCTTTTTCGCCGCTTCCACCCGGGCAATCGAATCGGCATACTGTTGCTGCTTCACCTGCAGCTCGCGGCTGCTCTTCGACGAGAAGAACAAATAAGCAAACAGCAGCACCCCTAACAGCACAAACCCGATGATCGTATTGCGGTCCATTCCTTGCATCAGTCAACTTTTAAGCGGGCAAAGATAAGTGAAAGTTTGAGGTTTGAAGTTTGAGGTTTGAGGTGGGGTCGCCGGGCATGTAAA
The DNA here is from genome assembly GCA_047605345.1 of Flavihumibacter sp. Classification (GTDB taxonomy): domain Bacteria; phylum Bacteroidota; class Bacteroidia; order Chitinophagales; family Chitinophagaceae; genus Flavihumibacter. The sequence continues at coordinate 8,640 of JASGFZ010000018.1, read as the reverse complement.
TTCATGATTTGGGGCGGTGTCGCAGTTAGGGTAAGCGGCCTTTGAATTTGTGGCCTTTTAGATCAGAATGCTTCAGCCATTCTGCAAAAGCATATAACTGCCGGGCGAGAATAGTGAGTTTATCGTAAATACCTTGAAAATCGGCGTCGTTGATCAGTCCGGCTACCCGGCAGCGATGTAATTGGGACCTAAGCTCTCCTGTCTCGCCTTTGGCAATAAAAAGGGAATGTGAAAACTCCACTGGCTTGCCCTCTCAAACCCTTCGGCGATATTGTCGGCAACAGACCCGGCGCTGGACCGCATCTGCTCTTTCAGCCTTTTCTCGTCGGCAAATTCCGGCTGCCGTACCAACCTGCAAACCATCCGGTAGATTTCAATGGCGCGTTGCCATATTTCCAGCTCTTCAAAGTTCTTAATAGTTGCCATCCCCAAAATAACAGGCGGCAACCAGAATAAAAAACCGTCATTTCACCCCAAATCAGGGATTTACCGACCCGGCGACCCCACCTCAAACCTCAAACTTCAAACCTCAAACCCTTCACACCGTTTCCTTTTTCACACTCCTTTTTCCTCCCTGCTTTCCACATAGTCTTTGGCGGCGCGGATGAAGTGTACAAAAACCGGTTGCGGGTTTTCGACGGTGCTTTTCAGTTCGGGATGGTATTGCACACCCAGGAAGAAGGGGTGCGCACTGGCGGGCAATTCAACAATTTCGACCAGTCCGCTTTCGGGGTTTTTGCCGCTGGCAACGAGGCCGGCCCTTTCGAAATCTTCAAGGTAAAGGTTGTTGAATTCCCAGCGGTGGCGGTGGCGTTCGCTTACATGGGTGCTGCCGTAAATGCGATGGGCCAGGCTGCCTTCGGCGATCTCGCAGTTGTAGGCGCCCAGGCGCATGGTGCCGCCTTTGGCAGTAACCGCTTTCTGGCTTTCCATGAGATCAATCACGGCGTGGGTGGTAGCGGGTTCCATTTCGGTGGAATGCGCGTCGCTCCAATGCAATACGTTACGTGCAAATTCGATCACACTCATCTGCATACCAAGGCAGATCCCGAAGAAAGGCAGCTTATGCTCACGGGCATACTTAACCGCCGTTATCTTTCCTTCGATACCCCTGTGGCCGAAACCCGGCGCCACCAGCAGTCCGTCGAGGTGTCCCAGTTTTTCATCCACATTTTCGGGCGTGATGAACTCACTGTGCACGTTCACCACGTTCACCTTGCATTCATTCATCGCACCGGCATGCACAAAGGCTTCGAGGATCGACTTATAGGCGTCCTGCAATTCGATGTATTTGCCGATCAGTCCGATGGTGACCTTCGACTTGGGGTATTTCAGTTTGTCGAGAAATTCTTTCCACTTGCCCAGTTCGGGTTCGCCGTAGCCGGTGATGTTCATTTTGCGCAGGCAGATCAGGTCGAGCTTTTCGCGCATCATCGCCAGTGGCACTTCATAGATGGTAGGCGCATCGGCAGCTTCGATCACCGCTTCTTTTTTCACGTTGCAGAAGAGCGCGATCTTACGCCTGATCTCGGGCGAGAGCGGCTCTTCGGTGCGGCATACGATCACATCGGGCTGTACGCCTTCCTGGCTCAGCATGCGAACGCTGTGCTGGGTGGGTTTGGTTTTCAGCTCTTTCGCCGCGCGCAGGTAGGGAATCAGGGTCAGGTGCACCACCACACAGTCTTCTTCGGGCAGCTCCCATTGCAGCTGGCGAACCGCTTCAATAAAAGGCAGGCTTTCGATATCGCCCACGGTGCCGCCGATTTCGGTGATCACGATATCGTACCCGTCCTGGCCCAGCAATAACATGCGGCGTTTGATCTCGTCGGTGATATGCGGCACCACCTGTACGGTTTTGCCGAGGTAGGCGCCCTCCCGCTCTTTGTTGATAACGGTTTGGTATATGCGCCCGGTGGTGACGTTGTTCGACTGCGAGGTAAAAATATTCAGGAACCGCTCATAGTGGCCGAGGTCGAGGTCGGTTTCGGCGCCGTCTTCGGTTACATAACATTCACCGTGTTCATAGGGGTTGAGGGTACCAGGGTCCACGTTAATATAGGGGTCGAACTTCTGGATGGTAACTTTCAGGCCCCGCGCCTGTAGCAGTTTACCCAGCGATGCTGCAATAATGCCCTTACCGAGCGATGAGGTAACACCGCCTGTTACGAAAATATATTTTGCCATAAGACGAATTTCCAGCTGTGCCGCGTTAAAAGTCTGAAGCTGACCTGCGGATAACCGAAGCCTGAATAAAAATCCGGGAGGTCGAGCAAAGATACAATAAAACCACCGACGCATGAAACACAGCCTTCTAATTTTATACCTGCTTCATTTTCTGGGTGTTGCATTCGCCACCCCCTCCACCCGTCGGGTGCCACCCGTCGGGTGGCACCCGACGGGAAATCCCGATGGGAAATCCCGACGGGCAGGCGCGGGGCGGGAGCTGGCATTCGAAACGCCCGATGGCGGCACCGCCCGCGCCTGGGAATGGAAGGCGCCGCGGAAAACGGCATACACGATTTTGCTGTTCCACAGTTCCTGGGGGCTCACCAGCGACGTGCGGCAAGAGGCCGAAAAGCTGAGTAATGCATTGGGGATCAATGTACTGGCAGTAGATATGTACAATGGAAAGCTCGCCACCAGCAGTGAAGAAGCCGTTAAACTGGCCCAATCGGTAGACGAAGACCGCGCCTCGGCCATTATCGAAGGGGCGTTCAGCTACCTCGGCGAACAGCAGAAAATATTCAGCCTCGGCTGGTCGTTCGGCGGTGGTTGGAGCCTGCAATCGGCCATTTTCGGCGGCAGCCAGATGGCGGGCTGCATCATTTATTACGGCGCCCTGGAACAGTCGCAGAAAAAACTGCAGCTGCTGCACTGCGATGTAATCGGTTTTTTCGGCAACCAGGACAAATGGCCGGGCCCCGCGCAGGTAGCCGATTTCAAAATGAATATGGAAAAGGCCGGCAAGAAATTTTTGCCCAACCGCTATCCGGGCGGCCATGGCTTCGCCAATCCCGGCATCCGGATGCCGACAGGATGTCGGCCACCGATACCTGCGTCAAAACCATCAATTTCATCCAGGGCAGGCTGCGTTAAGCCTTGCCGCCTACAAATCCGGCAGCCGATAACCTGTTTAAGACAGCATCACAAAAGCCATCGCATTGCCGACGGCCCTGTTTAAAGCAGCCAATAATCCGTTTAAAGCAGCCGGCAATCTGTTTAAAATGCAACAGTCGCCACAAATGCAACAGGCGCCTGGTTTAAAATACAATAGGCACCCGGTAAACCGGATGCCTATCTTTTCCTTTTGGTGATTATTGCTTATTCATTTACAGCCATCTTGACCATTGGCGCGGGCGTTATCGGCGTCGCCTTGATCAAACCGGACTGGTTTCTTTTGATAAGGATATCTTTAAGCTTGTCGGAGTTCCCTTTGTTAGCGTGAATGACCACGATCGCGAGAATTTCCACAAGCAAAACCCCAATGCTGACATATTTCTTCATAAACGGGTTGGTTTGAACTTGGATATGGGCTTTTGGTGCGCAAATTACAAGAAAATTTTATACCGGCCAATTAAGACCTTGCATTTTGCCATATAATCTAACGCACAGACCATTAACAATAGTATTTTTTTAATCCCTTATTGATGCTCATCCCTTCAGGATTTTTTCATAACTCGCTGAAATCCCTTTGATTAGCGAGGAACTAAAACCCTGGTGTTCCATCTCGTTCAGGCCGGCAATGGTGCATCCCTTGGGGGTAGTCACCTTGTCGATCTCATATTCGGGATGGGTCCCTTTCCGGAGCAGCAATTCAGCGGCTCCTTTTACGGTTTGGGCAGCAATCAGGCTGGCGGTGGCGGCATCAAAACCTATTTCAATGCCCCCCTGGATATTGGCTCTTATATACCGCATCGCATAAGCCGTGCCACAAGCGCCTAAAACGGTGGCGGCATTCATCAGCTTTTCTTCAATCAGCGCCACACGCCCCAGCTGGCCAAACATATTCATCACCTCTTCCACCTGCCCTGCGCTCGCTTCCTGGTAGGCAATGCAGGTCATGCTTTCGCGGATGGCGATCGCCGTGTTGGGCATGGCCCTGAACAGCGCGGTTTTGCCGGTCAGCTCAGTCGCCAGTTCCGACAGGCTCACACCGGTCACCACCGACACCAAGGTCTGCGATTCGTCAATACTGCCGGCGATTTCGCGCAGCACATCCTTCACCTGGAAGGGCTTGACCGCCAGTACGATTATTTTCGCCTGGCGCGCAGCCGCCCGGTTATCGGACGTAACCGAAATCCCCCTGGCCTGCAGGGGTTGCAAAAGAGCTATATTTCTACGGGTAATGGTTATTTGATCAGCGCCGGTGAATCCGCCTGCCAGCAGTCCCTCAGCGACTGAGATGCCCAGGTTTCCTCCACCAATGATGGCGATAGACGGGCTCATTGGTTCACTAGTATATTAAAAATAAAACTGCCACTCTCTTTTACGGAAGTGGCAACAATCTGGATCAAAGATAGGGGATTTAAAAATACCTGCCCTCCATTAAAAAATTTCTGACATAATCATCCACGCCTTCTTCCAGGCTGCAGAATTTTCCGGTATAGCCGGCGTTTTTCAGCTTGTGCATATCCGCTTCGGTAAAATACTGGTATTTGTCGCGGATGTCTTCCGGCATATCGATAAATGTGATTTCCGGTTCCAGGTCCATTCCGCGAAAGGTTGCTTCGGCCAGGTGTAAAAATGCGCGGGCCTGCCCCGTGCCGAGATTATACAACCCCGGTGCCGGCTGGTTCTCCATGAGCCAGTAACAGACTTTCAGGATGTCTTTCACATAAATAAAGTCGCGCAACTGATAGCCGTCTTTATAATCGGGCCGATGCGAACGGAACAGCTTCATCTCCCCGTTGCGCTTCACCTGGTTGAACGTGTGCCAGATCACCGAAGCCATCCTGCCCTTGTGGTATTCGTTGGGGCCGTACACATTAAAGAATTTGAGTCCGGCCCAAAAAGGCGGCTGCGCCGTTTGCTGCAGCGCCCATTTATCGAACTCGTTTTTGGAAACCCCGTAGGGGTTCAGCGGCGTCAGCTTATAGGGCAGCGCATGGTCATCGCTGTACCCCAGGGCGCCGTCGCCGTAAGTGGCCGCCGACGACGCATACACCAGCGGAATATTTTCACGCACGCAATATTCCCACATACTTTTTGAGTATTCCACATTCAGCTTTTGGTGGATGGCATAATCAAATTCAGTGGTATCGGTGCGTGCGCCGATATGAAAAACAAAGTCGATTTTTATTTCGCTGGTCTGCAGCCAGCGGAAGAGCTCGTCGCGCTCTACACGCTGCAGGTATTTTTTCCCTGCAAGATTGGGTTCTTTCTGCTGTTGCGAAAAATCATCGACAAGAATGAGCTGTTCAAATCCTTTTTCGTTGAGGAAGCCCGCGAGGCAGCTGCCGATGAAGCCCGCCGCGCCGGTGAGGAGGATGGTTGACGATGGTAACATGCACGCAAAGGTAAGATTAAGGCGGGTGGCGTGTGCGGGCATTTTTGTTTCACGCGGTGTAAATAAAAAAGGGCGGGGGTATTGCGTTCTGTTTCTCACAGAGAACGCAGAGGAACAGAGGCGTGCTTTTGAAGTAACATACTTTGCAAATGGCAGCATGCCGCTATTCCGGAAGCAAATCGCTCCCCTCTAAATGTCTCTGTTCCTCCGTGCTCTCTGTGCGAAACAACACCTGCAGTTTCAGTGAGCAAGCATAAAAATGCACCCGCCAGCAACCCCCTACAACGCACTCATCGCGTGCTCAGCCGCATGCCCTGCAAGCAGCTTCTCGATAGCCGTATCATATAGCTCCTTCCACGCACCGATCGTGCCCCAGTCTTCACCGTCGATCACCACCTCGCCGGCGGTCACGAAACCGAGATTGGCAAAGGCCTGCGTGCCGAGCGATTTTTCAAAGGCTTCTTCCTGGCCGGCACTAACGGTTACGATCACACGACTTTGCCCTTCGCCGAAGAGATAGGCGTCTTTGCGGATGGCCGCATCGGTGGCAATCGAAAAGCCGAGGTTGTTGAAGAAGCCGGCTTCGGTGAGGGCCACAAACAGGCCGCCTTCCGACAGGTCGTGCGCCGAGCGCACCAGCTTGTTTTTGATCAGCAGGGTGATCGCCTGCTGCAGGGCCAGCTCTTCTTCAATATCGAAATGCGGCGCGGGTGAAAATTCAACGCCGTGCAGCTTGTGGAGGTATTCGGAGCTGTTGATGCAGGCGGTGGAAACGCCCACAAGGTAAATGCTGTCGCCCGGTTCGGTGAACGAAAGGGTCATTTTATCCTGCCAGCTGTCGAGCAGCCCCACCATGCCGATGGTCGGCGTGGGGTACACCGCACCCTCGGGGTGCTGGTTGTAAAAGCTCACGTTGCCACCGGTTACCGGGGTATTGAAACGACGGCAGGCATCGCCCATGCCCTTGATGGCATGCACGAACTGGTAATATACCTGGGGGTCGTAGGGGTTGCCGAAATTGAGGCAGTTGGTAACGCCCAGGGGTTCGCCGCCGCTGCACACGATGTTGCGGGCGGCTTCGGCTACGGCGATCAGCGCACCTTTATAAGGATCGGCGTACACGTAACGGCTGTTGCAGTCGGTGGTAACGGCCAGCGCTTTCCCGCTGGGTTTGGCCAGCACCACGGCCGCATCACTGGGACCGTTGGTAGAGCTGTTGCCCGTGCCTACCATGCTGTCGTACTGTACGTAAACGGCACGCTTGCTGGCGATATTCGGTACCGCGATCAGCTTTTCGGCTGTTTTTTTGAGATCGGCCGGAACGGCAATGGAAGCCGGATCGAAGGCAGCTGTTTTGGCAAGATAGGCCGGCGTTTCATAGGGCCGGTCGTATTGCGGCGCGCCGCCACCCAGCACCAGCGCTTCGGCGGGCAGGGAAGCTTCCAGCTCACCGTGCATATAAAAATCGAGCAGGCCGGTTTCGGTCACTTCGCCGATCACGGCGCAGGGCAGGTCCCATTTTTCGAAGATGGCTTCCACCAGGTGCTCCTTTCCTTTTTCCACCACCATCAGCATCCGCTCCTGGCTTTCGCTGAGCAGGAGTTCCCAGGTTTTCATATTGGCCTGGCGGGTGGGCACTTTATCGAGGTCGATCCGCATGCCCACGCCCCCTTTGGCGCTCATTTCGGCGGTGGAGCAAATGATGCCGGCGGCGCCCATATCCTGCATACCCACCACGGCGCCGGTCTGGATCACTTCCAGGCAGGCTTCCAGCAATTTTTTTTCCTGGAAGGGGTCGCCCACCTGCACGGCCGGCAGTTCTTCGGCGCTTTCGGCCGTGATGTCGGCCGAGGCGAAAGAAGCGCCGCCGATACCGTCCTTGCCGGTGGCCGAGCCGACAAACAGCACCGGGTTGCCTTTTCCGGCGGCGGTGGCGCTCACGGTTTCACCGGCTTTTACAATGCCCACGCTCATGGCGTTCACGAGCGGGTTGGTATGGTAACAGCCTTCAAAATAGATTTCGCCGCCCACGGTAGGCACGCCGAAGCAGTTGCCGTAGTGGCCGATGCCGTGTACGATGCCGCCCAGCAGGCGCTGGGTTTTGGCTTCGGTGAGGTTGCCGAAACGCAGCGAGTTCAACGCGGCAATGGGCCGGGCGCCCATGGTAAATATATCGCGGTGGATACCGCCTACCCCGGTGGCCGCACCCTGGAAGGGTTCGATGGCTGAGGGGTGGTTATGGCTTTCGATCTTGAACACCACACCGTAGCCGTCGCCCATGTCCATAAGACCGGCATTCTCCTCTCCCGCCGCCACCAGCATGCGACCGCCTTCGCGGGGCAGGGTCTTCAGCCACTTGATCGGGTTCTTGTAACTGCAGTGTTCGCTCCACATGCCGCTGAAGGCACAGAGTTCGTTGAAATTGGGCGTGCGGCCGAGTTTCTGTTTAATGGCTTCAAATTCTTCGGCGGTGAGCCGCAACTGTTCGGCGGTCTTAACGGTAACTTCCATAATTCCGGGAGGGATGGTGTAAGAAAGCGCAAACTTACAACGATTTGGCGATGGTTTCGCGATAAATGGCGATCACCTTGTCGGTTTCGAACTGCGCCTGCACCAGGGCGCGTCCGGCGGCGCCCATGGCCCTTCGCTGTTCAGCCGGCAGGTGCAGCATCGCTTCCATTTTCTCCAGCAGGTGCGCGGGGTCGTGCGGCCGGAACAGGAAACCGGTTTCACCGTCGGTCACCAGGTCGCGGCAGCCGCGGAGGTCGGGCACCAGCACCGGCAACTCCATACTGGCGGCTTCCATCAGCGACCGGGGCACCCCCTCGTTGTAATGCGACGTGAAGGCGTAGGCGTGGGCCTGTTCCAGCCAGGGGCGCACATCGCCGGTGGCGCCTTTGTACACCATCCAGCCCTGCGCGCACCAGTTATCGAGATCGGCCGCGGGCAGTTTGTCGGGATGACTGGTTTCGGGCAGCCCCAGCAGCCAGCCTTCCACCGCATAGCCTTTTTGCTGCAGCTGCGCAATCGACCGCGCAAACAGGGCGATGCCTTTGCTCTTCAGCAGGCGGCTGCAGAGCAGGAAACGGAAAGGCGTTGCTTCAGCGGGATAAGGTTGCCGGCGGTGGAAGAAG
>JASGFZ010000017.1:0-20299 GCA_047605345.1 Flavihumibacter sp. | reverse complement strand
GGCTACGGGCTGCGCTTTTGAAAAAGCAGGCAAAATGATGAGGAGAAGAAAAAAAAGAAAGCGGCATGCGCCGTTCGGTTGTTTCATTGGTGTGGGTTATACCACAAGATCGTACTATTTGCAGGTAATGTCAAGAAGTTACCGGGCCGGCCGGCAATGTACCGCCACCTTGTGCAGCAGGTCGGGTATGGCCGAGGCGCTGCGGATCACCAGTATCAATCCCGTAAGTAATATCACGAGGGGAAAATAGGTTGCATACAGCCGGCCTGCATGCGCGCGCAGCCATTGCAGGCCGAGGGCGGCCAGCAGCATGGTGGGAACCGTTCCCAGCCCGAACCCTGCCATAAACGCGGTAGCGCCGGCAGCAGTGCCGGCACCCACTGAAGCCACCAGGGCCAGGTACACCATACCGCAGGGTAACAGCCCGTTGACCGCGCCAAAGCCCAGGGCACTGTACCAGCGCGCCGGACGGCGCAGGAGGAAGGACGACGCGCGGTGGATAAACTTTACGGGTGAAGGCACCAGGGATTGCTGCACCACGGGTATCTTTTTGTACCCGTCGGGTTTTCCCGACGGGAAAACCCGACGGGTGGAGATACGCCAGCGCCGGTAAAGCAGCCGGAATGCCCAGGCTATGGTACCGATGCCGGCAACAAAGCAATGCCCTGCTGCCAGCCGCCGATTACCAGCCCGCGGCCAAACGATCCCACCAGCAACCCGAGCAGGGCGTACATGCCGGTGCGGCCCAATTGGTAGGCGGTCATGGAAAGCGCCATATGAAAGCCCGAACGCTGGTCCACCGGCGCCAGTACGGCCAGGGGACCGCACATGCCCACGCAATGCAGGCTGCCTGCAATACCCAAACCCCATCCGGCTAATAAGGCGCTCGTCATCTGTTTACGATTCGGCGGTTAATGACCCGCTGCTTTCTGTACGTAATAATCCTGGTTATTGTGCTTCCAGCTGATCCGCATGGTATAGGCCTTGCCTTCGGAAAGACCTTCGAACCGCTGCCTGCCCGCTGCATCGGTAGCCAGCGCTACATGCTGGTCGAGGTCGGCGTTATCGGGGCAGTATATCCATACTTCTCCCTTTGCACTGGTTCCTATCGCCGCCGGCAGCTGGATATCCACCGAAGTGCCCGAACGGGTTATTTCCAGGTTGTTGAGATAAGGAGCCGTGCGTTGCATGGCGTCGATCTGATCCTGGTAGTGAAGTTCCTTTTTATAGTAGTCTTTTTCCACCAGGTAAAAAGTAGTGCTTTGTGCGCGGTACACCATATAACCGATAAAAAGAGTAAACACAACGAAAACCCGCAATAATTCTATGACCCCAATGCATACACGATGTTTTAAAATTTACTGAATGGCCCCATGAAGTTGGTCTTCACTTCGGCTATTTTTTCTTCGCCCTGGTACAAGCCTATCTTCAGCGGTGTTTTCCGCGCATTGATAACGGTGCGGGGCAATACGATGAAGAAGGAGGCAGAACCGATGTCTTCTTTTTTTGCGAGGATGGATGTACTGGTCACCAGCTTGATTTGCCCGGGCGTGCCGTTTTCCAGCTTCAGCGCCAGGTTGATATCATCGAGCGTTTTATTCCGGAATTTAAAGCTGTAGAGGTTCGACAGGCTGTCCTGGCCTACTTCCTGGAACAGTAAACCCGGCGCCCGCACAATGGTGCCGTCTACGTTGTGGCGGGTTACTAGCAGCGCGGTGAGCAGCCCTGCCAGTATTACCAGCAACAGCGTATAGAATTTCATGCGGCCGGTGTAGCTCAGCTTTTTGCCTTCGGCGATACCGTTTTCTGAATCGTACCGGATCAGGCCCGTGGGCCGTTTCATACCCACCATGATGGCATCACAGGCATCAATACACGCTGTACAACCCACACATTCCATCTGGGTGCCGTTGCGGATGTCTATACCGGTGGGGCATACCCGAACACACTGGAAGCAATCCACGCAGTCGCCTACGGTTACATCGGGTTTCGCTTTGCCACGGGGCTCGCCGCGTTTGTAATCGTAAGCCACAACCACCGAGTTGCGGTCCAGCAATACGCTTTGCAGGCGGCCATAAGGGCAAACCACCGTGCATGCCTGCTCGCGGAAGAAGGCATACACCGCATAGAATACCCCTGAAAAAATGAGCAGCGACAGGAAGCCGCCTATATGCTGCGAAACCGGCTCGCGGATGATCGCCAGCAGCGCATCAATCCCGATGATATAGGCCAGGAAATAATTGGCAATCAGGAACGCGATGAGGAAGAACAGCACATGTTTGGTGGTCTTTACCCGGATCTTTTCGGCATTCCAGGGGCCTTTGTCGCGGCGCTGTTGTTCAGATGCATCGCCTTCCACCATGTATTCGAGCTTCCGGAAAAGCATTTCCATGAAGTTGGTCTGCGGGCAAACCCATCCGCAGAACAGGCGCCCGAAGGCAGCGGTGAACAGCACGATGAATAAAATACCTGTAACCATCGCCACGCCGAACACCACGAAATCCTGCGGCCAGAAGACCTTCCCGAAGATGATGAATTTGGCTTCGGGAATATTAAACATGAACAGGGGGCGGCCATTTACCTTAACAAAGGGAAGACCCAGGAAAAGGGCAAAAAAGAATAGGCTTACGATGGTTCTCGCGTTGTAGAACTTACCTTTCGGCTTACGGGCATACACCCATTTTCTTTTTCCCTGCGCATCAACCGTTGCGATGCGGTCCCTGAAGTTTTCCTGTGGTTTCATGGTTATTTTTCTGCTTGTTCTGCCGGTTTCTCTGCTGCCTGTTCTGCCGGCTTATAAAGTTCTCCCTCCGGCGCTTTCGCGTTGGGCGGATTGGTTCCTTTCAGGCTTTCCACATAACTCGCCAGCTGGGCAATCTGCTTGTTCGAATAGGTGTTCTGCCAGGCCGGCATCGCATTGATGCCATAGCGGATGGTCTTGAACACGGATTTGATATCGCCGCCGTGCAGCCAGTATTCATCGGTGAGGTTGGGGCCTACCGAACCCGCGCCGGTGGCCAGGTGGCAGGCAGCGCAGGAGGTAACGAAATTTGATTTACCTGCAGCCAGATCCGATGGGTCGGTCAGCAGCTCCACCGTATTCTCATCCACGCTTTCTCCCTTCAGGGCAAGATAGGCAGCCACCTCTTTCTTTGCTTTCTCCACCGACGCCTGGTATTCTTCCACGCCATTGGGCGCTGCGTGCGAAACCTCGGCCCGCCACAGGTAGATCACCGAAAAAATAATGGTTGCATAAAAGCCATAGAGCCACCAGGGCGGAAGCCGGTTGTCGAGCTCGCGGATGCCGTCGTAATTGTGATCAAGCATGATATCGGCCTCTTTCTCTACAGGGTTGAAGGCGTTGGCCTTGCTCCACCACCTGCGAATGGCCGATTCTTTCTTCACCGGCACTGCATCTGCCGCATCGGCAGTTTTTTCCACGCGCAGCATAAGACGTATCTGCAGCAGCATCGCAAGAACGATGATCAGTTCCAGCGTCAGTACAAACAGCATAAAGAAAAAGGAGGTATAGCTCATGCCGGCGATACCGGCCGCGGCCGCGGGTGCCGTGGCTGCTGCATCCTGCGCGTGGAGGGTGCCGGCTGCCAGCAGCAGCAGGATGCCCAGCAGACCTGCCTTGGTATGATCGTTCTCTTTTTTCTCGCGCCTGTATTTAACCTGGGCGAGCCCGTACAGCACGTTGCCCAGCAAGCCGATCACGATAAGCAGTATGAACATCACCACGAGCAGCAGAATGGCGGTGCTGTTGCTGAAAATATCCAGTTCATTTTTCATGTTCGGTTTGGTTTATTGTTCTAACGGAATGCGGCTGATTTCGGCCAGTTTTTTCTTATTGCTTTTGAATACCCATACCAGCATCACCACAAAAAACAGCACGAAGAGCGATAGTGATACGAGTCCATAAATATCGATACCGGATATCCTGGTGATATAGTTGATGAATTTCATGACTAAGGATTGCTGGTTAACGTGTTTTTGGCTGCTTCTGCCTTGATATCGGTACCCACTCTTTGCAGGTAGGCGATCAGGGCGATGATCTCGGCATTGGCCGGTGTTTCGATCTTATCACTCTTCAGGCGTTTCTGGATACCGGTTGCCTGCTTCATCAGGTCCCGGTTGGCCTGCTGGTCAAATCCTTTGGGATAAGGCACCCCCAGGGTTTGCATGGCCCTGATCTTGGCCGGGGTGGATGCAGTATCGAGGGCATTGTCCAGCAGCCAGGGATAAGGCGGCATGATGGAGCCGGGACTCATACTGCGCGGATCGTACATGTGGTTGTAGTGCCAGGAATCGGGATACTTGCCGCCTACACGGGCCAGGTCGGGCCCGGTGCGCTTGCTGCCCCATTGGAAGGGGTGGTCGTAGATGAACTCGCCGGCTTTTGAATATTCGCCGTAGCGGGCCACTTCATCGCGGAAGGGGCTTATCATCTGCGAGTGACAGGTATAACAGCCTTCCCGCACATAGATATCACGGCCGTGCAGCTCCAGCGGCGTATAGGGTTTTACACTGGCGATGGTGGGTATATTCGATTTCACCAGGAAGGTGGGCAGAAACTCGATGGCACCGCCAATAGCCACCACGATCAGGCTCAGCACCAGCATGGTCAGCGGCTTGCGTTCAATAACACGGTGCCAGTATTCTTTCAGGTGCGATTCTTCTTTCAGCAGGGGTGCAGCATGCGCTTCTTCTTCGGCGATGAACGAACCTTTGGCGATGGTTTTGCTGAGGTTATACACCATGATCACGGCGCCGATCAGGTATAAGCCGCCCCCGATACTGCGCAGTACATACAGGGGAAGAATGCTGTTCACGGTTTCGAGAAACTGGTACTTCAGTTGTCCCTCGGGCGTAAATGCCTTCCACATCAGGCTTTGCTCAAAACCGGCCCAGTACATCGGGATGGCATAGATCACGATACCGATGGTACCCAGCCAGAAGTGGTTATTGGCCAGCTTGGTGCTGTACAGGGGCGTATCCCACATTTTCGGCACCAGGTAATACAGGATGGCGAAGGCCATGAAACCGTTCCAGCCCAATCCGCCGATGTGCACGTGTGCAATGGTCCAGTCGGTAAAGTGGGAGATGGCATTTACGTTTTTCAGGCTGAGCAGGGGCCCTTCAAACGTGGCCATGCCGTAACAGGTGATCGCCACCACCATGAATTTCAATACGGGATCTTCCCGAACCCGGTCCCACGCGCCACGCAGGGTGAACAACCCGTTCAGCATACCACCCCAGCTGGGAGCGATCAGCATAACGCTGAATACCACCCCGAGCGACTGTGCCCAGTCGGGCAGGGAGGTGTACAGAAGGTGGTGCGGACCGGCCCATATATACAGGAAGATCAGCGCCCAGAAGCGGATGATCGAGAGGCGGTAAGAATAAACCGGGCGGTTGGCGGCTTTCGGCAGGAAGTAGTACATCAGGCCCAGCACCGGCGTGGTCAGAAAGAATGCCACGGCGTTGTGGCCGTACCACCACTGCACCAGGGCATCCTGTACGCCGGCATACCAACTGTAGCTTTTCATGAACGATACCGGGATCTCGAAACTGTTCACGATGTGCAGCATGGCCACGGTTACGAAGGTGGCGATGTAAAACCAGATGGCTACATACAGGTGCTTTTCGCGGCGAACGAGGATGGTACCGAACATATTCACCCCGAATACGACCCAGATAAGGGTAATGGCGATATCGATCGGCCATTCCAACTCCGCATATTCCTTACCGGTAGTGTATCCGGCCAGCAGGGTAATGGCGGCAGAAGCGATGATAAGCTGCCAGCCCCAGAAGTTGATCCAGCTGAGCCGGTCGCTCCACATGCGGGCTTTACACAAACGCTGGAGGGAATAATAGACACCGGCAAACGTGGCGTTTCCCACAAAGGCGAAAATGATGGCGTTGGTGTGCAGGGCGCAGGCGGCCGAACGTGGTCGGCGCCAGGCCGAGGCCGATCTGCGGATAATAAATCTGGATTGCCGCCCAGAGGCCGGCAATCATACCTACGATCCCGAACACGACGGTGGCGATCCCGAAGGCCCGCACGATCTTGTTGTCGTAGTAGAAGGTTTCTGTTGTTTGCATACGTGCTATTTATTCAGGGGTTCATCTTCAAAAAGAATCCGGGAGGCGGGCGACACATCGTCTTCGAACTGTCCCCGTGATACGCTCCACAGGTAGGCAGCCAGGAAAATCGCCGCGATGGTGACGCTGACAGATAATAGTATTACAATCACACTCATGGGTAAAAATTGCGGTGTAAACTTAGACCGGTGCCGGTTTTTGTCACCTGATTGTCATCAAGAAAAGGGGTGATCTTGATCAGCACCCGTTGTCTTTCCCGTCGGGTATTCCCGACGGGAAAGACGACGGGTACCTGACGGGTGGAAATCAAACCAGCCGGTGCCGGCGCGCCAGCACCCAGCTGCCGAAATAAGTGATCAGGAAAATGGTCAGCGTGCTGCCGGGCATCAGGATGGCAGCCACCATGGGCGACAATAATCCCTGCACCGCGAACCAGAGCCCTATGATATTATATATAATGGAAAAGGTAAATGCAATGTTGATCAGCGTGCGGTTGCCTCGGCATACGGCCACAAAAGCGGCCAGCCGGTCAAAGGCCGAGGCCTGCATAATGGCATCGCTCGCCGGCGTAAAATTGTTATTGGCCTCGGTAACGGCAATCGCAACATCGGCCTGGCGGAAAGCGCCCGCATCATTAAGGCCGTCGCCGATCATCATCACCCGCCGCGCCTCTTGCTGCAGGCGGTGAATATGGTCCATCTTATCGGCCGGGCTTTGCCGGAAGTGCAGATCGGCCCGTTGGTTGAAAAGCTGCTGCAGCGCCGGCGCTTCCTGGTCGTTATCGCCCGATAATATCGTAAAACCGGTCCTGAGCCGCCGCAGGTTTTTTTGCAGCCCATCGCGGTAGCGGTTGCGAAACTGGAAGTAACCAGGTTGATAATCATCAATTTGTATAAATACCGTACCCGCCGCCCGGGAGTCATTATGGGTAAATGTCGCTGAGCCGAGCCGAACCTGCCGCTGATCCACCGATCCCGTAATACCCTGGCCGGGAATTTCACTGAAATCGCGCACAGGCACCTGGTAAGCAGACGGCAAATGACGGGCGATGGCCTGGCTCAGGGGGTGGCCCGAGCAGGCGGCCAGCGCCGCCACGGCCGTTTGCTCGCCGGGCGATAACGGCGTACCGTGGTACACGATCTCCGGCGCATTCACCACGGTGAGGGTACCGGTCTTATCAAATACAATATGGTCGCAATGGGCAATGTTGTCGATAACCGAAGCGTTGCGCAGGTAAAACCCTTTGCGCGCCAGCAGGTTGAGAATATGCCCGTTGGTGAAGCTGGCCGCCAGCAACAGGGCACAGGGGCAGGCGATAATAAAAACGGAAGTAACGGCGGGACCGATCTTCGCCGGATCGTGAAAGGCCCACCAGGCGCCGGTCAGCAGGGCTATGCAGCACACGGTCCAGGTGAAATACCGGCTGATCCGGTCTTCGGTGCTGCTTTTTTCGGCCCGGCGGTCGCCCTTTACATCGCGGCTCCACAGCGAGGCGAGATAACTCGACGCCACTTCTTTCATCACCAGCAGTTCGATCATGCCGCCGGTTTGGCGGCCGCCGGCATACACCAGCTCACCAGTGTCTTTAGCCACCGGCGCTGATTCGCCCGTTACAAAACTATAGTCGATCGCAGCCTGCCCGCGGGTCAGGATGCCGTCGGCCGGCACCAGCTCGCCATGATGGATGCGGATGGTTTGGCCGCAGGCCAGGTCGGGCAGTTTCACCGCCTGCTGGCTCCCGTTTTCCACCACCGTTACGGCCAGGGGCAGGTAGCTTTCATAGTTGCGCTCGAAACTCAGCTGGCGGTGGGTTTTATCTTGCAGGTACCGCCCCGCCAGCATAAAGAATACAATGCCGGTCATGGAATCGAAGTAACCGCTGCCGCCGTGTGCGAAGAAACCCCACAGGCTGCGGGCAAAAGTGATCCATACGGCCAGCACAATGGGCGCATCAATATTCAGGTGGCGATGCCGCAGCGCCTTGAATGCGGTGGTATAAAAAGGCATGGCCGAATACAACAGCACCGGCAAGCTCAGCCCCAGGTTGAACCAGCGGAAAAAATCTTTCAGGTAGGCCTCCGAGCTGTCGATCCCGAGGTAATCGGGAAAGCTCATCAGCATGATGTTGCCGAAGCAAAACCCCGCCACGCCCAGTTGGCGCAGCAGGGTATGGTTGGCAGGCGCTTTTTTCGTGTCGAGGTCTTTGAGACTGATATAAGGCTCGTATCCTACACGGGCCAGCAGGTCGGCGCTTTTTTCAGGGCGCCGGGCAGGTTACGAACACGTATTTCCACTTCCTTATGGGTGAAATGAACGGTGGCCGCCAGGATATCGGGGTCAAAACGGGGCAGGTTTTCCAACAGGTAGATGCATGAGCTGCAATGCAGCTGCGGCAGGTAAAACCGCACCGCGAGCTGGTCTTCATCCTGGTAACGAATAAACCGGGCGGCCACTGTCGGGTCGTCGAGAATGGCAAACTGGTCGGCCCGCGCCGGGTTATCCTGCTTCAGGCCGGGCGTTTTGTTCAGGTCATAATAACCGCAAAGGGCATGTTCCTGCAGCAGGCCGTACACTGTTTGGCAGCCCGCACAGCAGAACGACTGCTCGCCCGCAACGATCGGCTGATCGCCGCAGTCGGCCCCGCAGTGGCTGCAATAGACGGCGTGTAAGGTGGCTGCCATGCTGCGAAACTACCAGCCGGCCACCGGCAGGCTGCTGACAAGCTTCATTGTATTTCCTGATTTTGATCAGGCTCCGGCTCAACGGCTTTCACAATTTTTACAGATGCATCAGAAACTATTGCCGATCCTGTCTACCGATACGGCACAGTCGCTCGTACACCGCGATTACCGGATGGCAGCTGTTTTTCGTCGCCACGGGATGACGTATTGCGGCGGTGGTCCGCTGGAGCTGGCTTGCGACCGGCACGGCATTGCGATGGATGCGTTACGGGAAGAGCTGCAGCACGCCACGCGGAACAGCCTGCCGGTGCCCCTGCCCGATTACAGCAGCTGGGATATGGATTTCCTGGGGAAGTACCTCGTTAAGGTGTACCATGTTTATTTTAACCGGCGCCTGCCGGAGATCAGCGCCCTGCTGACCGATTTTGTAACCGAACATCAAAAGAAATTCGCCTATTGCGCCCCGCTGATCCGCGCCTATAAAAGAATGGAAATGCAGTTTCCCGGGCAGCTCGACGTGAAGGAGCAAACGATTTATCCGTATATAACACGGGTGGCCAATGCCCTGAACAGCGATGCATCGTATGCGCGGCTGCTGGTGCGAACCCTGCGCAGGCCGCTGGCCGAAGTGTTGCAAAAAAGTGAAACCCTGCTGGCTGTTTTCCTGCCGAAATGCGCCAGCTACCCGATTATGCCCTTCCCCCGCATGTGTGCGCAGCAGGTGGTGTTTGACAGTCTGGGAGCTCGACACAAATGAGCGAATACCTGCTGATTGAACGGCAGGAATTGTTTCCGCGGGCCATTCAAATGGAAAAACAGCTACTGGAAGAGGCCTGATGCCTATATTTGAGCCGATGTCGGCTACACAGGAACAACAACACCTCATCGCGATGTTCAATAACGCGACCGAGGGAATCATCATTACAGAGCGTAACGGCGAGATCATGCTGGCCAACCCGGCAGCCGAACGTATGTTTGGATATGAGCACGGTGAGATGCTGGGTAAGCGTGTCGAAGTGCTGATTCCTGCAGCGTATGCCAAACACCACAGCGAGCTGCGCCAGGAATTTTACCAGCACCCTTCCAACCGGGTGATGGGGCATGGGCGTGATCTTTTCGGTCAGCGGAAAAACGGCAGCCTGCTGCCGGTTGAGATCAGCCTGAGCTATTACCGCATCGGCGAAGTGCTGCATGTGATCGCTTTCGTCATAGACATTACCCACCGCAAGCAGATTGAAGCCGATATGCTGCGGCAGCAGGCCGAGCTGGAACGGATCAGCATTGAAGTCAAACAGCTGAATGCCGAACTGGAAGCGAAAGTGGAAGAGCGCACCGTCATTCTGAAAGAAGCATTGGAAAAGCTGGAACATTCGCAAATCGAGCTGAATGAAGCCCTCAAAGCCGAAAAACAGCTCAACGAAATCAAGAGCCGCTTTGTATCGATGGCCTCGCACGAATTCCGCACCCCGCTGAGCACGGTGCTGTCGTCGGCCAGCCTGCTGTCGAAATACCGGGGCGGCGAAGAGCAGGACAAACGCGACCGGCATATCGAAAAGATCAAGGGCTCGGTAAAGCACCTGAACGATATCCTGGAAGATTTCCTTTCGCTGGGGCGGCTCGACGAGGGGAAGGTGCGTACCGATAAAAAGCGGTTCGATCTCCGCCAGGTAGTGACCGATACCATAGAAGAAATGCACCTGATGCTCAAGCCGGGCCAGCGCATCGAACTGCAGTACACCGCGCCCGATGAAATTATGACTGACCCGAAAATGCTGAAGAACATCCTGATCAATTTATTGAGCAATGCGATCAAGTTTTCAGCGGCCGGCTCGGTGGTGGAAGTGCGGATCGCCGCCACTGAAGGGCTTGTTCGCATGGAAGTGGAAGACCATGGTATCGGTATTCCCGAAAACGACCAGCCACGGTTGTTCAGCAGCTTCTTCCGCGGCGCGAATGCCACCAATATACAAGGCACGGGACTGGGCCTGCAGATCATTAAAAGATATGCTGATCTTATTGGTGCCGCTGTCAGTATGCGAAGCGTGCTGGGCGAAGGTTCTGTTTTTATCATCGATATACCCGCAGGCGTATGAACACTGTATTAATCATAGAAGACAATAATGATATCCGCGAAAACACTGCCGAGATACTGGAACTGGCGGGTTACCAGGCACTGACCGCCGAAAACGGTAAAGTGGGCGTACAACTGGCCCTGGAAAAGAACCCCGACATTATCGTTTGTGATATCATGATGCCCGAGCTCGACGGTTACGGGGTGTTGCACCTGCTGCGCAAGAACGAGCAGACGCGTTATACCCCGTTCATTTTTCTGACGGCCAAGATTGAACGCGCCGATTTCCGCAAAGGGATGGAGATGGGCGCCGATGACTACATTACCAAACCTTTTGAAGAGATTGAGCTGCTGAATGCCATTGAGCAGCGCCTGCGCAAGCAGGAAGCGCTTACGCAGCAGTTCCAGTTTTCAGGAAAAGGCGTGGCTGATTTTTTACAGCAGGTCAAGCTCAGCGGCCTGATTCCGCAGCTCTCCGAGCAATATAACGTTGAGCACTATGCGAAAAAGCAGCAGGTGTACCAGGAAGGCCGCCGTTCGCGGTTTTTATATGTGGTGCTGAAAGGAAAGATCAAGGTGTTCCGGTACAGCGACGAAAGCAAGGAATACATTACGAGCATCCACGCGCCCGGCGATTTTGTGGGATACCATTCGTTACTGGAAAACTGTAATTATACGGACAATGCTTCGGCGCTGGAAGACAGTGAACTGCTGCTGGTGCCGCGCGACGATTTCTTTTCGCTGCTGAAAGCCGACCCTTCGGTGATGGCCCGCTTTGTACAGATCATCAGCCAGGATGTGAAAGAAAAAGAAGAACGCCTGCTGCAGCTTGCCTATGGTTCGCTGCGCAAGCGGGTAGCCATCGCCCTGCTCGACCTGCTGCAGAAATACCAGGCGGCGGGCTCCTCGTCAATGGAAATATCCCGTGACGATATCGCTCATTACGTAGGTACAGCCACGGAATCGCTGATCCGCACCCTGAGTGATTTCAAGTCTGAAAAACGCGTGGAGATCCGGGAAGGCCGTATTCATATCCCCGCGCCCGACAAGCTGCGCGAAGTGATCCAGTACAGTTAATGGCGGTTTTATTCGTACCGCACCGATTTCAGGTAAAAGCCCACCGGGTCAATCTGTGGCAGCAGCTTGCTGCTGATCTGCACCGGCTTGTTGCTCAGGGTAACGCGTTCAATTCCCCTGTCGGTTTGAATCTCTACCGGTAACGGCTGACCGAAATTCGTCAGGCGCACCTCGTATTTTTCATCGGCCGTGCTGGTTACCAGTATCTCGAATTTATTGGTGGTGCGCAGGTAAAAATCAAAAAATGCCGTCAGGTCGCGGCCGCTGGCCTGGTTAAAAAGTTTCAGCACATCGTAGGTGTCGATCATGTTGTCATAGGTATAGGCGGGGTCGGTCGCCAGTTTTTTCAGGGCAGGAAAGAAAATGGAATCCCCGATCAGGTGACGCAGGCTGTGCATGAAAAAAGCGCCTTTGCCGTAGATGTCGCCGGTATAAGCGAGGTCGGAATCGGCGGTATCGGCCCAGATCACCGGTTTGCCCGAAAGGTGGCGCATGGTATTGCGCATTCTTTCCTGGTAAGCGGCTTCACCGGCGGCTTCGCGGGTGAAAAGAGCGTCGCCATAACTGCAGATGCCCTCCTGTATCCACATATGCGCCCAGTCCTTATTGCTCACTTTATTGGCCCACCATTCATGCCCGAATTCATGGGTCATCAGCCAGTCATAATCTTCGTTGCCCAGCTTTACGTAGCGGAATTTGTTTCCGTAGGCGGTCATCGACTGGTGTTCCATTCCCAGGTGCGGTGTTTCCACCAGGCCGATCTTTTCTTTCGCCCAGGGATATTCGCCAAAATATTTTTCCATCACCTGGCAGGTTCTTTCCAATAGCTGCAGTTGGTAAGGCGCTTTGTCGGCGTGTTCTTTCAGCACGTAAAATTCCATGGGTGTTTTATTGCCGTCGACCGATATGTATTGACGGGTCACTTTCGTATAGTCGCCCACGTTAGGAATGATGCAATAATTGCTGATGGTGTACCGGGTACGCCAGTGGTAGGTGGAAGTATTTCCCTTGTGTTTGGTACTGATCAGCAGACCGGGTCCGGCTACCACGAGGCCGCGCGGAACGGTGATGATCATATCTGCGCCCTCGTTGGGCTCGTCGCTGGGGTGGTCTTTGCAGGGGAAGAATATTTTGGCGCCTTCGCCCTGGCAGGTGACGGCGATCCAGGGATGCCCGGTGCTGTCGGCGGCCCACTGGAATCCGCCCGTCCACGGCGCCCGCGGCGCTACAAAAGGCTTGCCGCCATAATACACCCTGATGCGGGTTTTGCCGGCGGGCCAGTTTGTTGCCGAAGGAATATAAATAAGGTCTTCCGTGTGCCTGAAATCGGCCTTCCGGCCATTCACTTCCACTTTTTGAACGGTAAGCAGGTGGGTGAGATCAAGCAGCAGCAGGGGCGCCGCTTCTTTCACGACGCAGTCGATATCGGTGTACCCGTCGATCGACTGGCTGTCGGGTTTGATGGCCAGTGCAAGCGTATAGTGCCTGATGTCCATATTGGCCTGCTCGGGCTTGAGTACGCCGCCCGATTTCATATTCTGTGCCGACCCCGCCAGGGTCAGTCCGCTCAACAAGACTGCTAATAAAAGTCGCATATGGCAGGTTTTTCCCCACCCGTCGGGTAATCCCGTCGGGTTTTCCCGACGGGTGGGCTGTACGTTGCAAATATAGATGCCTTGAAAATCAGTTGGTTGCGGCATTCCCTTTTTTACCCGTCGGGTGGCACCCGTCAGGTGCCACCCGACGGGTAAAATAAAGCAGGAGCGGGCGGCGTTTTACCGGTATAAATCCGACCCCATTGAAACTGATCTGCCTGCCGGCGGCCCTCCTGTTAAGCCAGCAACTGGCCGCCCAGCCACTGAACGATTCCCTTCCCCGGCTGATCCCGCAAAAGGAACAGGTGATTACAGAAAGCACCATAGTGCAGATAGAAAACCTCGGTCCCGGTATCAATTCGACCCTGCCCGAACTCAGGCCCACCATTTCGCCCGATGGCAACCTCCTGTTTTTCGTTACCGAAAACCATCCCCGCAATACCAAATTCAATTCGGTGCCCAACAGCCAGGATATATGGGTGGCCGAGCGCGATACCCTTACAGGGCAGTGGGGCGAGGCACGCCACCTGCCCTATCCGCTGAACCAATCCCATTACAATGCCGTGTACTGGGTGTCGAGCGACAACCTCCGCCTGCTGATAAGAGGCGGTTACCATGAAGGGGCTTATATCGGTCGCGGCGTGAGCGAATGCACCCTGCAGGAAACAGGCCGCTTCTCGGCGCCAGAAGCGCTTCGTATAAAGAACTACCATAAATATGACCGCGGGCTGCAGTCGGGCGCCACCATGAGCCACAATGGAAAGGTGTTGCTGCTTTATTTGTCTGAATCACCCGGCAGTGCGCTGAACGATCTGTATGTATGCTTCAGTGAACCCGGCAACACCTGGACCGAACCCAAAAGCCTCGGGAAAAAGATCAACCTGCCCGATGCCGATGAAATGACCCCCTATCTCGCTGCCGACGGTGTAACGCTTTATTTCAGCAGCAACCGCGAAGGCGGACTGGGTGATAACGATATTTATATGGCCAAAAGGCTGGATGAAAGCTGGACAAAATGGTCGGATCCCGTGAACCTCGGCGCACCGATCAACACCAAAGACTGGGATGCTTTTTTCACGCTCGACGCCGGCGGAGAATACGCCTACCTCACCACCAGCCAGAACGGGTTCGGCAAAAGCGATATCGTGCGCGTGAAGCTCATGGAAAGGGAAAAGCCCGACCCGGTGGTATTGCTGAGCGGCAATGTATATAACAAAAAAACCAAAGCCCCGATCAGCGCCAAACTCGTTTATGAAACGTTGCCCGATGGCCAGGAGGCGGGCACCGCACTGAGCAGCCCTTTCGACGGCGCTTTTAAAATGGTACTTCCCTATAATAAGAATTACAGCATCCGGGCCACCGCCGATCATTTCTTCGCCATATCCGAAAACCTTAACCTCGACTCGCTGGTGAAAGAAGGCTATAAGGAAATCCATAAAGACCTCTACCTGGTACCCATCGAAATCGGTTCGGTGGTACGGCTCAACAATGTGTTCTTCGACTTTGATAAATCAACATTAAGACCCGAATCATTCATAGAGCTCGATCGCGTTGTAAAGCTGCTGGAAGAAAACCCCTCGATCGAAATCGAAATGAGTGCGCATACCGACAGCTATGGTTCCGACGAATACAATTTCAGGCTCAGCGATAACCGGGCACGTTCGGTAAGGGAATACCTGCTGTCAAAAGGAATTGACCCCGGGCGGATCACCAGCCAGGGTTATGGAGAAACCAGGCCGGTAGTGCCGAATGACACCGACGAAAACCGCCAGCTCAACCGGCGTGTTGAATTTAAAATCCTCCGGAATTGACTATCTTTCTAATTAATAAATCCACCAGGATGGTTAAGCCCTTGCTGTTTTGCGTACTGCTTGCCTGTACCATTGTACAATTGCCTGCGCAGTCCGTACCCGCCGAATACAAATTCAAGATCGGTATTACCTATGATGTTTCCGCATCGGGACGCAATTCGCAGATGACTTCCTGGTATTCAGGCGGCGCAACCATGGCCATGAGCGCGGGATCAAAAAATGACATGTTTATCGTTTATGACATCTCCAGCAACCAGGCAGTTACGTTCATGCCAGCGCAGAAAATGTATATGACGATGGACATGGACAAAATGAAACAGCGAATGGCCAAGATGGGAAAAACATCGGGCGCGCCAAAAGATTATAAAATCAGCAAAACGGGGAAAACAGACACCATTGCCGGTTATGCCTGCGAGCAGTGGCTCATCAGTACCAATGAGTCGAAGTCGCTCGTGTGGGTGTCGAACGATGTAGGCATAGACGGCGTCAGCTTTGAAGAAAATATAGCCACCCTCTTCCAGGCGATGCCCGGCACCGCCGGCTTCCCTGCATTGAATGGCGTTAAAGGCGTGATGCTCAAACTGGCCACCACCAGTCTTAAAGACAATAAAACGGTATCTGTCGAGGCCCGGTCGATCAACCGGGACGGTCTTGTTTTTAAAACCGAAGGATTTAAAGGCATGGCCATGCCCGGCTGATTTCGAGGCATTCAACAAGCTGCCGGCACCGTACCCTTCCACGCAAAAATGGCCGGCTGGTGAAGGCGGCCACCTGTTTCCCTGAGGGAATCATCGATTAAGGGTTCCTGTCAATAACGACCTGTATAACAGAAAATTGCCGGCCCGCCACCGTTTTTTACAATAATATTGAGCCAAAACAGCAGTAAATGGCAGCAAACCGGTCCAAATATCCCCAACCACTGTTGTTGACTTGCCCGCAGCAGCGCCCTGAAAAAGAGGAAAATGCAGTATTGGCCTGTTTCTTGCAAAATACTATCAATAGTGTTGGTAAGTATAAATGCTTTTGTGTAATTTCGTGCCCGAAAAAAAAGGGGTAATCCCCATTAGACATTTCACATGAAAAAAGCTATAGGTCAGTGACGTGCCTAACAACCCAAAAAACAATAGTATGAAAAAAAGCCTGGTTCTACTGCTTGCCCTTAGTGGTAGTCTTTTTGCAAAATCACAGGATCCTGTGGTTTCAACCGATTCTGTAAAGCCGCTGAAAATCACCAAAGACCATTACACCGTTTCCGGCGGTCTTTTGGGTGCTTTCAACTATGGCGGTCTGAAGGGTAAAGACGGATATGCTAATACCGAATTCAAACACAAGCCCGGCTATGCCTTCGGCGCCTGGCTAAACTTGCCCGTGGTTAAAAAAGCAATCTCGCTGGAGCCTCAGGTAACCTACAATACCCTGAATTACCAGTCGACCGATGCGCAGGGAACCAGCCTTCCCCACGGCCAGGCCGGCTATATTTCAGTGCCTGTTCTGGTGAAATTTCACCTGGGCAGCAAAGTGGCCCTGTTTGCAGGTCCGCAGTTCGACTTCCTGACGAAGTTCGACAGCAAGAACAACGCGGTGTACACAAAGGAAACGTTTAAGAAAAACAGCCTGGCCGGTACTGCCGGTATCGAGGTGCTGCCGCACTCACGTGTATCTTTTACGGCCGTTACATCTACGGTGGTGCCAACATGAACAAAGTGAATGTTGTTCCTGCCGGCGAGTTTTACAACCGTTATGTACAGGCTGGTGTAAAGCTGAAACTGTTCGGCAAGCATATTCCTGCTGACTCCGACGGTGATGGCATCCGCGATGACAAAGACAGCTGCGTAGGCGTTGCCGGTCTGGCACGTTACAATGGCTGCCCGATTCCCGATACCGATGGTGACGGGCTGAACGATGAAGTGGACAAATGTCCCACTGTTGCCGGTACAGCCAAATACCAGGGTTGCCCGATCCCCGACCGTGATAAGGATGGTGTGAACGACGAAGAAGACAAATGTCCTGATCAGCCGGGTCTGGCTAAATACCAGGGTTGCCCGATTCCGGATACCGATAAAGATGGTATCAACGACGAAGAAGACAAATGTCCCAATGAGCCCGGCGTGGCCAAATACCAGGGTTGTCCTGTTCCTGACAAAGACAATGATGGTGTGAACGACGAAGACGACCGTTGCCCGGATCTCGCAGGTCCTGCTGAAAACGGTGGCTGTCCCACACTGGAAGCTTCTAAGTTCAATGCCAGCAACGTACAGTTCGTAAGCGGTAGCGCTACCCTTACAGCCGCTGCCAAGAAAGAGCTGGATAAAGCTGCCCGCATCCTGAATGAGCAGTATCCGCAGCTGAAACTGGAAATTGCCGGTCATACCGATAACACTGGTAAGGCAGACAAGAACATGACACTGAGCCAGAAGCGTGCTGAAGCTGTAAAAGCTTATCTCGCCAAGAAAAAAGTGGATGAGGCGCGTATGACCGCCGTAGGTTATGGCCAGGATCAGCCGATCGCCGACAACGCTACCAAAGAAGGTAAGGCATCGAACCGCCGCGTTGAATTCAAAGTAAGCCAATAATAAAAAAGCCGCTTAATAGCATGAGCCGCCGGAAACATCCGGCGGCTTTTTTAGTGGTTTGTGGTTTGAAGTCTGAGGTTTGAGGTTGCTGCCGCGTGCGGGGTGGCGTCAATATCGGTGAGCGGCTGCAAGTGCAGAGAGCTGGTTCACGCAGAGACCGCAAAGGTGCAAAGCAGTTACACCTACAGCGAGCCGGCAAATACAAAACTTTCCCCGCACGCGGCAGCAACCTCAAACCTCAGACTTCAAACCTCAAACTTTCACTACTTTCATACCCATGAAACCGATTGCCACCATCATCGCTTTGCTGCTGGGTATAGCCGTTTTTTCCCAGCCAGCTTCTTTGCCGCGCAGTACCCCCGAAGCGGAGGGGGTTTCTTCGGCTGCTATCAGTAAAGTACTTGACGCTTTTGCAGCGAGCAGGCATCAAATGCATAGCATTATGATCCTGCGGCATGGAAAAGTGATCGCCGAAGGATGGTGGAAACCATATAATTCGTCGCTGGTGCATACCATGTATTCCTGCAGTAAAAGCTTTACGGCAACAGCAATCGGGTTTGCGGTTGCAGAGGGAAAGATCAGCCTCGACGATCCCGTTATTAAATTCTTTCCCGACCAGCTGCCGGCTGTTGTGTCAGACAACCTGAAAGCGCTGCGGGTACGCCACCTGCTGAGCATGAGTGTGGGCCAGGAGAAAGAGCCCCCGCTGTTGATTGGAGAAGAAGGCACGCCCACCGATTGGGTGCGGGTTTTCCTCGCGCAGCCCATAGTGTACCCGCCCGGATCCAGGTTCCTGTATAACTCGGCGGCTACCTATATGTGTTCTGCTATCCTCCAGAAAGTGACCGGCGAAAAGCTGATCGATTATTTACAGCCCCGCTTGTGGAAACCCCTCGGCATAACCGGCATCGATTGGGAAACCGATCCGAAAGGCATCAATACCGGCGGCTGGGGCCTCCGTTTGAAAACGGAAGACATGGCCAAATTCGGCCAGTGCTTTTTAGACAAAGGCCGGTTCACGGGTAAGCAGGTGATTCCGGCAGATTGGGTTGATACCGCCAGCACCCGGAAGATCTGGCAGGACCAAACGGCATCGGAAGAAAAAAAAGCGGCCAGCGACTGGCTGCAGGGATATTGCTTCCAGATGTGGCGCAGCCGGCACAATGCTTTCCGGGCCGACGGCGCATTCGGCCAGTATATTATTATGATCCCCGATGCCGATGCGGTGGTGGTGATAACCGCCGAAACAGCCGATATGCAGGACGAACAGAATATTATCTGGGAGCATCTCCTGCCCGCTTTTGAAAAAACGGCGTTGAAGCCGAATAAAGCCGCATTGAAAAAACTAAAAGCACAGCTGGCGGCTTTGTCGATCAATAAGCAATTGCCCGCCAGGCCTGCCGCCGTTACAACGCCCGATAAAAAAACCGGGCTTATATCCGCTGAAAGCGCCATCGACAATAAAGTGTTTGGTATAGTATCTGCCGACCGCGGAACAGACAGCGTGCGTTTTGACTTTTCGAAAGACAAAGCATTGATGTACTGGATCACCGACAGCGTTCGGCATGAGATTTCACTGGGCAACGGAACCTGGGTAACGGGAACGACTACCCGAAAAGGCCCCAACCTGGCGGCAGGTGCGGGTAACAGCCTCAATGGCTTGCGGCCTTTCAGGGTCGATGGCCTGTATTACTGGGTGACCGACGACAGCCTGCTGGTGAAATTGTTGTACACGGAAAGTCCGCATACCGAAACCATCGGCTTCAGGTTCACCGGCAACGAAGCGCGGCTGAGTCGCTATGAAAGTTTCAAAGGCGCGCAGCCCCAATACCAGTGGGATGCCGTAGTGGTGCCCTACCGGCCGAATGCGCCGAAGCTGGTGATCAGGGGTGATGATATGGGTTATTCCCATTCGGGCAACCTGGCGCTGATGAAATCGTATCGCCAGGGCATTGAAACCACCATTGAAGTGATAGCGCCCTCACCCTGGTTTCCCGAAGCGGCGGCGATGCTGGCCGGTGCGCCGGAAGTGGAGGTGGGGTTGCATTTCGCGATTACCAGCGAGTGGGACAATATGAAATGGCGCCCCCTGACTGCGGCGCCAAGCCTGCGCGATCCCGACGGTTATTTTTTCCCCATGATCCAGCCGAATAAAAACTATCCCGGTCGCGCGATTACGCAAAACAACTGGAAGCTGGAAGATATTGAAGCCGAGCTGCGCGCGCAGATACAGTTGGCAAAGAAATACATCCCCCGGCTGAACCACCTGAGCGGGCACATGGGCAGCCTTAATTTTGACCCCAGGGTAGAAGAGATGGTGAAACGGGTAGCGGGTGAATATGGACTGATCGTGGTGGATGCCAAGAACGACCAGCTGAAGCTG
>JASGFZ010000016.1:0-20500 GCA_047605345.1 Flavihumibacter sp. | reverse complement strand
CACCCCCGAATACTACCGCAACAGGGGTATGGTGGTTACCAATAATTCTTATGGCGCCGGCAGCGGCTGTTACCCGGTGGCAGGTGAGTATTCCATTTACTGCGCCGAACTGGACCGGCTAACGCTGGACTATCCCGAAGTGATACATGTTTTCGCCGCCGGGAACGCGGGCGGTTCTACCTGTACGCCTTTTCCCACCGGTTACAAAACCATCGACAATGCCTACCAGGCCGCCAAAAACGTGCTGACGGTGGGCGGCAGCAACGATGAAGAACTGAACATATTCTCCAAGGGACCGGCCATGGATGGCCGCCTGAAACCCGAAATAACCGCCATTGGGGTGGGGTCCACGTCCACCGCACCCAATAACGGGTACCAGACCTTCGACGGCACTTCTGCCGCCGCCCCCCAGGTAGCCGGTTGCCTGGCCCTTATGTACCAGCATTACCGGCAGCTCAATGCCGGGCGGAACCCGCCGGCCGACCTGATGAAAGCCGTGGTTTGCAATACGGCTACCGATATCGGGCGCAAGGGCATTGATTTCGAATCCGGCTTTGGCTGGGTGAACCCGGCCGACGCCATCGACCTGCTGACGAAAAAATTCTATTTCACCGATTCGGTGGAACACGGCGAAACCAAACAGTTCCGGGTGAACATCGACCAGCCGGTGCACACCCTCCGCTTCCTGCTTTACTGGGCCGATAAACCAGCGTCGCTTTATTCAAAGATAAATATTGTTAATGACCTGGATATCAGTGTTACATATCCAGACGGATCGGTTCACCTGCCCCTAGTGCTCGATACCAGCGCCGCAGGCGTTTTGCTCCTGGCGCGCGAAGGCGAAGACCACCTGAACAACATCGAACAGGTGCAAACCGATGCCGGGAAGGCCGGTTTATATACCATAACGGTTCGGGGAAATGCCGTGCCTTTTGGCCCGCAGGCATTCCAGCTGGTGTATTATTACCAGCGGCCCGGCCTGAAACTGCTGCAACCAGCCGGCGGTGAAACCTGGAAATCGGGCGATACCCGCCGGGTGCTCTGGCAAAACCCCACCCGGCCCGAGGCGCCCGTGCAGCTGGCCTTCAGCGCCGATAACGGCGCCACGTGGACCGATCTCGGTATGGCCCATGACCGGCTGGGCAAGGCAACCATCAGCCTGCCGGCCGTTGCCAGCACACAGACCCTGCTTCGCCTCAGCGAGGCAGCCACCGGCGAGGCAGCTGTGTCGGCCCGTTTCGCCGTGCTGCCTGAAATACATTTTCGGCTGGAGAATATTTGTGCGGATACCATCTGCATACGGTTTACCAAGCCGCCCGGTGTGGATTCGGTATTGCTGTACCAGTTTGATACCGGTTACCTGGTGCCCCGCGGTTATTATGCCGATACGGTCATTTATATAACCGGCAGCCGGCCGCCGCTGCCGCAATGGTTCAGCCTCGCGCCGGTTAAAGACGGGATTCCCGGCGAACGATCGGAAGCGCAAAGCATTATACCGGTTTCGTTCGCCTGCGCAGGGCAAACCAACGGCGATATGGCGCTGCGGGCCCTGTTATTGCCTGCACCCGCCCGCCAGGGCTCAACTGTAATGCCTTTAAATAAAATAAAATATATAATTGAAAATAAAGGAAATACTATATTTTCCGATAGTTTATATGTGTATGTTTCGGTCGATGGCCTGCCGCCTGTGCGGGAGCCGCTCTTTATCAGCCTCCCGCCGCTGGGTGTCGATACCCTTGAAGCCGTTACCGGGATCCCCGCAACGCCAACCGGTGATCACCCGGTATGCCTGTCTGTATCAGCCGCGGGCGACCTGAATCCCCTGAATGATACCCTCCGCGGCGTTTGGACTTACCTGCCGAACCCCCCGCTGACCCTGCCTTACGAGGAAGATTTTTCAACCCTGCCGCTGGCTGCATACGGCAGCCCGGGGCGTTTTGGCCTGGCGGGAGCACCGGCGTGGGATTTTCATACCGCTTCCGCTTCCCTGAAGCTGCAAACCGGCGACAGTGCCGGCCTTAGCAGCATGAGCCGGATCCGTTACCAGTCGTACGAACTGACAGCCACCTATAACCTGTCATACTACAGGTTAACCGATAATATCCATCTCAACCTGGTATTGTCTTCAGCAGACCAAACGCAGCTGCTGCTGCAGGTCAGGGGCAGGGACAATCTTCCCTGGATCACGCTGCCGGTCGAATATGTGCAGCGGTTTAACGGAAGAAACCTGAACATCGGGTATTTCCTGGCGCACAACGGGCAAACTTTCAGCGCCAGCACCCAGCTGCGCTTACAGTTCACCGACAAAAGCTTCCGGGAAAAGTTGCCGTTGCTCAGCAGCCTCAGCTGGTACGGCATCGCGCAGGATGTTTCGGTGGAAAGCTTTTCCACCCCGGCCGCCAGCTGCCTCTCGGGCGACTCCCTGCCTGTTCGGGTGGTTGTACAAAACCAGTCGCTCCTTACCCAAAACCAGGTGCCGGTAAGTTTTTGGCACCAGGGCGTGGAGCTGGCCCGTATAGAGATCGATTCCATACCGGCGCTCGCGACTGCCGACACCAGCCTGCGGCTGCCTGCCACCGGCTTCCACACCGGCCTGCAGCCCATATACGCCGTTGCGCAGCTGGCGGGGGATGCCATTCCGGCCAATGACAGCGCCGGTTTGGATATTATGTCGTATGCTGTTGTGAGCACTTTCCCGTATTTCCAGTCGTTCGAACAGGGCCCGGCCGATTGGTACAACACCCGGTTGTACCAGCTGAGTGATTCCGTGGCGCCGGCGCTGCCGGTGTTTGCGGCTGCCAACGGGAAATCATACTGGCGCCCGCAGCCGGTATTCCGTGGTGAAGAGGGATACGATGCCGTTTTCAACGGCTATCTGTATTCGCCGGCTTTCAACACCCGGGTCCTGGCAAAGCCCATGCTTTCGATGAGCGTCAACAAACAATTATGCGATGGGCTGGATTCGGTGCTGATCGAGGTTTCGCATGATCAGGGACTCACCTGGCTGCGGCTGGATGCAACCCAAAACGCCACGCACCTGTACGAACAGGGAAGCGCTTTTATGGCGGTATGTGATTCGGCCGACTGGCAGGTGCTGAGCCTGCCGCTGCCCGAATGGGAACAGCTGACCCTGGTGCGGATAGCTTCCAGCAAACGTGAGAACAGTTATGCAACGGTGCTGCCCAAATTATCGGCCGGCCTGCTGGCAGACGATATCCATGTGTACGATGGCAGTGCGCCGCTGGTAACGCCGCCTGTGCGTGCCTGGAAGTCGCCCACCTACAACGGCCATATCGTGTTGCCGTGGCTCTGGACACGCCTGCCGGGCGATACGGCTGCCAGGGCCCGTTTCTTCTTCACCCACGAAGAGTGGCGCCGGTGGCCGGGTCGTAAAACCTGCGGCGATTGTGCTGTACAGGGCAATCCCTATGCACTGTCGGTGTTCCGGTACAGCGGCCCCCTGTCTACCATCGACAGTATGGAAAGCAATAACCTGCCGGGGTATGAAACGGAAATAAAAGCGGCCGATTTTGACCTGGTGCCGTATAAAGACGGTTATTTTGCGGAGATCAGCCAGCCGGTTGCCGGTGAATACTATATAGGGCTGGCAGGCAGCTTAACCGGTTTTCAGTTTGAAGCGCATAAGCAGGCAGGGGTGGATGCGGCTATACTGACCTGGAGTCTGCCCAGCAATGAAGGTATCCGCGGTTATGCCGTGGAACGGTCGGTGAACAGCGATGGCGTTGATGGGCCTTACGAGCAGATCGATTACCGGTTACCAGGCGCGGCCACCGCGTTTTCGTACAATGATAACCGAATCAGCCTGCCGGCAACCTGTCATTACCGGATCCGTATCGACTACGAGAACGGCAGCTACCTGTACAGCTATGTGGAGACCGTCGGTTTTGAGGGAAAGCCCGCCGCGGCCCTGTACCCGAATCCCTGGCAGTCGGGCGAACTGTATTTGTACTTTGAAAACCGGGACGGGGGGCAGGTTGACCTGCAGTTGCTGGATCTGCAGGGGAGGCGGCTCTGGCGCAGGACCGTGCAAAGGCTTCCCGCACAGCAGCGGTTGCCGGTAGCAGCGGCGGTAAAAGGACGCCCGGCCGGCATCTATTTCCTGAAAATGAACGCCGGGGGGCAAAAAGCCGTATTCCGGTTGGTTGTTTCGGGTAAATAGGCTAGCTTTGCGCTCCATTTTGCCCACAAGGCTCCATAAGTGTCTGCCTGTGCAGACCGCCAGCAGGGCGTAACTAGTACAGTTATAACAATGCCAAAGGTTAAAACCAATTCGAGCGCCAAGAAGCGTTTCAAAGTGACGGCTACCGGTCAGATCACCCACCAGAAATCGTTCAAGCGTCACATCCTCACCAAGAAGTCTACCAAGCGTAAACGTGCTATGCGGAAAGACGGAGTTATTGCCAAACCCAATATGCAATTCGTTCAACGCCTGCTGGGTCTCCGCGGATAATTCTATTCAATCATTACTTAAAATTTTTTAGCATATGCCACGTTCAGTAAACGCAGTAGCCTCCAGGGCCCGCCGCAAAAGAATCCTGAAACAAGCCAAAGGTTTTTACGGAAAGCGTAAAAACGTTTATACCGTTGCCAAAAACATCGTTGAAAAGGGTATGACCTACAGCTATGTGGGTCGCAAGCTCAAGAAGCGTGAATACCGCGCGCTGTGGATTGCCCGTATCAACGCCGCCGTTCGCGAAGAAGGGCTGACCTATTCTGTTTTCATCCACAAGCTGAATGAAAAAGGAATTTCCCTCGACCGCAAAGTACTTGCCGACCTGGCTATGAACAACCCCGAGTCGTTCAAAGCGCTGATCGCAAGCGTGAAATGAAAATAAAAAAGCCGCGAGAGTGGTGGAGCCGCCGGGTCGTTCCGGCGGCTTTTTTATTGGTTTGTGGTTTATGGTTTATGGTCTGTAGTTGCTGCCGCGCTGTAAGCTTTCCTGTGTAAAATCGGTCCGTCTTTTCCGGTAGGTCGATTTTAGTTGAAAAGTTCGTCTTGCGGCAGCAACTACAGACCATAAACCACAAACGTAAATAAATTTTGTTTACAAAATTTATTTACGTTTGTACGCTGTTTCCAAATAACGGCGCACGCAGATGAACAATAGCTACTACGACCTCGTAGACCAGACCTTTAATTTCCCGCAGGAAGGATTTGAGGTGAAAGATGATTACCTGCAGTTCAACGGCATCGACCTGAAAGCCCTTATCGACAAGTATGGCACTCCCATGAAGCTCACCTATCTGCCCAAAATAGGTATGCAGATCAACAAGGCCAAGGACATGTTCGCCAAAGCATTCAAGAAGCATCGGTACGAGGGAGCGTATTATTATTGCTATTGTACCAAGAGCTCGCATTTTTCCTTTGTGGTGGAAGAGGCGCTCAAGCACAATATCCACCTCGAAACCTCTTTTGCCTATGATATAGAGATCATCCGGAAGCTCTATGCCAAAAAGAAGATCACCAAAGACACGTTTATCATCTGCAACGGGTTCAAGCAGAAGACCTATACCAAACGGATTGCCGGCCTGATCAATACCGGTTTCAAAAATGTGATTCCGGTGCTGGATAACCCCGCCGAGCTCGACGATTACCGCAAGTCGGTGCGCGTGCCTTTCAAACTGGGCATACGGGTGGCGGCTGAAGAAGAGCCTTCATTTCCCTTTTATACCTCGCGGCTGGGCATACGGGCGAAAGACATCCTCGAATTCTATGTAGACCAGATCGAAGGCTACGAGAACAAATTCCAGCTCAAGATGCTCCATGTGTTTCTTAACAAGGGCATTAAAGACGATATCTATTACTGGTCGGAGCTCAACAAGGTGATCAACCTTTATTGCCAGCTCAAGAAGATTTGTCCCGAGCTGGACTCCATCAATATCGGCGGCGGTTTCCCCATCAAGCACAGCCTTGGTTTTTCGTACGATTACCAGTTCATGATCAACGAAATCGTTGGTAATATCAAAAGCGCCTGCAAGAAGGCCAAAGTGCCCATGCCGAATATCTATACCGAGTTCGGGTCTTATACGGTGGGGAAAGCATGGCGCATATTTATTCGGTGCTCAGCCAGAAAACGCAGAACGACCGGGAGATATGGTATATGATCGACTCATCCTTCATTACCACCCTGCCCGATACCTGGGGCATCGGCGAAAGGTTCCTGCTGCTGCCGATCAATAAATGGGATGCCGAATACCAGCGGGTGGTGCTGGGCGGCATGACCTGCGACAGCCACGACTACTATGATTCGGAAGAACATATCAATGAAGTATTCCTTCCGAAGGTGAACGGCGGTACCGAACCGCTTTACCTGGGATTCTTCCATACCGGGGCTTACCAGGACCAGATCAGCGGCTACGGCGGTATCAAACACTGCCTGATTCCCTCGCCCAAACATATTATTGTTGAACAGGACAAAAATGGCAAACTTGTTGATTGGGTGTATGCTAAAGAGCAAACCGCCCAGAGTATGTTGAAAATTTTGGGATACGTTTAAGATATTCTACGGTAGTTTGCCGGTCAATTCTCCCATTATTGCACAGATCTACCCGCAGTTTTTTTCCACCAATCGTTGTGTATGAAAAGAATATTTTTATTGCTGGTGATACTGTGTCCCCTGCTGCTGTCTGCGCAGGTCAGCATTACGCTGCTTGGCGGTATATCCAATTACCAGGGCGACCTGCAGGAGAAGCGATTTACCACCGCACAGTCGCACGGTGCGGCCGGCCTTGGCCTGCAATACGATTTTAATCCCTGGATAGCGCTGCGCGCCGGTGCCCTGTATGCAAAAGTGAGTGGAGACGATAAGACCGCCACCGATCCCCTGCTGCTGGCCAGGAACCTGAACTTTACATCGAAAATACTGGAAGGAAACCTGCTGCTCGAACTGCGGCTGCTGGATATCGACCGGCACCGGTTCACCCCGTATGTATTCGGCGGCATTGCGGTATTCGGCTTTGACCCTTATACCAACGACAGCACCGGGACGCGCTACTATCTTCAGCCTTATACCACCGAGGGGGTCGCCTACCAGCGAACCAGGCTGGCTTTTCCTTTCGGCGGCGGCATTAAGTTCAAAGTGTCTGACCGGGTTTTGCTGGGGTATGAGATCGGCCTGCGCAAAACCAATACCGATTACCTCGATGATGTCAGCAACCGGTATATAGATCATGATGTGCTGCTCGCTGCCAAAGGCGCCAAGGCAGTGGAACTGGCATACAGGGGCGGCGAGCTGAAAGGCGGTAACCCGGTGTACCCCGCTGCCGGCACAAAAAGAGGCGGCTCCGAGTTCAACGACTGGTATTATATCCAGGGTATTACGCTTACCTACCGCATCGGGCAGCTGCCTTTTGGAAAAGGCAATAAAACAGGCCGCTCACGCGATGGCAGTGAACTTGCCTGCCCGAAAAATGTTTATTAAGCTGCTGTCGCACTGCTAACTTCGCGGCAGAACCAGCGCTATGGCATATAAGAACCAGCAGGAATTTATCGATGCTTTAGAAAAAGCAGGCGAACTGATCCGCATCCGCGATTTTGTGGATCCGCAGCTTGAAATCGCCGAAATCACCGACCGTATCAGCAAATCGGGCAATGGCGGCAAAGCCCTGCTGTTTGAAAATACCGGTAAAGATTTCCCGGTGCTGATCAATGCCTACGGCAGCGAAAAAAGAATGTGCCTGGCTTTGGGTGTGGCATCGCTGAACGACATTGCCCGCGAAATCGAAGATCTTTTCAGGCTGCTGACCAAACCCAAGGAAAGCATCCTCGATAAGCTGAACCTGCTGCCCAGGCTCAGCCAGTTCGCCAACTGGATGCCGAAAGTGAAAAGCGGCAAAGGCGCCTGCCAGGAAGTGATCGACCTGAAGCCCGATATCGGCAAACTGCCGGTGATCACCTGCTGGCCGAAAGACGGCGGCCCTTTTGTTACCCTGCCCGTTATCCATACCAAAGAGCCGAATACCGGTATTCGTAACGTGGGCATGTACCGTATGCAGGTATTCGGGCCTACGCTTACGGGCATGCACTGGCACAAGCACAAAGTGAGCGCCCGCCATTTTGCCGAATACAAAAAACTGCATAAAAGAATGCCCGTGGCCGTGGCCCTGGGTGGTGACCCCGTATATGCCTATGCAGCTACGGCGCCGCTTCCCGAAAATGTGGACGAGTACATGCTGGCCGGTTTCCTGCGCAAGAAAAAAGTGGAGTTGGTTAAATGCATCACCCAGCCCGATATCGAAGTGCCCGCCGATGCCGATTTCGTGATAGAAGGATATGTGGAGCCCGACGAAGAGCTGATCTGGGAAGGGCCTTTCGGCGACCATACCGGTTATTATTCGCTGCCCGACTGGTACCCGCGGTTTCACATTACGGCAATCACCCATAAAAAAAATGCTGTCTATCCCTGTACCATCGTGGGTATTCCGCCGCAGGAAGATGCCTGGCTGGGCAAAGCCACCGAACGCATTTTCCTGGCGCCGATCAAGATGGCCATGGTGCCTGAAATGATCGATATGGATATGCCGGTAGAAGGGGTATTTCATAACCTGGTGATTGCGAAGATCAAAAAAGACTTTGCCGGCCAGGGGCAAAAAGTCATGAACGCAATGTGGGGCGCGGGGCAGATGATGTTCAACAAGATCCTGGTGCTGGCCGATGAAGGCGTGGTGATCCAGGATTACGCCGCCCTGGCGCGTTATGTATTCAGCAACCTCGATGTGGCCAGCGATGTGGTGTTCAGCAACGGACCGATGGATGTGCTGGATCACAGCTGCAGCAAGCTGGGTTTTGGCGGAAAAATGTTTATCGACGGAACCGCCAAACTGCCTGAAGAAACCGACGACAACAACAGCAGAACCCCGGGCCTGCACTATCCGCCTTTACTGCGCGATGACATACTGGCCGTTGCCGGCGTTCATGATGTGAACCTGTTGCTGCTGGAAAAAAGCATTCCCTGTTTGCTGGTGTCGGTACACAAAAAAGAGCCGGGGCAGATCAACCGGATCCACAGGCAGCTCTGCAGCAGCCTGCCGGCTATGGAAGCGGTGCGCATGATCCTGTACGTGGAAGAAACGGTGGATCCGCATAACCTCACGGTGGCACTCTGGCGCTTCTGCAACAACCTCGATCCCAAACGCGACCACTTCCTGTACAGCGCGCCGGCGCGGTACGATGCGGGTAAAACCTGGCACTGCCTGGCGCTCGACGGCAGCACCAAAACCCGGCGGCTCGACGGCTTTCAGCGCGACTGGCCCAATATCATCGTTGCCGCTCCCGAAACCATCGAGGCCGTTGATAAAAAATGGGACAGGCTGGGACTGGGTCCTTTTATACCTTCACCTTCACTCGCCTTCCGCGACCAGCTGTATGGAGCGGAGGCGGTAGCCCAAACAGATTAATATGCGTTTATTCATTACCGTTATACTTGCCCTGCTTTTTTCTGCAGCTCGTCTCGAAGCGCAGAAAACAAAAACAAAAAATACGGATCCTGCGCGCAGCGCCACTGCTGCACCCGGAACCCCGGTAACAAGCAATGTGAAATCGTTGCTGTGGGAAGTATCGGGCAACGGTCTTGCAAACCCCAGTTATGTGTTCGGCACCATGCACCTGATGTGCACCGAAAATGCGCTGCTGAGCGACAGCCTCGAATACGGTATCGCGCAGGCCACCCGCGTATATTTTGAGATTGATATGGACAATATGGCGGAGATGATGGGCCTGTTCAAATACATCCGCATGCGCGACGGCAAAAAACTGAGCGACCTGTTAACCGCAGCAGAATATGAAAGGGTTAAAGAATATTTCGTACGGAATAAATCCATCCTGCCGCTCAGTATGATGGAAACATTCAAGCCTTATTTCATTGCATCGATGATCAGCGAAACCCGCATGCCCTGTGAAAGCAAAAACGGCATGGAAGAAGTGATCCTCAAAGCGGTGAAAGCATCCAAAAAAGAAGTAAAGGGGCTGGAGAGCATCGGGTTCCAGGCCAGTGTGTTTGACAGCATTCCCTATGCCGACCAGGCCAGGGAACTGCTGAAAACGATCGACAGTGCCGGTGTGGAAGACAGCAGCACGGCAAAAATGTTATCGGTGTATACCGCACAGGATATGGACGGAATCGAAAAGCTGACGGTGGAAGAGGAGGGCGGCGTCGCTTCTTTCCTGGACCTGTTCCTGTACGGCCGCAATGCCCGCTGGATTCCCCTCATACAGGCCGCCATGAAAGAAGGCCCCACGCTCTTTGCCGTGGGGGCCGCGCATTTGCCGGGCAAAAAGGGCGTGCTGGATCTGCTGAAGCAGGCCGGTTACACCGTACGCCCCATGAAGCACCGTCCCGGAACAAGTTCAAAACAGGTTGCCGCCAACCGGTACCGCAGTACCCTCCAATCGGAATAACATGCGTTTGATCAGGTATTGCCTTTACCTGTTGTTCGGTTTTGCCAGCCAGGTACCCGCCCAACAAACGGCGCCGGCCAACAGCCTGCTGTGGGAAATATCAGGAAAAGGTTTATCCCGCCCCGCTTATCTGTTCGGCACCATTCACCTTATTTGCGCCGCAGATGTGAAGCTGAGCGACAGCCTCCTGTATTGCATCCGGCAGGCGCAACAGGTGTATATGGAAATTAACCCCAAAGACCGCCCGGTAGTATTATTCGGTACACACCGGTCCACTCGAATGAAAAACGACGAGCGGCTGGAAAACCTGGTAACAGCAGAAGAGTACGAACGCGTCAGGACGTTTTTGCGTAAAAACAAAACGCTTTTGAACCTGCGCGTGATGTCGAAGATCAAACCCTATGGGGCGGATGGAGATCATCAGCCACCAGCGCATACCCTGTAACAGCGACAAGGGTATGGAAAGCCTGATTGAACAAACGGCCAAAAAAACAGGTAAGGTGATCCATGGCTTTGAAACCTTTCCTTACCAGATGGCCCTTTATGACAGCATTCCTTATAAGAAGCAGGCGGAAGCCTTTATGAAAATGGTAGACGATGTTACGCTGCTGGACCGGCAGCACAACGAACTTATGGCTAAGTATAGAAAACAGGATATAGACGGCATCTGGCGACTTGCTGTTGCCGAAAGCGGGGAAGGTTTCAGCGACATGGATATATTGGTGTATAACCGCAGTGCCAAATGGATGCCGCTTATGGAAGAAGCCATGAAAGAAGGGGTTGCTTTCTTCGCGGTAGATGCGGTTCACCTGGCGGGAGAGAGGGGCTTGCTGAACCTGCTGCAGCAGGCGGGTTATACGGTGCGGCCTATGCAGCACCGGCCGTACCTGCAATGATTGTATGCATGGGTTTCTAACGACGCATTTTTCACGCCAAGACCGCAAAGGAGCAAAGACGCTATGAGTGTGCATGGCGTCTTTGCTCCTTTGCGGTCTTGGCGTGAAGAAAAAAATCTCAGCGAGAAACGCCGTTAGAATTGCTCCAGCCCGCTGAAGAAGAACGCACCTTCAATAGCTGCATTCTCATCACTATCGCTGCCGTGGATCGCATTTTCACCCAGCGAAGTAGCGTATAATTTACGAATCGTACCTTCTGCGGCCTGCGCAGGATTGGTAGCGCCGATCAGGTCGCGGAAAGCAGCCACGGCATTTTCTTTTTCCAGGATGGCGGCGATAATGATACCGCTGCTCATGAATTCAACCAGCTCACCGAAGAAGGGGCGGGCCTTGTG
The DNA here is from genome assembly GCA_047605345.1 of Flavihumibacter sp. Taxonomy (GTDB): domain Bacteria; phylum Bacteroidota; class Bacteroidia; order Chitinophagales; family Chitinophagaceae; genus Flavihumibacter. The sequence continues at coordinate 8,792 of JASGFZ010000016.1, read as the reverse complement.
TACGGCATAGAACTCTCCCGCTTTTTCAGCGCTGAGCTTGGTTTGTTTCAGGGCCACAATACGAAAGCCTTCTTTGATGATCCTGTCGATAATAACCCCTGCATGACCATTCTTCATCGCATCGGGCTTGATCATGGTAAACGTTCTGTTGCTCATACTTTAGCTGTTTGGGCCGCAAAGCTACCTAATTTTCACTACATTTGCAGCCGCTTTATGCAACCCATTGAACAAATCTATTCCCGGCTCAGCCTGCCGGCCAAAGTGGTGATTACCACGCACCAGAAACCTGATCCCGACGCCATGGGCTCATCCCTCGCGTTGTATCACCTCCTGGTTCGCTGGGGGCACCAGGTAACAGTTATTTCCCCCACCAACTGGGCCGCTTTTCTCGACTGGATGCCCGGCGTGGATAAAGTGCTGAATTACGAGATCACCCGCGATAAATCGGAAGGGATTATCGCCGCGGCCGACTGGGTTTTCTGCCTCGATTTCAATACGCCTGCGCGTACCAAAAACCTGGCGCCGGTTATCGAAAAAGCAACCGGAACCAGGGTGCTGATCGATCACCACCAGCAGCCGGCTGTCGATTTTTTCCAGTACGGCACCAGCGATACCGGTAAAAGCAGCACCTGCGAAATGGTGTATGATTTTATGATCGGCAGCGGCAAGGCCGACTGGCTGAATATGGACATCGCCGAATGTTTGTATGCCGGGCTGATCGGCGATACCGGATCCTTCCGTTTTCCGGCAGCCGGCGCCAGCGTACACCGCATGGCGGCGCACCTGAAGTCGGTAGGGTTGAACCATACCCTGGTTCATGAACATATTTACGACAGCTTCTTGGAAAACAGGCTCCGCTTTATCGGCCATGTGCTGACCAACCGGATGGAGGTTTTCTATGAATACAATACGGCCCTGATTTTTGTACCCAAATCAGACCTTCTGAAATACGATATCAAAACCGGCGATTCGGAAGGGCTGGTCAATTACCCCCTTAGTATTCAGGGCATTAGAATGGCTGCCATCGTCATCGACCGGGACGAGGAAAGAAAATGGAGCTTTCGGAGCAAGGGTAACGTGGATGTCAATACCTTTGCCCGTCGCTTTTTTGAAGGTGGCGGACATTTCAATGCGGCTGGCGGCAGAAGCAGCGCCTCACTGGAAGAGACCGTCAGAACTTTCAAAAAAGTGCTCAGAGAACACGCGTCAGAATTTCAACTTACATAAAACCAATGACAAAAATCTCCCTGCTCACCGTCGCTGCTGCCGGCTTGCTGGCTGCCTGCGGAAACGGTGATTACAGCAAAACAAAAAGCGGCATAACCTATAAGATCGTGGAAAAAGGCAGCGGTCCGCAGGTAAAAAGAGGCCAGTTCATCAAAGTCCAGTTCACCCAGAAAATCAACGACTCGGTTTTAAATACATCCGTTGGCGGTGTGCCTGCTTATGCGCGGGTAGACAGTGTGGGACCGGTTTATAACCCAGCCGAAGTTTTTGACCAGTTGCACAAAGGCGACAGCGTGGTGATCATCCAGGAAGTGGATACCCTGCTGAAGAAAAGCCCCATGATGCCGCCGTTTATGAAGAAAGGCGACAAGATGCGCCTCGGCATCCGGGTGCTTGATATCCTGAAAGACGAAGCGGCGGTACAGGCTAACCAGGCCGAAGAGATGAAGGGACAGGAAGCGCGCGACCTGGCATTGGTGGAAGCCTATATCAAAAAAACAATATCAAAGCCGAGAAAGTAGGTAATGGCGTATATGTGCTGGTAAACGAACCCGGTACCGGTGCTTTGGCTGATTCCGGCAAATTCGTATCGGTAAAATACCGCGGCAAGCTGCTGGAGTCGGGTAAGGAATTTGAATCGACCATGGAAGCGGGGAGAGACCCCTATACGTTCCCGCTGGGTACCGGCCAGGTAATTCCCGGGTGGGACCAGGGCCTGAAGAAATTTGCCAAAGGGGGCAAGGGCGTACTGTATATCCCGGGCTTTCTGGCCTATGGTATGCGTCCGGGTCCCGGTGGCAAAGCCAACGAAGCCCTCTTGTTCGATATTGAACTCGTGAATGTGGCTGACTCGGCACCCGCACCCAAACAGAATCCCCTGATTCCGCCTGTTCCCACACAGCCGGGCCAGAAATAACAGTGGATCGCTGCTCACACACATGAGAGAAGATCACCGCAGGCGCCTCCCCCCAGGAGGCGTCTTTTTTTATTAGCGCCTGGCCAACCGGCTCAATAAACAAAAGGGATCAGCTTTGGTACACCAGGGGAACATCACGCCGCGGTTCGGGCATAACCGTGAAGTTGCGCAGCTGCATCGTGAAAAGCGCTGGCAAGCCCCACGGCAAAGGCAAGGGCCATCAGCAGCCAGTAATAAAAGCGGAAGCTTTCATACCGGTTGCTGAAAAGGAACAGGGCCAGGCTGGCGAACTGTATGATCACCAGCACCAGGGATGGTATTTTCATGGTTGCATGGTTTTTACCAGTTTAACCGCTTCAACAGCTTCCTTTACGTCGTGCACCCGCAAAATGGCGGCGCCTTTCATCAGCCCCACGGTATTCAGCACCGTGGTGCCGTTCAGCGCCGCTTCGGCGGTAATACCCAGGGTTTTGCTGATGCTGCTTTTGCGCGATACACCTAACAGTAAGGGATAACCGAGAACCTGGAACTGCTCCAGCCGGTTCAGGAGGGTGAAGTTCTGCGAAACGGTTTTCGCAAAACCGAAACCGGGATCCAGCACAATGTCTTTTATGCCCGCCGCCCGGCAGGCCGCGATCCGCCCGATAAAATAATCGCTGATCTCCAGCACCAGGTCTTCATAGCTGGTGAGGGTTTGCATGGTTTGCGGCGTGCCGCGCATGTGCATACATACATAAGGAACACCCAGCGTGCCCACAGCCGGCAGCAATGCCGCATCCAGCTGGCCGCCGCTGATATCATTCACCATGCCTGCACCTGCTTCCACCGCCCGCTGCGCCACCTGCGCATAAAAGCTGTCTATTGAAAAGATCGTGTCCGGAAAGCGCCTGCACAATCCCGGCAATACGGGCAGCAGCCGTTCCCATTCCTCTTCGGCCGACAAAAACCGGCTGTCGGGCCGCGTGCTTTGCGCACCGATATCGATGATGGACGCCCCTTCACCGATCATGGTTTCCACGCGCTGCAGCAGTTGCGCTTCGGCCAGTACGCGGCTGCCTGAATAGAAGCTGTCGGGCGTGATATTAAGAATACCCATTACCCGTGGTGGATCGAGGGTGAGTAAACGCCCGGCGCTGTTCAAACTGTACATGCCCCTGATTGCTTATTTTTGAACGATAAAGATGATATATTTTCAGCAACAACCATGAGCAGCACTACCGAACAATACAACGAGACCATCAAAAAATGCCGGGCGCTTTTCCTTGACAAAACCCGCGATTATGGCACCTCCTGGCGCGTTTACCGGCCCATTTCAGTGGTAGACCAGCTCTTCATCAAAGCCAAACGCATAAGAACCATCCAGGAAACCGGCAAGCAGCTGGTGGGCGACAGCATCAGCGCCGAATTTACCGGCATCCTGAACTACGCCGTTATCGGGCTGATGCAGCTGGAGCTGCCCGATACCGCCAAAGAAGACCTGCCCGTTGAGGAAGTGGAACAGCGCTATGATGAACGCGTGAAGCAGGCGCAGGAACTGATGGCCCGCAAAAACCACGACTATGGCGAAGCCTGGCGGGAGATGAGCCAGGAAAGCTTCACCGATCTTATTCTTTCCAAGCTCCAGCGCATCCGCCAGATACTCGCCAACAGCGGCGCCACCCTGGTCAGCGAAGGCATCGACGCCAACTATTTCGATATTCTTAATTACGCTGCATTCGCCCTGGTACTGATCAGCGAAGGAAAACACCGCGCATGAAAACAGCTCTCTCCCTAAGCCGTTATATTGTTGGGATCTTATTCATCATCAGCGCACTCGTAAAGGCCAATGACCCGCTGGGGCTCAGCTATAAAATGCAGGAGTTTTTTGAAGTATGGGGCTGGCATTCACTCAACGATTATACGCTGGCACTAAGTGTGCTCATGATCGCTTTTGAGATCATTGCCGGTGTGGCGGTGATCATCGGCTGGCAGATGAAATTATTCAGCTGGCTGCTGTTGCTGCTGATCCTTTTCTTTACTTTCCTCACGGGCTATGCGTTGTTCAGCGGAAAGATCAAAACCTGCGGCTGCTTCGGCGATTGCATTCCGCTTACCGCTGCCCAGTCGTTTTTGAAAGATATTTTCCTGCTGCTGCTGATCCTGCTGCTTTTCTTCAACCGACACCGGTTCAGGGCGCCGAAGAATACCGGCAGGGCGGTGCTGCTGCTGCTGGCCAGCGTGCTGGTCAGTTTCGGTTTGCAATGGTATGTGCTGAAACATATTCCGCTGGTCGACTGCCTGCCTTATAAAAAAGGCAAGGTGATACAAGACCAGCTGAAAGTGCCGCCGGGCGCCATACCCGACAGCACGGTGATCAGTTTTGTGTACAATAAAGGCGGTAAAGAAGTGGAGTTCACTGCCGATGCCTTTCCTGAAGATTTCAGTGAAGACAGTTACCAGTTCCTGCGCCGCTACGACAAGCTGGTACGCAAGGGCAATGCCGAGCCGCCGATCAAAGATTTCGTATTGCTGGCGCCCTCGGGCGCCGACAGTACCGCCGAAATCCTGAACACGCCCGGCAACCAGTACTGGCTTTTTGTACGCAGCATTGATGAATCGTCGGCGCCGGCAGTGAAAAAAGCCATTGAAACACTGAAACCCCTGCTGATCATCACGCCGGTAGAAGAGGCCCTGCGCCATCAATTGGCCGATGCATTGCAGAACAGCACCGTACTGAAATGCGATGCCGTGGCCGTTAAAACCGCCGCCCGCAATCCGCAGACCCTGTACCAGGTGAACCAGGGGCGCATCATTGATAAATGGGCGCTGCGCGATGCCCCGCAAATCCACTGACCATGCGTTTTTTTGTACGCCGGCTTTTTTATGCATTCGCTGTTTTGCTGGGCGTAGTGGTATTGGTGTTTGTACTGTTCCAGGGTTTCGGCGATCCTGCCCGGCTCGTGGTAGGGCAGCGCGCCGATAAACAAACGCAGGAGAACATCCGGCGCGACCTGCAGCTCGACAAACCGAAATGGAAACAATTCCTGTATTACCTCAATGATGTTTCGCCCCTCGCCCTGCATCGTTCTGCAGAAATCAGTGAAAAGAACCTCCGGGGGTTTTTCTTCGGCAACGGCGACCGCCGGGTGGCTGTCAAAATACCTTACCTGCGGCGTTCCTACCAGTCGCGCCGCGATGTGAGCGCCATGATTGCCGATGCCCTGCCGGGTACCATCCTCCTGGCCCTGGCGGCCATGGCCATCGCCACCGTGCTCGGCATCTCGATGGGCGTACTGGCCGCTGTGCGCAAGGGGAGCTGGCTGGACGGCAGCACCATGTTTGCGAGCATACTCGGCATTTCAGCGCCCTCGTTTTTCATGGCCATTGCCATCGCCTATGTTTTCGGTTTCGTGTTACAGGCCTATACCGGCCTGCACATGACCGGCTCCTGGTTCGACCTCGACAGTGCCACCGGCAAACCCTATCTGCAGCTGCAAAATCTCTGGTTGCCGGCTGTTACACTGGGTATCCGCCCGCTGGCCATCATAGCGCAGCTTACCCGCGCTTCGCTGCTCGATGTATTGCAGCAGGATTATATCCGCACCGCTGTGGCCAAGGGATTGCCCCGATCGAAAATTATCTGGAAACATGCCCTGCGCAATGCCCTGAACCCGGTGATCACCGCCATTACAGGCTGGTTTGCCGAGCTGCTGGCCGGCGCCTTTTTTGTGGAATATATTTTCGGCTGGAAAGGGATCGGAAAGCTGACGGTGGATGCCCTGTCGCAGCTCGACTTCCCCGTGGTGATGGGATCGGTACTGGTATCGGCCTGCTGTTTTGTGCTGGTGAACCTGCTGGCCGATCTCTTATACGGGTGGGTGGACCCGCGGATCAGTTTATAACCACTTCGTCGATGGCTTTTTCGCCCAATACTTCATTCACCCTTTGCACAATATTGTCTTTCTGGTAAATCAGCTCCTGCTTCAGGGGCGCCACCGACGTGCTCACATAGAGTTTCCGGCCATAAATTTTGATGCTGTCGGTATACCGCGCAACGGTTTTACCCATAATCTGCTCCCATACATCGTGGATCTGCATGGCCTGTACCGGGCCTTTTAACCGGCTTTGTTTCAAAAACTGGCGGATGGCATCGCCCAGCGAATATTCTCCCATGCCGTAAAGATAACCGAACTGCCCGCCGCCGGCCACCGAAATCATAAAAAATAGTTAGCATGACAACTATTTTATGTCGGAAGCCGTCTGGTGTAGGATGATATCCCGTTTTTAGATCCAACCTCGAAACCAAAGGTGTACACATCGGGTATCCCTTGATGCAACCCTTTGAAAACTATAATGTTATCAGTTGATAATGCAGTAAAAGCCTGTCGAGGCTTTTTCTGATCCTGTCCGGGTGCGTATCTGTCAGCAGCACTTGTCCGTCGTTTTCCACGCACACCTCCCGCAATAAATTCTGCATCCGGCCCTCATCCAGCTTTTCGAACACATCGTCGAGCAGCAATATAGGGGCGAAGCCCTTTTTGGCTTTCAGCATGTCGAACGCGGCCATTTTCAGGGCGAAGAGCAGGCTTTTGCGTTGGCCCTGCGAGGCAAGCTGTTTAAAAGGGCCTCCGTCGAGATAAATGCCGATATCATCGCGGTGAATACCGGTGGTGGTTCGCTGTGCTGCCAGTCGCGTTCGCGGTTTTGTTTTAACAGCAGGGGGAAGGGTTCGTTACCGAGCGCCGTTTCATAACGCAGCTCCGGCTGGTAGCTTTCGCCCGAAATGGCCTGGTAGCGGCTTACCACGCCGGCGATCAGCTCATTGAGGTAGGCTTTTCTTTTCTGGTGTACAAAAGCGGCGGGAACAGCCAGCTGGCTGTCGAGCACATCCATCAGATCGGGTTGCCGCCGGCCGGTTTCGGCCTGCTGTTTCAGCAGGCTGTTGCGTTGTTGCAGCAGCCGGTTATAGGTCATGAGCTGCAGCAGGTATTCGTGATCGATCTGCGAAAAGAGCGCATCCATAAAGCGGCGGCGCTCTTCGCTGCCGGCGATGATGATCTCCACATCGTCGGGCGCTACCACTATCGCGGGCAGCTGCCCGATATGGTCGGCCATCCGCTCGCAGAGCGCCCCGTTGGCCCTGAATTCTTTTTTGCCCGTTTCCCTGATCAGGGCCGTGACCTCGTACGGTTCGCCGTTCTTCTCAAATTGCGCCGCAATGCGCATGCCCTGCGCGCCTTTTTGCACCAGCTGGGCGTCGGAGCCGGAAAAATAACCCTTGGTAAAACAGCAGAAATACACGGCTTCGAGCAGGTTGGTCTTGCCTGTTCCGTTGCGGCCTGCGATGGCCGTGAGCCGGCTGTTGAGGGTAAACGAACGCTGCCCGTAATTCCGGAACTGAAATAGCGATATCGACTTGATGCACAACAAAGTGGGTGTAAATTAATTGTTTCCCCTTTTCCCTTATCTTTGCCCGTCTCAAAATCAATCCCGTGGCGACAAAATTTTCAAAGGAAACCTATTTGTACTGTTACGAGTTGATGACGCTCATCCGCCAGTTTGAACTCAAGGCCGAAGAAAAGTATAAAATGGAAGGGAAGATCCGCGGATTCTTCCATGCCTATGTAGGGCAGGAAGCCATCGCCGCCGGATGTATGACCGCTACCAAACCTGCAGATGCGTTTATCACGGCCTACCGCGACCACGGGCTGGCTCTGGCAAAAGGCATAAGCGCTACGGCGTGTATGGCCGAGTTGTATGGCAAGGCCACCGGCTGTGCCAAGGGAAAAGGCGGCAGTATGCACTTTTTCGGTAAGGAAGAACGGTTTTTCGGCGGTCACGGCATCGTGGGTGCGCAGATCGGCACCGGCGCCGGCATTGCCTTTGCTGAAAAATACAAGGGTACCGACGCGGTTTGTCTCACTTTCTTTGGCGACGGCGCTGCCCGCCAGGGTTTGCTGCACGAAACCTTCAACCTGGCCATGCTCTGGAAACTGCCGGTGATCTTTATCTGTGAGAACAACAACTACGCGATGGGCACCTCGGTGGCCCGTACTTCGAACGTGCATGATATATACAAGCTGGCCGACGCATATGAAATGCCTGCCGATTCGATCGATGGCATGAGCGCCGAAGCGGTGCACGAAGCCATGGCCCGGGCGGTAAAGCGTGCACGGGAAGGCGACGGCCCCACCCTGATCGAGATCAAAACCTACCGTTATAAGGGTCACTCCATTTCCGATCCGCAGAAATACCGCACCAAAGAAGAGGTGGAAGAGTATAAGATGCGCGACCCGATTGAAATGGTAAAAGCGACCATTCTCGCCAACAAATTTGCCAGCCAGGAAGAGCTGGATGCCATCAACCAGCGGGTAGACGCCCAGGTGGAAGAAGCCGTGAAATTTGCAGAAGAAAGTCCCTGGCCGAACGACGACGAGGTATTGAAAGATATCTATGTGGATGCGAACTACCCCTTTATCGTTGATTAATTTAACTCATTTTGAAACATGTCTGAAACAAAGAGTACACCCGTAAAACAGCCCGTAATTATAGATGAAGCCGACCGCGTAACCGGTTTTTGGGAAGCGAACAGCCGGAAAATAGTAACTGCCCTGGCGGCGGTAGTAGTGGTAGTGGCCGCCTTTTTGGGATACAGGGAATTCATTTCAAA
>JASGFZ010000015.1:0-21234 GCA_047605345.1 Flavihumibacter sp. | reverse complement strand
CGGCAGTGCATGCAGCGGCCGCGCATATGGAGGCATAACTCCTTTATCTATTTGATAACGACACAAATTTGTTCAGCTCCGTGGGGTGCCTCGTCAAGCAAAATTTTCATTTAGAATATTTGTTGATGTCTCAATCAGACGCTGCGACATTTCCAGCAGCTTTAATACTTGTTCCTTTTGAACACCCTCAAAATCTTCCAGAAAAACATCTGTTGAATCGCCGCTTTCGAGGTAGTCAAATAAATTTTTAATGGGTACACGCGTCCCAAAAAACACCGGCGTACCTCCCAATATTTCAGGATCAATATTGATAATGCGGCCTTCCATTTTACATCAATTTCTTCTCGAATATAAAAAATTCAAACTACAATTAAGCATGCCGCGTACGAGGCAGGTCGCGTATAACATATGTATTTCTGCAAACCAGGCAAATTAACCCCGTTAACGGCGAAGATCGCTGGTATCCACCCGGCTGGGCGTGTCATTACCCGCTACAATCGAAGCGGAGCTGATCGCAATCGCCTTGATGATCTCGGTCATATTGGCCATATCAAGCGTTTCAAACGCATCGCCGGGTGTATGGTAATATTTCTCGCTGTCCATTTTTGAGGTGGAAATGGTATGTGCAGGCACACCCAGGCGCGCCAGCGTTGCATTGTCGCTCCGGTAAAACAGCTGCTGCTCGGGATAAGGATCGGGATAAAAAGTGAAGGCCGAACCCGACAGGTTTTTCGCGAGTATCTTTCCCATATCGGTTTTTTCATAGCCGGTGATATAAGCCGAGTTCCTGCCCCATTTACTGTCGGTACCGATCATCTCAATATTGAACATGGCTATTACCCGGGCCGGATCGAACTGCTGGCTGAAATAACGCGCACCGAACCCGCCCGATTCTTCGCCGGTAAAAGCGGCAAAAACAATGGTGCGCTCATTGTTCTTCAGCTGGCTGAAATATTTTGCCAGCATGATAACCGCCGTAGTGCCCGCTGCGTCGTCGTTGGCGCCATTGTAAATGCTGTCGCCGTTTACCGGCTTGCCAATACCCAGGTGATCATAGTGACCGGAAAAGATCACATACTCGTCTTTTTTTGTTTTGCCGGGAATCATACCCACCACATTCTGCAGCTTCTCTTTTTTGATGTCGTGAACGGCTTCCACCCGGAAGGTTTCGGGCGCCTGGTCCAGCAACAGGAATAAAGTGTTGGCCTTTGATTCCATCATTGCCCGTTTAAGATTTCCCAGCCGCGGAAAATTGGCGGCAAAAACCGGGTCAACCAATACCAATGTATTCTTGCCCGAACCCACCGCTGCATAAGCTTCCCTGAAAAGTTCGGCACCGGCCTTGATATGCGTGATCTCGTACCCCGACTTTTCAGTAATGGTTACAACCGGCTCACCTGTAATCAGCATCCATTTTTTTTCATCGAGCGGCTGCCCGTTCACCGTGGCCGAACCACTTTTGAACTTCGGCTGTATCATGTAAAATACCTGCAGATAGTAATCAGCAACGCTTACTGTTTGCAGTCCGGCTTTCTTAAACTCATCCGCAATAAAATCGGCCGCCTTGTCAATACCCTTGCTGAAAACCGCACGCCCTTCCATATCGTCGGCACTCAGTATTTTTTCGATGCGGGCAACCTCATGCTGATCAATCACTTTTAAAGCCGGTTGCGCATGGGCAAAACAAACCAGCGCAAACGCTGCGGAGAACAGGAGATTTTTTTTCATGTGGGTGGGTGCTTAAAGACTCATCATTTCTTTGAACTTAACGGTCTGCCGCCGGCTCACCTCGATCTTTTCGCCGGCTTTCAGCTCAAGCAGCAAACCGCCGTTAAAATACGGCTCAATTTTCTCAATCATGCGCAGGTTGACGATATGTTTCCGGTTGGCGCGAAAAAAAACTTTTTCATCCAGCCTTTCTTCCAGGGCATTGAGCGATTTCAGTATAAGGGGTTTGTTGGCGCCGAAAAACACCCGGGCATAGTTGCCCACGCTTTCGAACAGCCTAACATCACTGAGCTTTACAAACCAACAGCGTTCGCCGTCTTTCACAAATACCTGGTCATGCTCACTCAACAGGCTGCGGTTTACGCCGGCAGCCACCGACAATACCTCTTTCTCTTCGGCGATATGCAGCTTGCCGATGGCATCGGCCAGGCGGCGCGGCTCTACCGGCTTAAGCAGGTAGTCGAGCGCATTCACCTCAAATGCCTTGAGGGCATACTCGTCGTAGGCCGTGGTGAAAATAACATGCGGCGTTTTTTCCAGCTCGCTCAACATATCGAACCCTGTTTTTCCCGGCATTTGTATATCGAGAAACACGAGGTCGGGTTGCAGGTTATCGATGGCTTCAATGCCTTCGTTGGCATTGGCCGCTTCGCCGATGATTTCCACTTCCGGAAAAGCCGCTAAGAGCTTTCGGAGCTCTGTACGGGCCAATCTTTCGTCGTCGATCAGTAATGCTTTTATCATACACTTGTTTATACCGGAATCGTAACGGGTATCTTCACCCGCGCCTCCACCATATTGCCGTTGCATTCACGGATGCTGAAATCGGCCTTATGGCCAAACAACAGGTGCAGGCGGTTGCGGGTGCTGCTGATCCCAAAGCCGTCGGTCGACTGCGCCAGGGCCGCCTGTTCTTTGAGCCGCCCCGTATTCTGCACCATCAGCTCATGGTAGTTGTCATGGTAGTCTGAAATAATCCGCACCACACCGCCTGTCATCTGCTGGCCGATGCCATGTTTGATGGCGTTTTCCACCAGGGTTTGCAGCATCATCGGCGGTACGGGCAGGTCGAGCGTGTCTTCATCTACCTTGTATTCCACCTGCAGCCGGTCTTCAAACCGGATATGCTCCAGCGCGAGATAATCTCTTACAATATTCAGCTCCTTTTCCAGCGGAACGGTTTCCGATTTCTCCGACTGCATGCTGCTGCGCAAAATATTGCTCAGCTCAGTGACGGCAGCGCGTGCGCGCTGGGGGTTTTCGTCGATCAGCGCGCGGATGCCGTTCAGGGCATTGAATATAAAATGCGGGTTGATATGCGCTTTGATGGTTTTCAGCTCCAGTTCTTTCACCATCGCCTCCAGCTTCAGCGTATCGATTTCCTGTTTACGGCTCTTGGCCACGTAGTGATAAATGAAGTAGATCAGCACCCAGGGAACAATATAAAAACCCAGGTCCAGCGCCGCCATCATGATGCGCGTCCACAGGTCCAGCTTGCGCGAATTATCGGGCTGCACATTGAACAGATCGCTCAGGCTCAGGTAGAGGATACTGCAAAACAAACTGGTGAAAACAATACCAAGCAGCATCCGCGGAATGAGCTTTTCCAGCGGCATCAGCAAAAGATGCGCGCGCTTGATGACCGTTCGCAGCAGATGGGTGCTGAGAATACCCGACACGAACATCAGCAGCAGCTTGAAAATAAAACGGGCGTCGATGCGGTCGGGTGTAAGCGACAGCACCATGATGAGCATGGAGCAGATAACAAACAGCCAGCCCGAAACCTGGCAGAGCCAGTAATATTTGGTACCGCGTGGAAGCATAATCAAATCTAGTCGTTTGCATTTGACCGGGAACAGGGTTTTGTATTAAAGGCGAAAAAGCCGGAAATCCGGTGTTATCCCGGTCTTATTGCTATATTTGACGCTGTTATCTGAAACTAGATGGAAATCAAACCCGGTCCACTGTTACGGGAGATCGATACGCCGGCAGATCTGAAAAAACTGGGCAAGGAACAATTGCACCAGGTTTGCGACGAACTAAGGCAGTTTATCATCGACATCGTAAGCGTTCACGGCGGTCATTTTGCCGCCAGTCTTGGCGTAGTGGAACTGACCACAGCCCTTCATTATGTGTACAATACACCTTATGATCAATTAGTATGGGATGTGGGTCACCAGGCTTACGGCCACAAGATCCTGACGGGCCGGCGCGATGTTTTCCATACCAACCGCAAATACAACGGCCTCAGTGGATTCCCGAAAAGAACCGAAAGCCCCTACGACACCTTCGGAGTGGGGCATTCCTCTACCTCCATTTCTGCCGCACTGGGCATGGCCATTGCCGCCAAATACAAGGGTGAAGACCGGAAGTCGGTAGCGGTAATAGGGGATGGCTCCATGACCGCCGGCATGGCCTTCGAAGCCATGAACCACGCCGGCGTTGCCGACGCCGATATGCTGATCATCCTGAACGACAACTGCATGAGCATCGACCCCAATGTAGGGGCGCTCAAAGAATACCTGACCGATATCACCACCTCGCAGACCTATAACAAGTTCAAAGACGATGTATGGAAGCTGCTGGGAAAACTGCCGGTCGGCAAAAATTTCACGCGCGAAATGGCCAGCAAGCTGGAGCATTCCATAAAAGGGGCCATCAGCAAAAGCAGCAACCTGTTCGAAGCGCTGAACATCCGGTATTTCGGACCCATCGACGGGCATAATATCACCAAGCTGGTGGATACCCTGCAGGACCTCCGCAATATTCCCGGTCCCAAGCTGCTGCATGTGATCACAGTAAAGGGAAAGGGTTATGCGCTGGCCGAGCAGGACCAGACCAAATGGCATGCACCCGGCTTGTTCGATAAGATCACCGGCGAAATCTATAAAAAGAAGTACACTACGCCCCAGCCGCCCAAATACCAGGATGTATTCGGCCATACCCTGCTGGAGCTGGCCGAAGCCAATCCCCTTATTTTCGGCGTTACACCGGCCATGCCGTCGGGCTGTTCAATGAAGATCATGATGGACAAAATGCCCGACCGGGGCATAGATGTGGGCATCTGTGAGCAGCACGCGGTAACCGTTAGTGCGGGCATGGCTACCCAGGGGCTGAAAGTATTCTGCAATATTTATTCGTCTTTCATGCAACGGGCTTTTGACCAGGTGGTACACGATGTAGCCATCCAGCAGCTGCCCGTTATTTTCTGCCTCGACCGCGCCGGGCTGGTAGGCGAAGACGGCGCCACACACCACGGCGCTTACGATATTGCCTATATGCGCAGCATTCCCAATATGGTGGTCAGTGCCCCGATGAACGAGGCCGAGCTGCGCAACCTGATGTACACTGCACAGCTGCCGAAAACGGATGTCCCCATCGTGATCCGTTACCCCCGGGGCCAGGGCGTTATGGCCGAATGGCGCAAGCCCCTGGAAGAAATACCGGTGGGAAAAGGCAGGGAGCTGAAAAAAGGAACTGACATCGCGGTATTATCTTTCGGTCATCCGGGCAATTTTGCCGCCGCCGCCATTCGGGAAGTAAAAGCCCTCGGCATCGACGCCGGCCATTATGATATGCGGTTTGCCAAACCGCTGGATGAAGAGCTGCTGCACCAGATCGCCCGCCGGTACACCCGCATCATTACCGTTGAAGACGGTACCATCGTTGGCGGATTCGGGTCGGCCGTGCTGGAATTTATGGCCCGCCACCAGTACACCCCCACCGTAAAACTACTTGGTATACCCGACCGGGTAATTGAGCAGGGTACCGTGAAGGAATTACTAAGGGAATCACTGTTTGATACGCAAGCCATTGCAGAAACCATCAAAGAAATGATGGCAGATAAGATAGCGGTCAGGATTCTTCAATAATTTTAACAAAACCGGCATACTAAAATACCGAGTTTTACGTAGGGGTATAAAGTCCGACACCTATGTTACAATGGAGTATTCTAGCCATCCTGATCAGTTTAGGAAATCTACGAGCGGGCGATGATAATTCTCCCGAGTACCTGCTCAGGCAAGACCTGCGTTCACGCGCAGCTTCCATGCAGTCTTTTACCCGTCAGCACGGCATGGATAATCAACTGTTCTTTTTGGTCGACATGACCCAGCCTTCGGGAAAGAAAAGATTTTACGTTTACGACTATGCCAAAGATTCCATCCTTTTTTCGGGTCTCGTATCGCATGGCCGCTGCAACCTGAACTGGTTAACAGGCCGCCGGTACTCGAACAACCCGGGCAGCGGATGCACTTCTCTGGGTCGCTATAAAGTGGGCGCTTCCTACAACGGGCAGTTTGGCAAATCGTACCGCCTGCAGGGGCTTGATTCAACCAATAACAAAGCGGCTGAAAGGGCCATTGTTTTACATGCCGCCAAAAGCATTCCCGACCGGGAAGTGGCTCCCGGTCAGATTGCCCAAAGCGACGGCTGCCCCGCGGTATCACCCGTCATGCTGGGAAACCTCGACGCCCTGATCAGAACCCGCAACAAGCCGATCATGCTGTATATCTATGAGGAAAATGAAAACGACCTGGCCGTATCGCCGTGATTTAGTTACCGGTTAAGAAGAAATCGTTGGTTTCTTCTTCCCGCTCGTCGTTCCATTCAACAATAAAATTATTTCTTCCTTCACCGGTCATGATTTTCATGTATTTCTGCTGCACCAGCTCCAGCATGCTCAGAAAGGTGAAGATGGCGTGAAGGCGGTTTTCGCAGTTTTCGAACAGCCGTTCAAAGCTCAGGGTTTTCTGAGCCCGGCAAACATCCAATACCGCTGCGCGGCTCGACTCCATGGTGTAGTCGTACTGCACCACGGTATGCACCGGCTTGTTGTTACGGTCATACACTTTCTGCATTACCCGTTCAAAAGCTTTCATGAGCTTAAACAGGGTGATCTGCTGGATCTCGGTGCCCTCGGCGCTTTCTTCGCCGATAACACCCAGCTCGCGGTTCACATTGCCGCGCTTTACCATCAGCATACGAACGGCTTCCATTTCGGCCATCTCGGCAGCAGCCTGCTTGTATTTTTTGTATTCGAGCAGCTTGTCGATCAGCTCCTGGCGCGGGTCAATCTCATTGCCTTCGGCGTCGAGGTCTTTGCGGGGCAGCAGCATTTTCGCCTTGATACGCATCAGGGTGCTTACAAAAAGAATGAACTCGCTGGAGAGTTCAATGTTCAGCTTTTCTTCGTGGTGAATATAATCGAGGAAGTCATTGATGATCCTGGTGATCGGGATATTGTAGATATCCAGTTCATCCCGCTCGATGAAGAACAGTAAAAGATCAAAAGGCCCCTCAAACTGAGGGAGCCTTATCTGATAACTTATTGGGTTTGCCGCCATGGCGCGAAAATAAAGGATTCGTGGCGGATCACTAGAATTTGGTCGTAATACCCACGCCCAGCAGGGAGCGGATCTGGGTGCCGGGTGAATTGCCGTTCGGACCGAACTGCTTCACGTCGTCGTCGTAGATCAGGTCGAGGTTATAGGTCACACCCAGCCATTTATTCACTTTCATGACAATGGCATTGGTCCAGAACACATCGATATTCTGCGGCCTGGCCGATACTTTTGCGTCGGTAACCGGGTCGTGTGAACCAAGGTAATTGGAGAAAAGATCGAGCCTGCTCTTATAAGTGACATTCTTAACCACTTCTTTCATAAAGGTGGCCGACAGGTAAGCACCCGCCTGGAAGGAAACTTTCCGGGTGGCGTTCACACCGAAATTAGCCGACAGCGGGGTTTCGGGTTCAAGCGTTGAAGGATCAACGCCTCCGGCAAAATAATAGCTGTACGGATCGTTCGATACAATCACCCAGCGGGCGGAAATCGGCGAGAACAATACATTGAAATAAGAGGTCGGTTTCCATTCAATACCCGGCGATACCAGCAGGTAGGCCGGGGCAAACAGGCCGAGATCCGGCGCTTCAGCCCTTTGCCAGGTAATCGTAATCGTAACCATCGGTCATTTGCGTACGCAGGTTCAATACCCCCGCAATCGCCCATTTTGCATTCAGGTCTTTACCCACCTTGCTGTAAAAATCGATCTTATCGTCGGTTTTACGGGTGCCCAGCGAGCTGGTGCGCTGCATGGCATAACCAAGGTCAAGGCTGTTGTTCCAGAAAAAATCTCCTTTCTTCTGATTGGCGAAAAGCGTGGCAAATCCTGCGATGGAAAAAGACGACTTTTCTGCACCGGCAGCCCAGTTGGCGCTGTTTCCCTGCGCAAAATTCAGCGAAAACACACCACCTTTCCTCCATCCGCGGGCATTGTACTTAATGGTAGTGTCGTCAACACTGGTTCGTTCTCTTTCCGTTTTCATGGTGGAAACCGACTGATCCTGCGCCAGTGAAAAGAGCGGCGCGCCAGCCAGCATTACATAGGTTAGAATTCCTGTGATTTTTCTCATACGATCATTTTTGTGTTCAAAAGGGCAGCAATCGAAAAAATTTATTTCTTTTTCAGTTCATCCCTGATTTCGGCCAGTAATGTTTCAGTGGGCGTAGGCGCCGGTGCAGCATTGGGGTCTTTGCGAAGCACCGACTTAATGAACAGGTAACAAACGAGCGCAACAATAATGAAATCCAGCACATTGGTCAGGAAAAGCCCGTATTTGAACGTAATGGGCTCGGCCACCACGGTATTATTGGCGTCCAGCTGCGCCGCTTTCAATGTATATTCCAACTTCGAGAAATCCTTACCGCCGGTTAATAAACCGAGTATGGGCGAAACCAGTCCTTCGGTGAAAGACCCTACCAGCTTGGTAAAAGCTGTACCCATCAGGAAGCCAATGGCCACATCCACCAGGTTACCCTTGGTGGCAAATGCTTTGAAATCAGAAAAGAATCCCATTATAATTGAATTTAGTTGAACAATACTACAACATTTGCCGTTATGAACCCTCCTATAGCTTAAATCAATAGCGTGGGATACAGGCTTCTGGGTATTATGTAATTGTTTAGTATGTGTGGCGGCCAAACCTTGCCTTTTCTATACCGACATGATTTCTTTTTCCTTGGCCGCCAGCAGTTTTTCTATAAGGACTATGTTGCGGTCGGTAATTCCCTGTGCTTCGTTCTCCGCGTCTTTACCGGCATCTTCGCTCAATCCTTCTTTCTGCAGCTTTTTGATCTGTTCAATGGCATCGCGCCTGATGCTGCGCACGGCTACTTTAGCCTGCTCGCCTTCTGCATTGGATCTCTTTACGAGTTCTTTCCTGCGTTCTTCGGTCATGGGTGGCAGGAACATGCGGATAATAACGCCATCGTTTTGCGGGTTGATACCAATATTTGAATTGATAATGGCCCTTTCGATGGGTTGGAGCATATTCTTCTCCCAGGGTTGAATGGTAAGGGTGCGCGCATCAATCGCGGCAATATTTGCTACCTGGTTGATTGGCGTGGGGTTCCCGTAATAATCAACGGAAATACCGTCAAGCATCTGCGGGTTTGCTTTACCCGCCCTGATTTTTACCAGTTCCTGTTCCAGGAAACTGATGGCCTTCTTCATCCCGTCGGTCGCGTCTTCCAGAATCAACGATACTTCTTCTGACATTTTTGATGGTTATTAACCGCGCAAATTACAAAAAATGAGCTCATTTCTGCTGTAAAACAGCATCTTCGGTAAGGGGAACTATTTTGCTGTGTGTATCGGAAGGGCCTAGCTGGCTGGCCGGCGTAACAAACAGGCGGGGACGCTGCCGGCGCAGGTACAGCAAGGCCCCGATAATGGCAAAAAACAACACCGACAAAGTACCGATCACCCAGTTGCAACCGGCTTTGTTCAGGCCGAATGCAATGGCGATGGCGCCGGCATTCAGCGACAACAGCGAAATGGCAATGCTACGGTGGGTCAGTCCAAGGTCCAGCAGGATATGGTGAATATGATTACGGTCGGGAGAAAATGGCGAACGGCGCTGGAACATCCGGATGGCGAATACCCGCAGCGTATCAAAAAGCGGCACCATTAGTATGCCAAAACCTATGGCCGGAGCGGCATTTAACGAAAAACTGGTGGCCGGATTGCCTGCCACATTGATGAATTTGATCACGAGGATGGCATTTACCAGTCCGATCAGCAGCGAGCCGGTATCGCCCATAAAAATGCGCGCGGGCTGAAAATTAAAGATCAGAAAAGCCAGGATCGCGCCCGACATCGAAAAAGCCAGCACCGCATCGGCGTATCCCCACACTGATAAAATAGAGGCCGAATACCGAAGTTGACAGCAGTCCCAGACTGCCCGCCAGGCCATCCACCCCGTCGATCAGATTAAAAGAATTAACAATAACAATAACCGTCAGGTAGGTAAACAACAGGCTGAAAGTTTCCGGGAGATGGGTAATACCCAGGAAACCGCCCATACTGGTGATCTGAAGATTGCCGTAATAGATTACCACAAACGCAGCGAGCACCTGGCCGATAAACTTCATGATGGGTGAAATCACCATGATATCGTCTTTCAGGCCCAGGTAAAACACCACAACGGCGGCGGCCAGGAAATACTGTAAGGCTTTCCCGTCCTGGAAATTGGCCACCAGCAGGGTGGAGAAAGCGAAACCGGCAAAAAGACCCAGGCCGCCCAGTGCCGGGATCGGCGTTTGGTGAACCTTGCGTTCGTCGGGAATATCATACAGTTTTTTCAGGGCGGCAATCCGGATAATCACCGGAATGGCGAGGAAGGTTACCGTAAACGATATGGCGAGTGCCAGGATTACGTCAAACATGTATGCTGCTTTCTCGATTTCATAAAAAAACCATTCCCGCTCCTTCTCTCCAGGCGGCAAAGTTAATTTAATTGCCCCGAAGAAAGCGCCGGCGCCGCTTATTAAAAACGGCAAGTTCCGCTTTTTAGTCTCAAATGGTTCTCCCTCAATTGAAATGAATTAGATTTGTGCCACAAATTTTGAATATGGCCAACTTACAGGAAACAGCATCTCAGATACGCCGCGATATCGTCAGAATGGTTCATGGGGTAGCCAGCGGCCACCCCGGTGGTTCATTGGGCTGTACCGATTTCTTCACCGCTCTTTATTTCAAGGTGATGAAACACGACCCGAAATTCAATATGGATGGTATCGGAGAAGATCTTTTCTTCCTGTCGAACGGCCATATCTCGCCTGTATTTTATTCCACCCTGGCCCGTTCGGGATACTTTGATGTAAAAGAACTGGCCACTTTCCGCCGGCTGAACAGCCGCTTACAGGGGCATCCGGCCACGCATGAGCACCTGCCGGGCATCAGGGTCGCCAGCGGATCGCTGGGCCAGGGCATGAGCGTAGCCATCGGCGCCGCCCTTGCAAAAAAGCTCAACAATGACCCCCATCTCGTTTTTTCGCTGCATGGCGACGGCGAGCTGGACGAAGGCCAGAACTGGGAAGCAGCCATGTTTGCCGCCCATCGCAGTGTAGACAACCTGATCGCTACGGTCGACTGGAACGGCCAGCAGATCGACGGCCCCACTGTTAAGGTGATGAACCTGGGCAACCTGCACGAAAAATTCAAGGCTTTCGGCTGGGAGGTAATCATCCTGGAAGAAGGCAACAACGTTGATAAGGTGGTAGCCACCCTCGAACATGCCAAAACCTTTGTGGGCAACGGCAAACCCATTGTTATACTGATGAAAACCGTCATGGGTGCCGGTGTTGATTTTATGGAAGGCAGCCACGAATGGCACGGCATTGCCCCCAACGACGAGCAGCTGGCCAAAGCCCTGGCACAATTGCCCGAAACGCTGGGCGATTATTGATGTGCACGGCTGGCGCTTTCTCACAGAGACAAACGGAGAAAGGCTTCTTTTTTGCGGGGTGCAGGCGGGCGTAATAGTTTTGGTTCACGCAACGACCGCAAAGGAGCCATGACGCAAAGGTGTTTGTGCCTGGCCGGCCTGCTTTTGCGGAAGGAACGTACACTCTCTCATCCATTCCCTTTCGGTGTACTATAGAATTACATGCAGTGTTGACAGTTACCGGTCGCCGGCAATAACCGGGTTTCGCACAGAGACCACAGAGGAACAGAGACATTGTATAGAAGCAATTTGTTTCCGGAATAGCAGCACCTTAATATTCGCGAAGTATGTTTACCTCAAAAGCATTTCTCTGTTCCTCTGTGGTCTCTGTGCGAAACCTACCGAAATACCCCCGCTTTTCTTTCGTTCTTTCTGCCATAAACAACGCTTCACCCCGGAGCCCCTTTTTGACTTTTGATTTTTGATTTTTGACTTCCTCTTGGCGTCTTTGCTCCTTTGCGGTCTCTGCGTGAACCAGAAAAGCCACCAACACACCAGCCTCAGCTTTTCAGCTCAATCCCCTCTCCCGCAGCTTTGCGCGCCGGTATCCACGCCGCGAGAAAAGCAACCAGCACTACGGTTGTCAGCACCAGCAAAAAATCCCTGGCCATGAATTTTACCGGGTAGTGATCTATCACAAAGCTTTCACCCTGTAACTTGATCAGCTTGTAGCGTATCTGCGCCCAGCCGATCAGCAGGGCCAGCAGGCAACCCGACAGAGCACCCACCCCTGCCAGCAAAAATCCTTCGCTGATAAAAATGGACTGAATTCTTTTTTTGGAAGCGCCCAGTGCTTTCAGCACCTGGATGTCTTTCTGCTTTTCCAGCACCAGCATGGTCAGCGAACCGATCATGGTAAAAGCCGCCACTACCAATATGAGCGACAAGAGGCAATAGATCACCCATTTCTCCAGCTGCATCACACTGTAAAGGCTCTGGTTCTGCTCAAAACGGGTCAGCACTTTATACCGGTTGCCCAAAAGACGTTGCAATTGTTGCTGCATTTTCGGCGCCTCATCGGGTTTGCCGATCGCCACCTCAACGGCGCTGAATTCATCGGGCGACAAATCCATCAGCCGTTTCATAAAAGCGAGGTTGGTGATCACATACTGGTTGTCGAACTCCTGTTGTATGGCGAGCGAACCGGCGGTATAGATATTTTCGGCGCGCAGCGACTGCATGGGATCGGCGAGGTCAACCCCGGCGCCGCGACGCGGTATATAAACGGTTAGGGGAAGGATCTCGCGGTCGCTGTACAGGCGCAATATGTTCTCAACCCCTACCCCCAGCATAGCCAGCGGTTTGTCGGCATCGCCCAGGTCGTAACTGCCCGATTTCACCGCCTTATCGATCGTGGAAACGGTGGTATAGGCACTGTCGACTCCTTTCAGG
Organism: Flavihumibacter sp.; assembly: GCA_047605345.1. Classification (GTDB taxonomy): domain Bacteria; phylum Bacteroidota; class Bacteroidia; order Chitinophagales; family Chitinophagaceae; genus Flavihumibacter. The sequence continues at coordinate 8,327 of JASGFZ010000015.1, read as the reverse complement.
TACACGATTGCCTGTGCATCGCCGTTTTTCATCAGGGCCTTTTCTTCGGTTACCAGTGAGAAGGCACGTACGCCGGGCGTGGCCGCCAGCTGCCGGCGCTGCGCGGCGGTGAGCTGCAGCACTTTTCCTTCGGCCGGCACCACTTTCAGGTCGGTATAATAGGTGGCGTAGAGTGATTTCACCAGGTCTTCAAAACCGTTGAATACACTGAGCACCACGATGAGCGAGGCCGTGCCTACCAGCACTGCCACTACGCTCACCCAGGCGATGATATTGATCGCGTTGGTTGTTTTTTTGGACCTGAAATAGCGCCAGGCAAAAAGAAGGTTCACGCGTCGGTTTTTTGGTCGTTCGGGTCTTTCACCGCGTCGTCGTGTATCTTTTTGAACAGTTCCTCCATCTTGTACACCTGGTCGAGGGTTTCATCGAGGTGAAACTGCAGCAGGGGAATGCGCCGAACCTGGTGCTTGATGGAGGCAGCCAGCTCCCGTTTGATCTCCCAGGCCCGGTCTTCCAGCTTTTTCATGGCGGCAGCCCGGTCTTTTACCTGGAAAAGGCTGATATAAACGCGCGCTTCAAGCAGGTCGGGTGTCATCCTGACAGATGAGATCGATACCATGCCGCCGTCGATCATCGTCAGTCCCAGTTTCTGCAAAGCACCGTTCAGTACCTCCTGCACCTCACCGGCCACCTGTTTCTGTCTTTTGGATTCCTGTTGCATGAACACTCGTTTCCGGCAAAGATGCAAAGAGTTTCACGAAAATTGGCCGTAGGTTTGCAGCTTCTTATGTGATGATTTATGAAGAATTTCTCCCGCATCTTTAAATATCTCTCCGACAGGAAAGGAGAAATTGCCCTTTATTTCTTTTTCAACCTGTTGTCGATTCTTTTTTCGCTGGTTTCGCTGGCCATGCTCGCCCCCTTTCTACAGCTGTTGTTCGGCAGCCATGTTGAACCGATTGTTGACAAACCGTCGATAAGCTTTTCTGCCACCGGTCTGCTGGACCTGATGAAATATTATTTCAACCAGGTGATCATCAACCACAGCACACCCGAAAGCCCCAACGCCGGCAAGCTCTACGCGCTGACCATCATCTGCATGGTGCTGATCATAACCATTCTGCTGAAAAACCTGTTTTTCTATCTTACGTTACGAATTTTATCACCCCTGCGCAACCACGTGCTTACGCGCCTCCGCGCCGACCTGTATGCGAAGATCCTGGTGCTGCCCATCGGCTTTTTTACCGAACAGCGAAAAGGCGATATCATCAGCCGCATGAGCAACGACACCAACGAAGTGGAATGGAGCGTGATAGCGGCGCTTGAATCACTTATCAAAGAGCCGCTGACCATTATCGTTATACTGGTTTCGCTGGTTACGCTGAGCCCGGCCCTGTCATTATTCCTCCTGGTATTGTTACCGGCAACGGGTTTCATTATAGGCCGTATCAGCCGGTCGCTCAAAAAACAGTCGAATGTGGCGCAGGAGCAACAGGGGCTGCTGCTGAGCGTGCTCGATGAAACGCTGGGCGGCTTACGGGTTATCAAGGCTTTCAATGCCGAAAAGCTGGTGGGGAATCGTTTTTACGGCATCAACCGCACCCTTAACAATATCAGGAACGCGATGAACTTCAGGCGCGACCTCGCTTCGCCTTTATCGGAATTTATGGGCGTGCTGGTGCTTACCGTGCTGCTGTGGTTTGGCGGAAGACTCGTGCTCAAATACGACGTGCTCAGCGGTGATACCTTTATCACCTATATCGTTTTCTTTACCCAGATCATCAACCCGGCCAAGTCTTTCTCCAATGCTTTCTACAATGTGCAGCGGGGCAGCGCTGCTATTCAGCGTATTGAAGAAGTACTCACTGCGCCGGTGAAAGTGGAAGATGGGCCTGAATCGGCCAAACTGGAAACCTTTACCGATAAAATAGAATTCCGGAATGTGTCGTTCGCGTATGAAGACAAAACCATCTTGCACGATATCAACCTGGTGATCGAAAAAGGAAAAACCGTTGCACTGGTCGGTTCATCGGGTTCCGGCAAGTCGACGCTGGCCGACCTTATCCCCCGCTTCCACGATGTGACCGGTGGTGAGATACTGATCGATGGAAAAGACATCCGCGCTTACAGCCTTGCCTCCGTTCGCGCCCAGTTGAGTATTGTTACCCAGGAACCGATCCTGTTCAACGATACGATCCGTAACAATATAGCAGTTGCCAAACCCGATGCCACCGACGAGGAAATCGAAGCCGCAGCCAGGGTTGCCAATGCACACCGTTTCATTGTGGAGAAAGAAGAAGGATACGACACCAATATCGGCGACCGCGGCAGCAAGCTCAGCGGCGGCGAAAGGCAACGGCTCACCATTGCCAGGGCGCTGCTGAAAAACCCGCCGATCCTGATTCTCGACGAGGCCACTTCTTCGCTCGATACCGAAAGCGAAAAGCTGGTGCAGGATGCCATCGACCGGTCGATGCAGGACCGCACCAGCATTGTGATCGCGCACCGGCTGAGCACCATCCGCCATGCCGACGAGATCGTGGTGCTGAAGGACGGCCGGATCGTTGAAAGAGGCACCCACGATTCGCTGATGGAGAACCCGGGATTTTATCGCCGCCTGGTGGAGATGCAGGAAGTGAAATAATACAACAGCTTATGCAGCTCATCCGGTTATTGAAAACACTGCCGCTTTGCTTCCCGGCAATCCTTCTTTGTAATAACAGCCATGCACAACCGATGAACGAAAAACTGAAAAAGATCGATCAATACCTGCAAGGCAGCTATCCCGCCGGCGAGCCGGGCCTGGCCATCGGCATTGTATCGGATGGCAGTTTGCTGTATAAGAAGGGATACGGGCTGGCTTCGCTGTTGCCGGCTGAAAAGCTGACACCCGCCTCGCTGCTCAACATCGCTTCACTGACCAAACAATTCACGGGGATGGCTATCCGAAAACTGGCTGCTGCTGCAAAGCTGTCGCTTTCAGATACCATCGGCAGTTACCTGCCGGGCTTATCGCCGGCCATAGGAAGCCATGTAACCATCGAACAGCTGCTGTCGCACCAGTCGGGCATTCCCGATCATTACAGTTATGTGGAAGCCGGCACGCTTACCCATGCATACGACGAGCAGGTACTGGCAGCGGTGAAAAAAATGGATTCATTGCAGTCCGCCCCCGGTACAGTTTACCATTACAGCAACACGGCGTTCTGCCTGCTGGGCATGATCATTGAAAAAGTAACCGGTAAACCTTATGCCGATTTCCTGAAAAAGGAAGTATTGCTACCAGCGGGTATGAGCCACAGTTTTATCTGGCGCGAAGACCGGCCTCTGCCTGCAACGGCATCGGGTTATGATAAAGACAATGGAATCTTCAAAAGATCGGGGCCCGACGAAAATGTGTTTTTTACAACCGAAGCCGACGGCGGCTTATACACCAGCATAGACGATTACCTGCATTGGGTGCAGTATATCGGCCGGCAATTGCCGCCGCCGCAATTCGCCATCACTTCCGAGCCGGGACTGCACTATGGTTATGGCTGGTTTATCGTGGAGAAAGCCGGCCTGCACTGTTACCTGCACAGCGGCTCCAACGGCGGATTCCGGTCTTATGTAATTGTATTGCCTGAACAGGATTTTTCACTGGCGCTTTTCAGCAACCGGGCCGACAAAGACATCGAGCAGCAGGCACAAGCCGTGTTCAGTTTACTGTTTCCAGGGTTGCCGGCACTGCCGGCCATACAGGCGCTTACCAACTAATGCTAACAAAACCACCCGCTGGGTAGCGTACTTCCCTCTTGCATCCGTCGGGAGTATCCCGGAATCACCCTTCGGGTATTCCCGTAGCGTGCTACCCGATTAACTGCGATGTCCCTACGGGAATACCCGAAGGGTGATTCTGCGGGCATTCTGCCGGGGATTCTGCAAGGTGGCTGCACCAGATGGTTCTGCCGGGCGATTGCTGCTATGCAGTATTATTTGTTCATCGTATTCTTGGCCTCAATGCTGAGGGTGGCATGGGGCACGGCGCGTAAACGGGCCTTGTCGATGAGTTTACCGGTAACCCGGCAAACACCATAAGTTTTGTTTTCGATCCGCATCAATGCCTTCTCGAGGTGATCGATGAAAGTGATCTGGCGGCTGGCCATCTGCGCCAGCTGTTCTCTTTCCATGCTCACGCTGCCGTCTTCCATGGTCATGTAACGGCTTTCACTTTCGTCGCCGCCCATTTCATCTTTCCGGGTAATCAGGCCCTGCAGGTAGGCCAGTTCCTTTTTCGCCGCGTCGAGTTTCTTATTGATGAGCTCTTTAAATTCCTGCAGTTCATTATCACTGTATCGCATAGTAGGGCCTGGATTTTCAATCGCACCTTGGTCGAGTACGCTCTTGGTGAAATCTGGATTATATGGTTGAGAAGTTTTTGTTTTAATCTCAGGCATTTCCACCTTTGCTGGTCTTTTTTCAGGCGGAGGTGCCGGTTTTTTAATAGGAATAGGGGTGGTTTGTTTTGAGTCGTCCTTCACCGTTGCCTGTTTCATGGGATTCGGACGCAATCCCTGGCGGATAATTTTTTTTACCGGTTCTTTTTTCGGCTTTTCTTTTTTCGCCGGCTTCTCCACTGCCTCTGGCGCTTTTTCAACCGGGGCCGCCGGCTTGGGCTCGGGTGCTTTCTTTACCGGAACGGGCTTAACGGCCGCCGGCTGCTTAGCGGGTGTTTTGGCAACCGCGGGCGCTTTAACGGCAGCAGGTACCGGCGCTGCCGGTTTTGCAACCGGTTTGGCCGGCTTCGCAGCAGGCACTGGCGCAGCTGCCTTAACAGCCGGTGCTGGTTTGGCCGGTGCTTTTGCAACCGGTTTGGCCGCTTTTGCAGCAGGCTTAACGGCTGGTTTGGCCGGGACGGCAGGTTTCGCTGTTTTTTTGGCAGGCGTCGTTTTTGCAGCAGGTTTAACGGCGGCTTTTTTTGCCGGCGCTGCTTTCTTTGCCGGAGCAACTTTTTTGGCGGCTGGTTTAGCGGCCTTTTTTTTGGTTGCCATGTTTGGTTCCTTTTATCCGGGTGATGAATATCTATTTACCCTGTCCGGCCGATTTACCAATCCAGACAGTAACAGTTTGCTCATTTACGTCTATTTCCATACCATCGCTGAGGCTGTCAACCACTTCCAGTTCATCGGCCAGCACTTCGGCTTTTATATATGCAGCAAACTGCCTGATGGATGCTTCCAGCAAGCCTGCCTTACCGAACCTGATCCGGATCCTGTCTGTCAGTTCATAACCATTGTCTTTCCTGATCTTCTGTATCCTGTTTACAATCTCCCTGGCATTGCCCTCCTGCTCCAGTTCAGGCGTCAGGCTAACGTCGAGTGCTACTGTCAAAGCCCCTTTTGAACTAACCGTCCAGCCGGGTATATCCTCACTGGTTATTTCAACCTCATGGATTTGTAATATTAAGGGTTCGCTATCAATTTCCAAAGAATAAGAACCTTCTTTTTCCAGTTGCGAAATATCGGCCTGGCCAAAGGCGCTGATCGCCTGTGAAACCGCTTTCATTTTGGCCCCCAGCCGCTTGCCCAGGGCCTGGAAATTCGGCTTGATCTTTTTGCTGATAAAACCATCCGCACCCGTCATGTATTCAACCGCTTTCACGTTCACTTCCGACCTGATCAGGTCTTCCACTTTCTCCAGCCGGGTTTTAACAGCCGGGTCCAGCACGGGGATCAATATCTTTTGCAGGGGCTGGCGTACTTTGATATTCACCTTCTTGCGAAGCGACAATACGAGCGACGATACATCCTGCGCCAGCCGCATCCTTTCTTCCAGTTCGCTGTCTATCCGGTTCGCATCGGGTTCCGGATACAATACGTGGTGCACCGATTCGGTACTGAACCTGCCCGTTACCGCGTTCAGGTTGCTGAACAGCCAGTCGGCGAAAAAGGGCGCCACGGGCGCGATGAGCCGGCTTACGGTTTCCAGGCATTCATACAAGGTCTGGTAGGCGCTGATCTTGTCAACGCTGTAATCGCCCTTCCAGAAACGGCGGCGGCACAAACGCACATACCAGTTGCTCAGCTGCTCGTCTACAAAAGCATCGATCAGGCGGCCGGCCGTAGTGGGCTCGTAATCGTCAAAAGCAGCAGTAACCTGCTGCACCAGGGTTTGCAGGCTCGACAGTATCCAGCGGTCTATCTCGGGACGGTCGTCCCATTTCACCGGCGCTTCCTTAAAGGTAAATCCGTCTACGTTGGCGTATAATACGAAGAACTGGTAGGTATTGTAAAGGGTGCCGAAGAACTTACGCTGCACTTCTTTAATGCCTTCCACATCAAATTTCAGGCTGTCCCACGGTGAAGCATTGGTGATCAGGTACCAGCGGGTGGCATCGGCGCCGAACTGGTCGATGGTCTGGAAAGGATCCACCACATTACCGAGGCGCTTGCTCATCTTGTTGCCGTTCCGGTCAAGTACCAGGCCGTTGGAAACAACCGTTTTATACGCAACCTGATCGTATAACAACGATGCCAGGGCATGCAGGGTATAAAACCAGCCGCGGGTCTGGTCAACGCCTTCACAAATGAAATCGGCGGGAAAGTTCTGGTCGAAGGGGGCCTTGAAAGGACGATCGCTGCCCGCTTCCAGCTTTTCATAATCCAGTCCCCATTGCGCATAGGGCATGGCGCCACTGTCAAACCATACATCGATCAGGTCAGGCTCTCTTCGCATAAGCTTGCCCGTGGGGCTTACCAGCACCACCTCATCCACATAGGGTTTATGCAGGTCGAGAATACCGTCGTGCAGGTAGTGTTTATTCACCTCATCACCCAGCACTTCATTGGCTTTGCGGATCGCTGCATTCAGCTCGGCAATCGAACCGATGCAGACTTCCTCGCTGCCGTCTTCCGTGCGCCAGATGGGCAGCGGCGTTCCCCAGAAACGGCTGCGGCTGAGGTTCCAGTCCACCATATTTTCCAACCAGTTCCCAAAGCGGCCTTCACCGGTAGCTTTGGGCTTCCAGTTGATGGTTTTGTTCAGCGCCACCATCCGGTCTTTAAGGGCCGTGGTTTTGATGAACCAGGCATCCAGCGGATAATACAATACAGGTTTATCGGTACGCCAGCAATGTGGATAACTGTGCTCATACTTTTCCACTTTGAAGGCGCGGTTCTCTTTTTTCAGCTTCACACTGATGTCAACGTTGACATCCACATAATCTTTCTCGTCTTTGTAGTTCTTTACGTAACGGCCGCTGAATTCTCCCAGCCCGTCAACGAATTTGCCTTCGCGATCCACCAGCGTAAGGATGCCGATGCCGTATTTCCTGCCCACTTTATAGTCGTCGGCACCGAATGCAGGTGCGGTATGTACTATACCCGTACCGTCTTCCACGGTTACAAAGCCGTCGAGCAATACCCGGAACGGATCGCCGCCGGCCTTTTCAGGTGTATTCGCCTCATAGGGCATCAGCTGTTCGTACCGCAGCCCTTCCAGGTCTTTGCCTTTGAAGGCCGTGAGTATGCGCCAGGGAAGCTGTTTGGCATCGGGGCCGTAAGCAGCTTCGTCGGCACCCTCGTTTTCGGCTTTGAAATATTTCGGCAACAGGGCCTTGGCCAGCACCACATTCACAGGCAGGTGCGTATAAGGATTGAAGGTACGTACCAGTACATAATCGATCGACGGGCCCACGGTAAGCCCCAGGTTCGAAGGAAGGGTCCACGGCGTGGTGGTCCAAGCCAGGAAAAATACTTCTTCGCTTTCTGTTCTTGCGTCCTGTTCAGCCGCTTCAAAAAGAAACTCGCTGTCTTTGTTGCGCAGGGCTTTGAACATGGCCACGGCGCTCGTGTCTTTGACATCCTTATAGGTGCCCGGCTGGTTGAGTTCGTGCGAGCTCAAACCGGTGCCCGCAGCCGGCGAATAAGGCTGGATGCTGACGCTTTTGTAAAGCAGTCCCTTTTTATGCAGGCGCTGTAACAGCCACCAGAGGGTTTCGATATAGCTGTTCTCAAAAGTGATATAGGGATCGTTGAGGTCTACCCAGTACCCCATCTTTTGGGTGAGGCTGTCCCACTTGTCTTTGAACCGCAATACCGCTTCCCGGCATTTCTGGTTGTATTCCGCTATCGATATCTTTTTGCCGATGTCTTCTTTGGTGATGCCCAGCTCTTTTTCCACCCCCAGTTCGATGGGCAGACCATGGGTATCCCATCCGCCCTTGCGTTTTACCTGGAAGCCCTGCATGGTTTTGTAGCGGCATACCAGGTCTTTCAGGGTACGGGAGATGACGTGGTGAATGCCAGGCATGCCATTGGCGCTGGGCGGCCCCTCGTAAAACACAAAGG
>JASGFZ010000014.1:0-21324 GCA_047605345.1 Flavihumibacter sp. | reverse complement strand
GCGCGTATGGCTGGAAGGCCCGTTGCACCCGCAATTAGGCTGGGTAATGGATTTTGCCGAACTGAAGGCTGTTGTTCGTCCGGTGGTAGACCGGCTTGACCATAAATGCCTGAATAATATTCCCGGCCTGACCAACCCCACCTGCGAGCGGATAGCCGTGTATATATGGGACAATATCAAGCCCGCCTTACCGCTGCTGGTAAAGGTGGAATTGCATGAAACACCCACCAGCGGCGTGGTTTACGCCGGTTAATTTTTACATTCCGTTAAGGTCGAATATCCTTATCTTGTCTGACATAAAAATATTGTATAATGAGTACTGAAAACAACAAAGGCATGGCCGACAAGGCCGCCGATAAAATTGAAGACACCTGGGATAAAGTGGAGGACAAGGCGGAAGCGCTTTGGAAATCATTTCAGGCTAAAACAGGTTTCAGCGATGACAAGATCGATGAGCTTAAAAAGAAAGCTGCCGGAAAATTCGACGATCTGAAAGAAGAGATGGACACCTGGGATGATGAAGCGAAAGAAAAATGGAACGAACTGAAAGGCAAGGCCGGCAGTTGGTGGGCCCGGCTGAAAGACAAATTTGACGGCGACGACGAGCGAAAATGAGTTAATCTTTATTCTTTTGAAATATTTTTGCGGTTAGTTCGTTGTATACGTTGATTGTTAATTGAAACGAGTTTATGAAATCCAATATTCCGGGTACCCTGCTGGCTTTGCAGGGCATGGTTATTTTTGCTGCCTGTGGTGCTGCATTTTCCGAAGAACCCAAAGCGGCGCCTGCTGTTGACACAGTTGCTTCCGCCCTTGTAAAAGACACTATCCTGACGCCGGCTGCAGATGATCCTGTTCCGGTCATCGTTGATTCAGCCAGTTTTTTTGAGAAGTTGAGATATGTAGCGAACGGCGACAGCACCGGCCGCTGGCCCGTGGCGTCCAGGCTGCCTGTAAACGGGGCCATCCTGCCTTATAAACGCGTAGTTGCTTATTACGGTAACCTGTACAGTACCCGCATGGGTATTTTGGGAGAATTACCGCCTGCCCAGATGCGCGCCAGGCTGCAGGAAGAAGCGAAGAAGTGGGAAGCTGCCGACCCGAATACGCCGGTGCAGCCTGCCTTGCATTATATAGCAGTAACCGCACAGGGCAGCCCGGGGAAAGGAGGAAAATACCGCCTGCGGATGCCGTTCAGCCAAATTGATTCTGTGCTGAATATGGCAAAGCCGATCAATGCTATTGTTTTTCTTGATATACAGATTGGGCTCAGCAACCTGGAAGAGGAGGTACCCCTTCTTGAAAAATACCTTTCCCTGCCCAATGTACACTTGGGCATTGATCCCGAATTTTCGATGAAAACCGGCGCCAAACCGGGGTCACGTATCGGTACATTTGATGCTGCCGATATTAACTATGCTTCGGGCTACCTGGCCGACCTGGTTAAAAAGAACAACCTGCCGGCGAAAATGCTGATCGTTCACCGCTTTACCAAAGCCATGGTAACGAATGCAGCGGCCATCAAATTACGTCCGGAAGTGCAGATGGTGGTGCATATGGATGGCTGGGGCGCCCCCGCACGTAAGATCAATACCTACCGCCAGTTTATTGCGAAAGAGCCGGTTGAATTTACGGGGTTCAAGCTGTTTTATAAAAACGACCTCAAAGAAACGCCCGGCCGGTTAATGACACCCGAAGAGCTGATGAAGCTGAAGCCCATGCCGGTGTATATTCAATACCAGTAATACCGGCAACGGTTTCGGGGTCAGGAACGAAGCGCGAGGCGAACGATATAATAGGTAACGATGATCAGCACCAGCAGCAATACCAGCACCAGGAAGGTGAGGGGATTGTCTTTCCACCGCCTTTTCTCCCTTTTTTCTTTCCTGTTTTGAAGGTATTGGCGGAGGTCTTTGTTGAGCTGGGTTACCACCTCGCGGATTTCTTCTTTATTGCCATAGGTCTGCAGCCCTTCGATGGCATCGGCGGCAAAGGGATTATCGGTGAGCCATTCTTCCACAAGGTGCTGCTCTTCCTGCTTCAGTTTGCCGCTCAGGTAATCGAGCATCAGCTGGTTGTCGATTTCCTTATCGCTGTTCAACAATATATGGAGCAGATCCTGGTTCATGTTTGTGGGCCGTTTTGCTGCAGCTTCCGCTGAATCATCAGCCGGAGGTTGCGTTTACCATTCTGGATAAAACTTTTTACCTGTGCCAGGCTGAACCCTGTTTGTTCCGCCACCTGCTGGTAGGTTTTCTTTTCCAGGTAAAATAAAGTTACGCATTGCCTTTGTTCATCGCCCAGTTGTTCCAGCTCCTCGTTCATAAAGGTCAGCAGCTGTTCTTTCTCTTTCGCTTCAACCAGGCGGTCTTCCCGGTCGTCTTCGAGTGCCAGGCGCTCGTTGATCTCTACAGGGAAACGGTTTTTGTCGCGAAACTGCATCAGGCAATGATTCCTGGCGATGGTGTACAGCCAGCTTTTGACGTATTCCACCCGGTATTTTTCCATTTCACTGATGGCCTTGAGAAAGATCTGCTGCACGGCATCGCGCGCGGCTTCTTCCTGTTTCAGGTATTTCATGCAAACGCCCAGTAAAAGCAGGGTATAGCGTTCCAGCAGCACACCCAGCCACTCTTTGTTGCGGTCTGCATAAAACTTCTCCAGCAGCTCCTGTTCGGAATATTTCGCGTATCTACCTGGATTCACGCACGGAAGGTATTTATTTCAAGATGCATGGGGCGGGTATTTTCCATAATTTGCCACTTATGATACAGCAGATTCTGGTTCCTGTAACGGGTATTTGTCAGTTACGTACCGAGCCGAGCCACCGCGCCGAATTATCCAGCCAGTTGTTTTTGGGAGAAGCCTTGGAACTGCTCGACGATTCGGTGGAGGGCTGGGTGAAAGTACGCACAAAAACCGATCAGTACGAAGGCTGGTGCCAGGCTATTCAAACAGCGGCCGTAACCGAAGAACTACCGGCGCTGCTGGGTTTTTTCGACAAGCTGACGGGCTTTGCTAACGTTAACGGACAACCGATGCCCGTATTTAAAGGAAGCCCCGTGTATGCGCAGTCATTCCGGGCGGGCGGCTTCTCCATTTCCTTTACAGGGCTATCGTATGCCGCCGGTTCACCGACCGACATCAGCACCTGGAACGGGCAGGTAACGCACCAGGCTTTCGAATACCTGAATACCCCCTACCTGTGGGGCGGACGCAGCTTCAGCGGTATTGACTGCAGCGGTTTTGCCCAGATGGTTTTCAGGCAGCTGGGCATACAGCTCAGGCGCGACGCCTGGATGCAGGCCGCAGAAGGCATACCCGTTGCTTCGCTGCAGGACGCCCGCTGCGGCGACCTCGCCTTTTTTGATGAAGCCGGCCAGGTAACGCATGTGGGGATTTTACTGAATAACCGGGAGATTATCCATTCATCGGGAAAGGTCAGGATAGATGATATAGATACCGGCGGCATACGCAGCCGCGATCAGCAAAAAAGAACCCATCACCTGCACTCGCTGCGGCGTTACAGGTGATGGGCAAATAATACAAAGGTTACTTGTTGCCGAAAAGCTCCTGGTACGATTTGATACCGGCTTCCACAATTTCCAGGGCCGTTGCTTTGTCCTGGAATTCATTTACCACCACCGATTTGTTCTCGAGGGTTTTGTACTCTTCAAAAAAGTGCCGCAATTCGTCGAAGAAATGTTTGGGCAATTGCTCGATAACATTGTAGTAATTCACACCGGGGTCATTGGCTGCCACGGCAATAATCTTATCGTCGGCATCGCCGCTGTCGATCATACGCATCACACCGATCACTTTGGCATCCATGAGGCACATGGCCTGCACGGGCATGGAAGTGATCACCAGTATATCCAGCGGATCTTTGTCGTCGCCATAGGTGCGGGGAATAAACCCGTAATTGCAGGGATAATAAAACGACGAATAGATTACACGGTCCAGCTTCAGCAGACCGCTCTCTTTGTCGATTTCATATTTAGCCCGCGAGCCCTGCGGAATTTCAATAACCGCGGTAACAATTTTGGGCGCCTGTTCGCCGGTGGAAACCCCGTGCCAGGGATGTGATACATTTTGCATTGGCCGAAAAATTTAGTGTAGTTCCGTTAAGTCTACCAACCAGTCGCCATTGATCTTTACGACCCTTAGCGTGGTAGGTATTTTTTTGTATGAATTGGAGTAAGTATAACTGACAACCGAATCATTGATATTGGTGATTTCGATGGGCAGGATATTCGCGTCCATGTAATTCATTTTTTCCTCTGCGGTCATTTTCTGAAACCCGGTTTTCCAGCGGTTGAACACCAGCAGGCTGACCGTGTCTTTGTGCAGGTAGAACTCGGCCTTGGGGAAATTACCGTCCAGCGAAGCCCTGATAAATTCACGCCCTGCGTCTTGCGCGTCTTCTGCTTTCCTGAACGAGGCATCGTTGCTGCAACCCGCCAGGAGTGCCAGTGACAGGAAGAAAGACAATAACTTCATGGAGCGAAAGTAAAAAAAGTTTGTGGTTTATGGTCTTTGGTTTATGGTTGTTGCAGGTTGGCAGGTTTCTCGCACGCGGCAGCAACCATAAACCAAAGACCATAAACCATAAACCTTGTTAGGTTCCCATTTGCTGCTCCCGGTCTTTTTCCCGGTCATAAGCCCTGATAATGGCTTTTACCAGGCGGTGGCGCACTACGTCTTCTTCGTCGAGCACGATATGGGAGATACCGTCAACATTTTTCAGGATGCGAACTGCTTTCTCCAGCCCGCTTTTCTGGTTCTTCGGAAGGTCAACCTGGGTCATATCGCCCGTAATGATCGCCTTGGCATTGGCGCCGATACGGGTGAGGAACATCTTCAGCTGCAGGTCGGTTGCATTCTGGGCCTCATCAAGAATGATGAAGGCATTGTCCAGCGTTCGCCCCCGCATATAAGCAAGCGGCGCGATTTCGATGGTACGGTTACTCATGTAATAGCCGAGCTTGTCGGCCGGGATCATGTCATCCAGGGCATCGTATAATGGGCGCAAGTAAGGGTCAATTTTCTCTTTCAGGTCGCCCGGCAGAAAACCGAGGCTTTCGCCGGCTTCCACCGCAGGGCGTGTAAGAATGATCTTCTTTACCAGCTTGTTCTTCAAAGCGCGCACGGCCAGGGCTACAGCGGTATAGGTTTTACCGGTACCGGCCGGTCCGATGGCAAAAAGGATATCGTTTTTATCTACGCCTGCCACCATTCTTTTCTGGTTGGCGGTGCGGGCCCGCACCGTTTTTCCGTTCGGGCCGAATACAAGAATATCGTTCGGGTTGCGCTCTACGAAATTGTCAACCGTTTCATCATCTCCCCCCAAAATCTGCTCAAAATAATTCTCGCTCATGTGACCGTTCCGTTCCAGGTATTGAACAATCAGCGATATCTTGTCTTTCGCAGAATCTACCTGCTCAGGCGCGCCACTCAGCTTGATCTGTGTACCGCGTGAAAGGATTTTAAGAAGGGGAAATTTTTTCTTCAGTATGTCCAGCTTGCCGTTATTAACACCGAAAAATTCAATCGGGTTAACGGTTTCGAGGTTAATGATCTTTTCAGTCAAAGCACTTCAGATTTTATTGTCACAGGTCTAACCAAATATAAGTGGGTGAACTGCCAAATGCCAAGTTACTTATACACACCTTGTGGATTACCGCGGGCTACAGCACGCCCTTACAACCCGGTGCGCCGCACTTGCAGCGCAGCTTTCCATCGTGGTGTGTTTCTCCGTAATTGCAGGTGATCTCTTCGCCTGTTTTTATTCTTCGCAAACTGTAGAACTCCACTCTTCCATAACAACACCGCATATAGCTGTTTGGTTGGCAGGAATGATTGATATAACGCAAGGCATTCGGCCGTACACTGGCGTCGAGCGCCCGCCCGTCGCCGAATTCAACCATGGCTACCCGTTTTTGCCGCTTCACTCTTTGTCTTGCTTCACGCACACGTATGATTTCGCCGGCCAGTTCACCGATCTTTTTACCGGCAGGAATGGCCTGTTGCGTAAAGCAGCCCGTACCGTCGATGGGAGAGGGCGCATTCTCCACTGCGTAACGGATCTGCGCCGGGTGATATTGTTTCATGTTGTTTTTTACGGTAAATGGTCAGCCGAAAAGATCGGACGACAAATACCGGTCGCCCCGGTCGCAGATGATGCAAACGATCGTTCCTGCTGTCATAGACCTTGATAATTCAACAGCTGCATGTACGGCGCCGCCGCTGCTCATGCCGCTGAAAACAGCTTCTTCACGTGCGAGCCGCACGGCCATGCGCCTGGCCTGTTGCTCACTTACTTCAAATACGCTGTCAATTCTTTTGCGGTCGAAGATCTTCGGCAGGTAGGCTTCCGGCCATTTCCTGATACCGGGAATTTTTGAACCATCGGCCGGCTGGCAGCCGATGACCTGTATAGCGGGATTTTGTTCTTTCAAGAATTTTGATACGCCCATGATGGTACCCGTAGTACCCATAGCCGAAACGAAATGGGTTACACTGCCTTCGGTATCGCGCCAGATCTCCGGACCGGTAGTACGATAGTGCATATCGGCATTGTCGGGATTGGCGAACTGGTTCAGCATGAGGTAGCCGCCTTTGGCCACCTGTGCATTGGCATAGTCAATAGCGCCTTCCATCGACAAATGCGCCGGTGTCAGGATCACTTTCGCGCCGAATGCTTCCATGCCCAGCACACGTTCACGGGTAGCGTCTTCAGGCATCACCAGCTCGATCTCCACCCCAAACAAACTGGCGATCATAGCCAGTGCGATACCGGTATTGCCGCTGGTAGCTTCTATCAGCTTTATGCCCGGCTTCAGTTCGCCACGATCCATGGCGCCCCTGATCATACCATAGGCGGCACGGTCTTTCACGCTACCGCCGGGGTTATTGCCTTCCAGCTTCGCGAGAATGGTAACCGAGGGGTTTACGATAACATTTTTTAAAGTAACGAGCGGGGTATTGCCCACCAGGTCAAGAATACCAGCCATTGTTTTTGTATTGGCCGCGAAAATTAATCAGGAAATCCTAATAAATATTTACCGTTTGCGCATTGAGCTCTTCCTTGATCATGTCGCTCAATACCTGTTCCTGCTCCTGTATCCAGGCCGGTAAGGGTTGCGGAACGATAACCCAGTCATTGTCGTGCTTGCGCATCCGGAACATGAGCCGGCTGCCCCGATCGTCTACTACATCGATCGAAAACAAGGTCTCCTGCAATAAGGTCATCTTCCGGAAATTGAATTCGCGCAACCGGCCGTCTGCTTTGATGAGCCGGGTAAACTGGATGTTTTTTACAAATTTCAGCTGCATGAGGTGTCAGGTAAGCGTGATAAAAACAAGGTGCAAACAGCAATTTTCGTGCTGGTAATTGAAATGCTTCCCAAAAATGCGGAAAGTTTACACAAATTCGATAATTTCTGGCATGAAGTCAAAGAATATTTGCCGGGGCAGGGGTAAGGCCGGCCTTGTTTGCCTCTTGTTATTCAGTTGCCTGGCAACCATCGCCCAGCAGCAACCGGCACTCATTTTTCATGCACAGGTTATTGATCCGCTTGCCGGCACCATAAAAGAAAATCAGTCGATTCTCGTGCAAAACGGCAGGATTGTGGCGACCGGTCCCGATACACAGTTTAAAAAACGGAACAACTATGCCCTTATCGATGCAAAAGGCCTTTTTGTTTTGCCGGGTTTCTGGGACATGCACATGCATTTCGGCGGCGGAGACACGCTGACCGAAGAAAACAAATGGCTGCTGCCGCTGTACCTGGTACATGGCATTACGACTATCCGGGACTGTGCCGCCGATATAAGCCTTGATGTGCTGCAATGGCGCGACCAGATCAATGCCGGGCAACTGGAAGGCCCGCGGATATTTACCTCCGGGCCAAATCGAAGGACTCAACTCCATCTGGAAAGGAGACCTGGAAGTCGATAATGAAACCGAGCTGATGGCGGCCTTCGATTCGCTGCAAAAGCTGCGTGTTGATTTTATCAAGATCACCGACAATACCCTGAAGCCGGAGTTGTACCTGAAAGCCGTGGCCATAGCGCGCAAAAAAGGATGGCCGGTTACAGGCCATATTCCCGCTTCCCTGCCGCTGGAGCAGGTAAGTGATGCCGGCCTCTCGGCGGTGGAGCATTTTTCCTATCTGCGCAAAGCCGGCGCCATGCCCGATGGTTTTGATACGGCACAGGCGCTGGCTGTTTATCGCCGGCTGGCAGCCAACGGCACCGCCGTAGTGCCTACACTCAATATCAGCCGCACGATCGCGTATCTCGACAGCAATGACCATGCAAACGACGATTATCTCCGTTATATCGGCAAGGGACTGAAACGCACTTACGACTGGCGGGTGCAGCGCGCCGCCAAAGACGATGCGGCGGCTGTTGCAAAACGCCATCGCGATTTCGAAGCGGCAGCTTCACTGCTGCCCCTGGTGAAAGCAAGTGGCATAAAGATCATTGCAGGCACCGATGCGGGCTATCTGAATTCATTCGATTATCCTGGCATCGGTCTGCATGATGAACTGGCATTATACGTAAAATACGGTTTGTCGCCCCTCGAAGCCATACAGGCATCGGTACTGAATGGTCCGGCATTTTTTCACCTGGGCAATTACGGCAGCCTTGAAAAAGGGAAAGCCGCCGATATCGTATTCCTTCGTAACAATCCCCTCGAAAACATCGAAGCAACGCGCTCTGTGCAGGCCGTGATGCGCGGCGGCCGCTATCTCGACCGCAAGGCGCTTGACGCGTTACTGGCAGCTATTGCGAAAAAGGTAGCCGAAGGGTATTAATTCATTTTGACGCGCTTTTTCAGTTCGTCAAGCGGCAGGTTGATGGATTTGCCGATCTTTTGCCGGTTGCGGTAAGTAACCAGCTTCAGGCTGGTAGCGCCTGCGGGGAAAACCAGCGGCCCGCTGTAAACCGGGTAATAGGCATCGGGGTAAAATTCATCAAAGCTATAATGGATTTCCAGCCCGGGAATCTCGGTTGACAACGTCACCTGAATACTGGTATCGGTCAGTTTTTTGACCTCCACGATGGGGTCATATACGCTGGTGGAATAATTGACTTCAGCCTGGTCGGCCCGCCTGAAATGCGCTTCCGTTCTGCGTACAAAATCGGTCCAGTTTTTACCTGCCGGCTCCATACCGATTCGGCAACGGCCCAGCCGCGCGGCCACAGCATATATTGCATATGCCTCACCGTATGCAGCCGCTCGCTCCAAGATTTGCCTGTCCGCCCATGATATAAGCCGAATCAACACCGGCAGGAACAGGGTTGAAATCATACGATTTTTTCAGGCGCACATTGCCGTAAGTGGGCGGCTCTGCCAGGGGATCGCCCTGGTACAGGTCCACATAGGTATAGGTGGAGGGCGACATGATGACCGAATGTTTCATTTTTGCCGCTTCGATGCCGCCTTTTTCACCGCGCCAGCTCATCACCACCGCACCGGGTGCAATGCCGCCTTCGAGTATCTCGTCCCAGCCGATCATTTTCTTTCCTTTGGAAGCGATGATCTTGCTCACCCGCTTTACAAAATAGCTCTGTACTTCATCGTAGTTCTTCAGTTTCTCTTTTGCCATCAGCGCCTTTACGGCATCGCTTTTTTCCCAGAAGCCCTTATAGGTTTCATCGCCACCCATATGGATATATTCATAGGGAAAAAGCTGCGCGATTTCGCCGAATACCTTGTCAAGCATTTCATATACTTTTTCATTGGCAGGGCAGAGGTTATTGTCGACCAGCCCGTAGAAATGCCCGCCGGGCGGCCAGATCATAAACCGGTTACCCGCGTTCACGTCGTAAGTGCCGGGTGTGCAGGCCAGTTCGGGATAGGCAGCCAGAAAGGCCATGCTGTGACCGGGAATATCGATTTCAGGAAGGATGGTTACGAAGCGCTCTTTCGCGTAGGCGATGATCTCTTTCATATCGTCCTGCGTAAAAAAGCCGCCGTAGTTCCTGGGTTCACCCGGCTGTGGCGCGGCAAAGCTGCCCCACATACCAGTGCGCTCGGGCCGGAAAGCGCCTATTTCAGTGAGTTTCGGCAGGCTCTTGATCTCGATGCGCCAGCCCTGGTCGTCGGTCAGGTGCAGGTGCAGGAAATTGTATTTGTACTTCACCATCTGGTCAATGAAATCTTTTACCTGCGCTTTGTTGAACCAGTGGCGAACCACGTCGAGCATGAGCCCGCGGTAAGCGAACCTCGGCTTATCGGTAATTGATGCAAATCGTATTTCCCAGCTTCCTCTTTCCACCACCGTTCTGCTCTCTATTTCGGCGGGCAGCAGCTGCCACATGGTTTGGATGCCGTAAAAAAGTCCGGCGGCGGTGTTGGCAACGATCAATGCGCCTCTTTCATCCACCTTCAATGTATAACCTTCTTTGCCCAGGGCCGGGTCGTGCTTTTTTGTAATTGCTAAACGGATGGCAGCGTTTCCGGTCGCCATGGTATGTACCTCGTAACCGGTTGCCTGCCGGATCTTCCGGCTGATGAAATCAGTTACCGCGCGCAGGGAATCGTCTGCGGGCGCCTGTATCGTGACGGGATTGGGCAGGATAAAACTGCCGTTTGCCTTTGTCCATTGTGCGGGCAGGGGAATCAGCGCGGGGTCTCCCGCTGTCGTTTGACCATAGACGGGTAACAGGCAGGCAGCGAAGGCAACGCTGCAGGCAAATCTTAACAAATGGCGAAAGAATTTCATGCCGGTGAAAATAAGGATTTTGTTATTTTGGCAGTATGTACATAAAAAGAATTGCGGTGATGACTGCTGTGGCTTTTCTTTCGTTTGCTGCCCGGGCACAGGATTGTGCGTTGCAGAAAGGAAACGATGATTTCAGCAACCAGCCGAAACTGTTTACCGGCTTTATGGACTTGCAGGATGTTAAGCTGAACATCGATGCTACCGCCAAAGAGATAGACTATTTTGTTGTAATCGCCAACCGCAATGCCAATTGCATTGGCGAACAGTCGGAAGCGCTGTTTGTTTTTGAAGGCGGCAAGCAGAAAATGACCCTGCGTAATACCGGGGGCGACAATTGCGACGGCTATTTTCATATTCTCATGAAGAACGGCGCCGTTACACCCGGTAACCTGCAAAAGCTGTGCACCAAAAAAGTGGTGTCCATTACTTTCACCGACCGTAATGAGAAAAAAACAGCCGTGGTGCTGACGCCTGCTTTGCAGGATATGCTCATGAAGGTCAGTAATTGTATTGCAACGGAATCGAAAACACTGATGAAATAAAAAGCCGCCCGAAGGCGGCCTTTTACTTAGTATCTGTAGTGCTCCGGTTTGTACGGGCCTTCTTTCGGAATGCCGAGGTAGTCGGCCTGGGCGGGTGTCAGCTCATCGAGTGTTACACCGATTTTTGCCAGGTGCAGGCGCGCTACTTTTTCATCGAGGTGCTTGGGCAGCACATACACTTTGTTTTCGTAGCTGCCGTGGTTGGTCCACAGTTCGATCTGTGCCAGGGTCTGGTTGGTGAACGAGTTGCTCATCACAAAGCTGGGGTGACCGGTAGCGCAACCCAGGTTTACCAGGCGACCTTCGGCCAGCAGGATAATGTCTTTACCGTTTACATTGTAAATATCAACCTGCGGCTTGATAGTGTCTTTGGTATTGCCGTAGTTCTGGTTCAGCCATGCCATATCGATCTCGATATCGAAGTGGCCGATATTGCAAACGATGGTTTTGTCTTTCATCAGTTTGAAATGCTCACCAGTGATAAGGTCGCGGCAGCCGGAGGCAGTTACGACAATATCGGCTTCTTTAACGGCGTCGATCATTTTCTTCACTTCAAAGCCATCCATGGCCGCCTGCAGGGCGCAGATGGGGTCGATTTCGGTTACGATAACACGGCAACCGGCACCGGCCAGTGAAGCGGCAGATCCTTTACCTACATCGCCATAACCGCCTACAACAGCCACTTTGCCTGCCAGCATAACGTCGGTAGCACGGCGGATAGAATCCACCAGCGATTCCTTGCAACCGTATTTGTTGTCGAACTTGCTCTTGGTAACAGAATCGTTTACGTTGATGGCAGGGATCGGCAAAGTGCCTTTGGCCATTCTCTCGTACAGGCGGTGAACGCCGGTAGTGGTTTCTTCGCTGAGGCCTTTCACGTACTGGATCAGCTCGGGGTATTTATCAAACACCATGTTGGTGAGGTCGCCGCCATCGTCGAGGATCATGTTCAGCGGGCGGTCAGCTGCGCCGAAAAACAGGGTTTGTTCTATACACCAGTCGGCTTCTTCCTGTGTTTGTCCTTTCCAGGCGAACACACCGATACCCGCAGCGGCAATGGCTGCGGCAGCATGGTCTTGCGTAGAGAAAATATTGCAGGAGCTCCATTTTACCTCGGCACCCAGGGCCACCAGTGTTTCGATCAGCACGGCGGTTTGGATGGTCATATGCAAACAACCCGCAATGCGGGCGCCTTTCAACGGTTGAGAAGCTTTGTATTCTTCACGGATGGCCATCAGACCCGGCATTTCGGCTTCGGCCAGGCGGATTTCTTTTCTTCCCCACTCAGCCAGGCTGATATCTTTCACTTTGTAGGCCAGCGAAAAATCGATGGCTGTTTTGGAAACAGTTGACATATTTGTTTAATTGATTGCCGCGAAGGTAAGACAAGTCCCAAAGAGGGCCAAATCAGCAGCTTAACCGCGATTACCGGGCGCTTCTTTTAACATTTTTGCCACGATCTTATCTATGGGCAGGGTTACCGATTCATCAGAAAAATCATCCCAGCTGATGAAGCGGAATGTTTCCGTTTCACCGGTGGTTTCGTACACTTTCAATTGCTGCTCGTCAAAATCGAATGGCTTTGTGCGCAGGGGTGCTTTGATGGGCTCCAGCGGGGTAACGAAGTAATAAATGGCCACGATCTGCTGGTCGGGTCTGAAGGCGCTCATCTGGTAATAATCGGTGGTATAGATATGATCGCCGATATCGACCAGTAGCCCCATTTCTTCCATGAACTCCCGTTTGAGGCAATCGCGGGTGCCCTCACCGAATTCCATACCGCCGCCGGGGAATTTTGTATAGTAGCCGCCACGGATCTTTTCATCGCTGACCAGCACCTGCTTTTCAGGGTTGACCAGGATGCCATATACGCGAATGGTAAACATGTTGTCAGAACAGTTTTTTCTTGAGGAAGAACCAGCCGATCACCAGCGAAATGGCCATCGACAAAAACACCGGGATGTAAAATGCGTAGGGTGAATGTGAAAAGGGGATAGGCACGTTCATGCCGTAAATGCTGGCCACCAGCACGGGCAGGCTTAATACGATGGTGATAACCGACAGGCGCTTCAGCACTTCGTTCTGGTTGTTGGCGATGATGCTGGCAAAGGCGTCGAGGGTGCTCGACAGGATGTTGGTGTAAATGTTCGCCATCTCGAGGGCCTGCGAATTGTCAACGATCAGGTCGTTGAGGTATTCTTTTTCCTCTTCATTGAGCGATAAAAAATTGGTTCTTTCCAGCTTTACCAGCAACAGCTCGTTGCTGCGAAGCGCCGTTACAAAATAGACAAGACTTTTCTGGATACGCATCAGCTGCAGCAGCTCTTCATTCCGGTTGGCATCGTACAGCTTTTGCTCCAGCAGGTTTCTTTTGTGGTTGATCTCTTTCAGGAACTCCATGTAATTCTGCACCACTTTCTCGATGATCTTCAGGCACATCATCTTGCGGTTATCGGGATGCCGGTTCTGGAAAGAATTCAGGAATTTTTTGATGGCGTCGTTCTCGAAGCTGTTCACCGTTACGATCTGGTTGTGGGTAAGGATGATACAGATCGGGATGGTGATATAAAACGCATCGCTGTCGTTAAAGCTGTTGTTTTCGGTCGGTGTTTTAATGACCAGGAGCTTCACATTATCGTCTTCTTCAAAGCGGGTTCTTTCGTCGATATCGAGCGAGTCGGTGAGGAAGTCGAGCGGAATATCGAGTTCGCGCGACAGCTCGGTAAACTCCTCCAGCTTCAACGGCGGGAGGATATTTACCCAGGCGCCGTTTTCGGGCTTGGAAATGGCGACTGTCTGGTGGTTGATATTTCTGAAATACTGTATCAAAAGCGGTGCAAATAACGGATTTATTCAGGAAGGCTTATCGTACCCTGAAAAACTTTTTCGGCCGGGCCGCAGAGCCATATATTGGTAAAGCTGCCATCTTCCCGGCGATCGAATTCGACCCTCAATTTTCCGCCGCGGGTGCCGACCCGCACCTGGTTAAAACCGATATCGTTGTGGTAATTGACCAGTGCAGCGGCGGTAACGCCGGTTCCGCAGCTTAAGGTTTCGTCTTCCACACCCCGTTCAAAAGTACGTACGATGATGGCATCGGCATCCTGCTGCTCTACAAAATTCACATTAATGCCGGCGGGCTGGAAACGGTTGCTGTTACGGATATCCCTGCCTTTGTTATACACATCGTAGGCGGCGAGGTTGGTAACGGTTTTTACATAGTGCGGGGAACCGGTGTCGAGTACGGCGTCGTCATTGGCCGGCGTAATGGCAGCCACATCCTGCATTTTCAGGCGTACCTGCGATTGCGCATCGATTTCCGCCTCATGTTCGCCGTCGATGGCGATAAACCGGTAGGTTGACCGGGCGAGCCCGCCGTCGAAGGCGAATTTAACGAGGCAGCGCCCGCCGTTGCCGCACATGCTGCCTTCACGGCCGTCGGCATTGTAATATTTCATCGCGAAATCATAACCTTCCTGTTCATTCAGCAGCATAAGGCCATCGGCGCCAATGCCGAACCGGCGGTCGCAAAGCCGCCTGATCTGCGCCGTGCCGAGGGCGTTATAAAGGCCCGTTCGGTTGTCGAGAATAATAAAATCGTTTCCTGTGCCCTGGTATTTAAAAAAATTGATTTGCATAATCTCCTTAAAGATGCTCAATGATTTCCAATGCTTTTTCAATCAGGTTCTCAACCGCTTTCTGCCCATCGGCCGAAAACTGTTTTGCCACACGGTTGGCCACCACCACGTTTAAGCTAAGGCAATGGTGCCCCAGCAATTTACCCAATCCGTAGATAGCCGAGGTCTCCATTTCGAAATTCGCGATGCGGTGCTGTCCGAACTGGAAACTGGTGAGGCGGTCGACCAGTTCGGGATGCTGCAGGCCCAGGCGAAGCACCCGGCCCTGGGGGCCATAGAACCCGGGACAGGTAACCGTTATCCCCTGGTGAAAGCCGTCTACAAAATGTTTCAGCAGCGACGTTGCGGCCGGCGCAATATAGGGTTGCGACTGGCTGTGCAATTGCGTTTGGGTCAGGAAGGCCTGGATAAGCTGCTGGTCGGCATCGGTGGTTTCCTGCCGGTAGAAGTGGAGCAGGTTGTCGAGGCCTAGTCCGTAGGTGCCGGCCACCAGGCTATCGACAGGGATGTCGGCTTGCAATGAACCGCAGGTGCCGAGACGGATGATCGAAAGCGGTCTGAGCGTTTCCCGCACCATACGCGTTTCGAAATCGATATTCGCCAGGGCGTCGAGCTCGTTGAGCACGATATCGATATTATCGGGCCCGATGCCCGTGGACAATACGGTGATTCTTTTTTTCCGATATAACCGGTTTCCGAGATGAATTCACGGTGTTCACGCCGCAGCTCCTGCCGGTCGAAATACCGGCTGATTGTGGCCACCCGCCCAGGGTCGCCCACGGTGATAACGGTATCGGCCAGCTCGTCGGGGCGGAGGTCGATATGATACACGGCGCCGCGCGGGTTGATGATGAGTTCGGAGGGGGCGATGGCTTTCATGCTTAACGGTTGATTGATAAGAAATTGCGCGTTTACTTGTAACGAATGTATAAAAAAGCTACATTCGTGCCCGGTTTATAACAAAAGGTCCCGTGGCCGAGTGGTTAGGCAGAGCTCTGCAAAAGCTTCCACAGCAGTTCGAATCTGCTCGGGACCTCCAAAAACACTGAAAAATACAAAAGCCGCTGTAAAGCGGCTTTTATTTGCCATGAAGTATTCATCACTTATCGGGGTGATCGCCGCCCTGGCCGTTATCGGTTCCTGCACGATGTGGTGGATCGTTATTCCCGATAAAAACATCCATGTAAGCGGTTTTGTCTCCGGCGGCACCCGTTTCGGGAAACCGGGACTGATAAATGCTTTTATGAGCGGGGTCGCTTTGCTGTTGTTTGTCATCCCCCGCGTATGGGCCAAACGCGCCAATCTTTTTTTTGCTGCTTTCAACCTGGCCTGGGCCATCCGCAACTATATCTTGCTGAGCAGTTGTCATGGCGGCGACTGCCCGGAAAAGCAGGCCGGCCTTTACCTGCTGGTGGCAGCTTCGGCGTTGCTGCTGGCGATGGCCATGGCGCTTTTTCCCGATCTTCCGGTCAGCCAGGATAAAAAGGAAAAGGTGGTCACCCACGATGCGCTGTGACGGCGTTCTTTTCACTATAACTGCTGCAGACATCTGCCGATAATAGTAACTGCCTCCAGTAATTGCCCGTGCGTGATGACCAGCGGCGGCGCAAAGCGGATCTTGTCGCCATGGGTGGGTTTGGCCAGCAGGCCGTTTTCCATCAGCAGCAGGCAAAGTCTCCACGCTGCGTCTTTGTTGGGATGATCGATCACAATGGCGTTGAGCAATCCCTTGCCGCGAACGGCGCTGATATAGGGCGATTGCAATGCGGCGAGTTCCTTCCGCAGCAGGTCGCCGAGAACGGCCGCTTTTTCTGCGAGGTTTTCGTCTTTCAATACTTTCAGCGCCGCCATTGCCGTAGCGCAGGCCAGCGGGTTGCCGCCATAGGTGGAACCGTGCTCTCCGGGTTTAATGGTGAGCATGATATCGTCGCTGGCCAGCACCGCGCTGACCGGCAGTACGCCGCCGCTCAGGGCCTTGCCCAGGATGAGGATATCGGGCTTCACTGCTTCATGATCGCAGGCAAGCATTTTACCCGTTCTGCCCAGCCCGGTCTGGATTTCATCGGCGATAAACAATACCTTGTACCGGTCGCACAAGTCGCGAACGCCCCGCAGGTAACCTTCGTCGGGTACCACCACACCTGCTTCGCCCTGGATGGGCTCTGCCATGAAAGCGGCGACGTGCTCGTTTTGCAGCGCTTTTTCCAGAGCTGCCAGATCGTTATAGGGAATGGTTTCGAAGCCGGGCATAAAGGGGCCGAAACGATGATAACTGCTGGGATCGGTGGATGCCGATATGGCCGCCAGGGTCCTTCCCCAGAAATTGTTTTCGGCAAACAATACCACCGCTTTATTTTCCGGAATGCATTTGCGTGTATAAGCCCAGCGCCGGGCCAGCTTGATGGCTGTTTCGCCGCCTTCCACCCCGGTATTCATGGGCAATACCTTATCGTAACCGAAATAAGCGGTGATGTATTTTTCGTATTCACCCAGCAGGTTATTGTAAAAGGCGCGGGAGGTCAGCGTTAATTTGGCGGACTGCTCTTGCATGGCCGTAATGATGGCGGGATGGCAATGTCCCTGGTTTACGGCACTGTAACCACTCAGAAAGTCGAAATACCGTTTGCCGTCAACGTCATAAAGAAATACGCCTTCGCCGCGTTCGAGCACCACCGGCAGGGGATGGTAATTGTGGGCGCCGAACCTGTCTTCGAGGTCGAGATAATAAGCTGTCTTGTCAGAATAAGAAGTTGTCGTTGCCATGGGCAATAAAATTATTAGTGGGAGCAATAAATAATCTGGAGATCGGTCAATAAGGAACCGGACGGGCAACTAGCTTCTTCGATGATCGAGGAAATCAAGCTTGTCGGAAAGAAACTGGACTATGTGTCTAGTGTAGCTGATACAGCAAATTTTCGGTAATATACAAACTAAAGCGCTACCTGCCAATGCCGGCAGTTATCAGGCAGGGTGTTTGCGGCCGGCCATTCATCGAAGATGCCGAAAAGGGTGGCGCCGGTGCCCGTCATTCCCGCGAACAGGGCGCCGGCAGCATACAGCCAGTCGAGCAGTTTTTTCAACCCGCTGTGGGCGGCAAACACGGGCGCTGTGAAATCATTGGGCAACCTGTTTTTCCATTCAGCTACCGGCGCCTGCACCATATCGGGCAGGTGAACAGCGGGCGCAGCCGGTTGCACCTGTGCAAAGGCCCAGGCTGTGCTGATATGGATGCCCGGGTTCAGCAGCAGTATTTTTTTGCCGTTGAGATGTGGGATGTCGACCGGTGTCAGGCGCTCGCCGCGGCCCGTGGCATAAGCCGGTTTATTGAGCAGAAAAAACGGGCAATCGCTTCCCAACTGAAGCGCATAATCGCTGAGTTGTTGTTCGCTGAGCTGCAGTTGAAAAACTTTGTTCAGTAATTGCAGCGTAAAGGCAGCGTCGGAAGAGCCGCCGCCAAGACCGGCGCCCAGCGGGATCTGTTTGTGGAGGTGAAGCGCGATGGGCGGCAACTGGCAGGCATCGCGCAACAGCGTCCAGGCTTTGTAACAGAGGTTTTTTTCGGGCGCTCCGTCTACCGGTAACCCGCTTTGGGTAAAGGAAAAATCCGAAGCGGGAATGACCTCCAGCATATCGGTGACGGGCAGCGGGTAAAACACCGTTGCTATATCATGGTACCCGTCGGGTCTTTTGGCTGTTACCTGTAAGCCGAGATTGATCTTTGCATTGGGGAAAAGCAGCATTACCGGTTCTTGCGGCTGTTTATCTCATCGCGGATGGCGATCGCGCGGATATAATCTTCCTGTTCCAGCACTTCGCTGAGCAGGGTGTTCAGCTCTTCCACGCTCAGCGCGCGGAGGTCTTCATGGGCGCTGTCGTCTTTTTCGGTAGTGGTGGTCACGGTCTTCTTTTTCTTACCGCCATTATCTTCCATCATGATGCCCGCATTTTCGAGAATATTCTCGTAGGTGTAAATGGGGCAGCCGAAACGCACGGCCAGGGCCAGCGCATCGGAAGTGCGGGAATCGATTTCGACCGTGTCGTTCTCGCCCACACAGACCAGCTTCGAATAGAAAATGCCTTCCTGGAGATCGCAGATGATGATCTCGCTCAGGTCAACATTGAAGGCACTCATGAAATTTTTCATGAGGTCGTGTGTCAGCGGGCGGCTGGGTTGCATTTTTTCCAGCGCCACGGCAATGGCCTGTGCTTCAAAGCCGCCGATAACGATGGGCAATCTCCGCAATCCGTTTACTTCCCCGAGCACAACGGCGTAGGAATGTGTCTGCGTGATACTGTGCGACAGGGCCACAATTTCCAGTTCTATCTTCCTCATAATGAAGGCACGAAACTAAGGCATTTTAGGAAAACCGGTTACTGTTTCAACTTTTTTACAGCATCGATAATCTTCGGCATTACTTCGAATGCATCGCCTACAATTCCGTAATCGGCCGCTTTGAAAAACGGCGCTTCGGGGTCTTTATTAATGACCACGATGGTCTTGCTCCGGTTCACGCCGGCGAGGTGCTGGATGGCGCCCGAAATACCAACTGCGAAATAGAGATTCGGTGCAATGGCGCCGCCGGTTTGCCCAACGTGCTCGCCATGCGGCCGCCAATGCGCATCTGCCACGGGCCGGCTGCAGGCGGTTGCCGCACCCAGCAGTTTGGCCAGTTCTTCAATCATACCCCAGTTCTCCGGACCTTTGAGGCCGCGGCCACCACTCACCACGATCTCGGCATCCGACAACGCTACCTGCCCGCCGGCTACCTGGCTCGACACCGCCTTCACTTTTGCTGCCGGCACTTCTACTGCAAGGTCGGCCACTTCGGCCGATCCTTCGCCGGCCTGGTGGCTAAAGGCATTGGGCGAAATGGTAATGATCTTTTTGGCTGTTTCAATATTGATGTTGGCAAAAGCCTTACCACTGAACACGGCTTTTTTCAGCACAAAACCCTGGCTCGTATCGGGCAGAGTAATGGCGCCAGTCACCAGTCCTGCCTGCAGGCGGGCCGATAAACGGGGCGCCACGGCCTTGCCGGTTACATTCCCCGATAACACCACAATATCTGCACCCAGGGCATCGGTGGCGGCTGCAATAACACTGCTATACACCTGTGCATCTAACTGGTTTAAAGTATCATTGGCTATTTTATACACTTTTTTTAATCCGTATTTTCCAAGGCCCGGCAGATCGTCCTGGCTGCTGCCGAGCACCAATCCTACGGCCTCTGTGCCCAGCTTTGTGGCCAGTTGTGACGCATAATCGGCCGCTTCGAAAGCGGTTTTCTTGATTTTCTGGTTGTATTGATCGATATAAACGAGTACCATTTTTTTCGGTTGAGCGGTGATCAGATAAGTTTTGCTTCTTCGTGCAGGAGGCGAACCAATTCTTCGGGCTGGTCGGCCGAAACGAGCTTCACACCCGCTTTTGCCGGCGGCAGCTCAAAGCTTACGATGCTGGTGAGGGCCGCAGCAGCTACCGGCTCCACCACTTTCAGCGGCTTGGTACGGGCGCCCATAATCCCTTTCATATTGGGAATGCGTTGTTCGGCCACGCCTTTCTGACAGCTCACCAGCAGGGGCAGTGCTGCCTCATCCACTTCTTCACCGCCTTCAATTTCGCGGGTTACCGTGGCCGTACTGCCACTGAGTTCGAATTTGGTGGCCAGCGAAATAAAAGGGATATCGAGCAACTCAGCCAGCATGCCGCCAACTGAAGCGCCATTAAAATCGATGGTTTCTTTCCCCGTCAGCACCAGGTCGTAACCACCTTCTTTCGCCACGGCGGCCAGCTGGCTGGCAATCACAAAGGTGTCGTTGCTGTCGGTATTGATCCGGATGGCTTCATCGCCGCCCAGCGCCAGGGCCTTGCGGATGATGGGCTCGGCGTCGGCCAGCCCCACCATAGCCAGGTGAATAATAGCAGAAGGATCTTTTTCTTTCAGCTCGATGGCCCTGACCAGCGCATACCATTCATCGTACGGATTCAGGATCCACTGCACACCGTCGGCGGCAAATTTCCGGTTGTTATCGGTGAACGCTATTTTTGCCGTGGTGTCGGGCGTTTTGCTGATACAAACTAGGATTTTCATATAGCAACATTAATAGTTTTAAAAGTTGTTTATGCAACTATCTTTTACAAAAATAAGCGCTGCCGGCACAATATGAAACCCCGGGGATTAATTTTTTAAAAAATGACCGATCGCATAGACAAGCTACAGGCATTCCTGGCGCAGTCGCCGGCAGATGCTTTTTTACAGCATGCGCTGGCCCTGGAATGGATTAAGAACGGCGAAGACCGGAGGGCCCGCGACCTTTTTGAAAAATTGCTGGCAGAAACGCCCACTTATGTTGGCAGCTATTATCATCTTGCCAAGCTGCTGGAGCGGCAGGGCGATGAGAACGGCG
>JASGFZ010000013.1:0-21487 GCA_047605345.1 Flavihumibacter sp. | reverse complement strand
TTACCGTGAAGTGTCGCTGCTGCTGCGCCGTCCGCCGGGCCGTGAAGCTTATCCCGGCGACGTATTCTACCTGCACAGCCGTTTGTTGGAGCGCGCCGCCAAGGTGATCGCGAAAGACGAAGTGGCCAAGAACATGAACGACCTGCCGGCCAGCATCAAGCACCTGGTAAAAGGCGGTGGTTCGCTCACGGCCCTGCCGATCATCGAAACCCAGGCCGGTGACGTATCTGCGTATATCCCCACCAACGTAATCTCGATTACCGACGGCCAGATCTTCCTGGAAGGTAACCTGTTCAACGCAGGTATTCGTCCGGCGATCAACGTAGGTATCTCTGTAAGCCGCGTAGGTGGTAACGCCCAGATCAAGTCGATGAAAAAGGTGGCGGGCACCCTGAAGCTCGACCAGGCCCTGTACCGCGAGCTGGAAGCCTTCTCCAAATTCGGTGGCGACCTCGATGCGGCGACCAAGCTGGTGATCGACAAGGGTGCACGTAACGTGGAGATATTGAAGCAGCCCCAGTTCTCACCCTTCCCGGTAGAGAAGCAGGTGGCGATCATTTACCTGGGTACCCAGGGTCTGCTGCGCGATGTGCCGGTGAACAAGGTAAAAGAGTTCGAAGAGCAGTTCCTGATCGAAATGGAAAACAAGCTGCCGCAGGTGCTGGCCGAGTTCAAAAAAGGCAACCTGCCCGACGACGGCATCAAGGCCATGACCGAGCTCGTAAAAGGGATGGTGGGGCAGTACAAGGTCAAATAAGCAATACAGAACCTAATAGAGCGATAGCCGCCGGATGTATTCCGGCGGCTTTTTTGTGCCCGAACGAGCGGCTTTGTACAGCCACTATTCAGGCTGATCAGCAAATCATTCTTTTTAACATTTCTGAAAATAGTTGATTATCAATATATTATTCATTGTACTGTATCTAGCATAAAGAATAACTTTAAAAAACATGGTAGTATATTATGCATGGTACTATTTTTTGTCTTATTTTTGTTTCAACAAAACAATTCAACATACATAAAACAACAAGTCATGAAAACTTCATCCAACCAACTGTTCGCCGCGATTTCTGATAAGAACCTTCAATCGCTTACCCGGGAAGTAAAAGAAACCGTGGCCACCGATCTGTCTGACCAGGTGATCAAACGGTTCAAACCGGTAAACCTGTGGAAGATCCAGCAACAGCGGAAGCCTGCTGCAACCAGGAGAAGGGCCATTGCCAACCTGGCGATCGCTTAACGACCGAAACCAGCCATTCGGCGAAGAAAAGCGGCTGGTTATCTAAATGATTTCATTAACGGCCGCAGTATTGCCAACTTTGCGGCGACAAAAACAAATATGTCAATCCTTAAAAACACAAGTATCATGAAAAACAACATCAGCAACCTGTTTCAACCCCTCAGCAAAGAAACCCTGAAGACCCTGACAACAGAAGTAAAAGAAACCATTGCAGAAGTGAACACCAGTCGTTCTTTCAAAGCCGTTGACCTGTGGAAAATACAGTCATCGAACAGAAAGCTCGCTACCCGCAGCCGCCAGATCCTTGGCGCTTAATCTCCCTGCCCTAACGATACCTGCCATTAGTATATAGGGCTATTTTAATCACGCAACCGTGTATTAAAATAGCCCTGCCGGAAGGGGAAAATTCCATTCGTCGAAAACAGCCGCCAGGCACTTGTATTTTTGAAACCGGCTTACCATCTTTGTTGCGTCATCACGACGCCCCGCCAATACCCCTGATTCTCCACCCACTCCAGTCCTGTTTCCCATTTCTGATTCCTAAGAATAACGCTTCGATTCCAATATCTATAGTTCAAATTTCTGTTACCCTAACTATAGATCATGAAACGTTTGTACCCTTCGATTAAAATTGCTTTTACGATTTTGTTTTTGGCTATAACCGGTAGCGCCGGCGCCCAATACCTTTCTTTTACGAATTACGAGCTGATCAATGGCGGCGACGGGCAAAAAGGCGCTGAATACCGTTTTTCAGGTGTGATGAGCGACGCAGCCGGCCAACCCACAACAGATTGTATTGTTCGGATAGAAAATATTTCAGCAGGTGTGGCATTGAAGAGCATCGACAGGAGCGGCGCCGCCGGATCAGCGGCCCTGCAGCCGGTAGTGGAACATATGAATACAACCGGGCCCTCCTGGATCGAATTCAGCTTTCGCTTTGTGCAGCACCAGGAGAATGCTTACCAAAGCACGGTAGCGGCAATTCCCACACTGGCCGCATCGGTATCGGGTTTGAATGGCTTTGACCGGGCGCAGGAATTTGTGGAATACGACCTGGGCGATAACAGCCTGGTGGTGTATGAAACAGCAATGAACAACATGATGGTAACCCGCAACGGATCTGCCTTTCATGCCGAAAACAAATGGGGTGTACTGACCGGTAATAGTCCCGAGAAAATGAGCCTTATGAACCAGCAGGTAGCCGGCTTTACCGTGAAAGTAGGGGTGAACCGCAAAAGCCAGACGTGGACCGGCACCAGCGTGTACAACCTGGAGCTCAGCCATACCAATGAGATGCTGACGGCTGCCTACGGAATGCAGGGTAATAACCTGGCAACCCTCGCAGGTTTTAAAGCAGAGGGAAAGAAGGAAACTATTTTTAAAGGAGATCGGGTTGAAATGGGTAGCTTCGCCCGTCAGTTCACGGAGAACCTGAAGCTGGGTCTGCCGGTGAACTGGATCAACCAGGAAGTGATGTTCGATATCTGCAATGCCGAGGACAAATCGTACGCACCATTATCGAGCACCGGCCGCCGGAACGGTTACACTGGAAATGCAGGACCTGCCAATGGCAGCCTGATCATCCGGGCCACCTGCGGAAAAGAATTTGCCATACAGCAGGCCTTTCACATGGCCCAGCTCTAACATATTACTGGACGGTGCGTGTTGGTCCGCATAAAGAATATAGTTTTAAAGGGTACGATCAACAAAGGCCTGGCTATTCTTAGCCGGGCCATTTTTTTACTTTATTTGGTTTATATTGTAAACTAGTTTACATTTGTGAAAACAATCTTCTTATGCGTTTGGCTTTTTTGCCTGGTGGCTGGGTGTTTTTGCGCAGACCCGGTATCGGGCAGGCTACCGAAAAGGAGGCAGCCGGTGCCGGGCGCCAGCATCGGTATAAAGACAGTTATGACGGTGCCACCTCCGACAGTACGGGGCATTACCGTTTCAGCACCGAAGAAAAAGGGATGCAGCAGATATTGTTTCGTGCATAGGGTACCAGCCCTGGAGCGGCAGGTGGCGGTGGAGCGCGGCGCTCGTGCTCGATATAAAGCTGAAAGAGCTGGCCAGCGAGCTGAAGGCGGTGGTGGTAACGGCCGGCAGCTTTGAGGCCAGCGATACAAAACGCGGTACCGTACTGAACTCCATCGACGTGGCTACTACCGCAGGTGCCAATGCCGATATCACATCGGCCATCCGCACCCTGCCCGGCACCCAGCAGGTGGGCGAAAAAGAAGGCCTCTTTATAAGGGGCGGCAGCGGAGAAGAGGCAAAAGTGTTTATAGACGGCACCCTGGTGAACAATTATTTTTATTCGGCCGTGCCCGATATTTCGCAACGCGGACGGTTTTCGCCTTTCCTTTTCAAGGGAACCGTGTTTAGTTCGGGCGGCTATTCTGCCCTGTACGGCCAGGCATTGTCGGGTGCGCTGATCCTCGAAACGATCGATATGCCCGAACAAAGCCAGGCCAGCCTCGGTATTTCTTCTGTCGGATTGAGCGGCGGCTACCAGCAACTGAATAAAAAGAAAACATTCAGCTGGGGCGCCAATTATTCCTATGCGAACCTCCTGCCTTATTTTGCCCTGGTGAAACAGCGCGTAGATTATTTCAAAGTGCCCGCCTTTCACGATATGGATGCCAATTTCAGGTGGAAGACCGGTAAAGCAGGCATACTTAAATTTTATGGTACTTTCCAGGCCAACAGCCTGGGGTTGCGAACCCCCGATATAGACTCCGCTTTGCTGAAAAACGCCTTCGCGCTGAAAAACCATAATATTTATGGAAACCTGTCGTGGCGTCAAAAATTAAACCCCGACTGGCACCTGTATATCGGCACCTCTTTCAGCAGCAACCGCGACGATATCAGGAACCAGGTGCAGGACGGGCAAAATGAAACACAGCACATAGCGGTGCTGCCCTGGAACACCAAGGCCTTTACTGCGCTGAGCAAGGGCAGCCTGACCCAGGCAAAGCTTGTGCTGGAAAGGAAATTCGGCAGCCTGTCTGCCCTCCGCTTTGGCGGCGAATACCTGTACTTCCACGACGATCTTTTATACCAGGACACTACAGAACGGCACCGGATCATCAATGATTATTTCAAGGCGGCCTTCGCAGAAGCCGATATCTATGTTACCAACAACCTCGCCGCCAAGCTTGGCACCCGTGCTGAGCATTCCTCGTTGCTGGGCAGAGCCAACCTGGCGCCGCGCATTTCACTGGCTTACCGGTTGGGCCGCCTGGGGCAGGCCTCGCTTGCCTACGGGCTTTTTTACCAGAAACCCGAAAAAAACCAGCTGGTCATTGACCCGGGCCTCACCTATACGCGGGCTTCGCATTTTATTGCCAATTTCCAGAAACTAACGGCCACGCGTACCCTGCGCATAGAGGCGTTTTACAAAAACTACGAAGACCTGGTGAAAACCCACCCGGTAATGAGCAATAACGGTTATGGTTATGCGAAAGGTATTGAACTGTTCTGGCGCGATAAGAAAACGCTGAAGAATGTTGACTATTGGATTTCCTATTCCTACCTCGATACCAAAAGAGATTACCTGAATTACCCTTATTCGCTAACGCCCAATTTTGCAGCTGCCCATACCGCTTCGCTGGTGCTGAAGCGATTTATCACCAACTGGAAAACCCAGGTAAACGGTTCCTATTCCTTTGCCACCGGCCGGCCTTATTACGGCTTTCGGTATAATGCCGGCGCTTCCAAATACGAAGTGTTCGACCAGGGCGATACGCCGCCATACAACAACCTCAGCCTCAGTATAAATTATTTGCCCAATATCGGGAAGCAGAACAGCAAGACTTTTGTGGTATGGGTATTGTCGGTGAACAATGTGCTGAACCAGCAGCAATTGTATAACTACAATTATTCGTACAACGGCATGATCAGGCAACCCGTTCGGCCGCCGGCCAACCAGTTTTTCTTCATCGGCTGTTTCTTCAGCTTCGGTGTTGACCGTTCGCAGGATATTATCAACAGCAACCTGTAAATCACCATAAAACCATCAAACATGAAAAAGTCACTATTATTTATTGCAGTTGTTTTGCTGGCCGTCGGCGGCTTTACGCAGTCGGCCAAATACAGCGAAGCCATGAAGGCGCAGATCGCCAAACTGGCCACTGCGCATACAGATAACAGTTATCCTGCCCTGGCGAACAGTTTCGAACGCATCGGCGATGCCGAAAAAAACCAGTGGCTGCCTTATTATTATGCTGCCTATTCGGCGGTGATGACTGCTTTCACGGAAAAAGACAAGTCGAAGGTGGATGCCATGGCCGACAGGGCCGAATCACTGCTTGGCAAAGCGGAGAGCCTGGCCGGGGCGCCCAACAGCGAGCTTTATATTATCAAAAGCATGATTGCTTCGGCACACCTGCAGGTGGATCCGCAAAACCGCTGGCAGCAGATGGGCAGGTGTCGGCAGATAATATTGAAAAGGCAAAGCAGGCTGATCCCGCCAACCCGCGGCCGGTTTACCTGGAAGGGCAGTCGAAGTTTTTTACCCCCGAAGCTTTCGGCGGCGGAAAGCGGTGGCAAAGCCGATATTTGAAAAAGCGTTGACGATGTTCTCCGCCTTTAAACCAGCGGGCGAACTGTATCCGACCTGGGGAAAAGAAAGTGCCGAGTATTTTCTTTCACAATGTAAATAGCCTACACCACATGGAAGATATGCAACAGCGACTCGACCTGATCGAATCGATGATCAGGAAAGCCCGGAATAATTTTTCCGAGAACGGTCATCTCTACATTGTGTGGGGATGGGTGATCTTTGCATGCTGTCTTGTTCAATATTTTGCAGGTTCGCTGATGGGGTATGAACAGGCTTACATGGTATGGATGGCATGCTGGGCGGTTGTTCCCTATATGATCTGGTACATCCGCCGGCAGAAAAAACGGGAAAAAGTGCGCACGTACACCGATGAGATCATGAATACCGTTTGGGTAACCTTTGGCATAAGCGCCTTCCTGCTCGTTTGTGTGGTGGGGCTTACCCTGGGGCAGGACATGTACAAGATTATTCTCCCCCTTTATCTTTGCCTGTATGGTATCCCTACTTTTTTATGTGGAGTTATACTGCGTTTTCGGCCGTTGATAGCAGGCGGCATTGCCTGCTGGGTATTGTCGCTGGCCGGCGTATTTACGCCGGTTCGCGAACAGGTATTGCTTATTGCACTGGCGATGATAGCTGCATGGCTGCTGCCGGGTTACCAGCTGAGATCGAAGTATAGAAAAGAAATGATGCATGTTCAAGGAGCTTGACCCTATACTACATACACCACTGCGGCTCGCAGTGGTGTCTTTGCTCATAAGTGTGAAGCAGGCCGAGTTCGCTTTTATTAAAGAAAAGACCAATGCCACGGCAGGCAACCTGAGTGTTCAGCTCAATAAGCTCAAAGATGCCGGATACATCGACGTGACTAAACAGTTCCGCGACAATTATCCGCAGACGCGCTGCTTCATCACGCCGAAAGGCATCCAGGCTTTTGAAGAATATGTAAAAAACCTGCAGTCGTATTTACAGGCCGGGAAATGATCACTCTTTGATCAGGCGCACTTTCATCGCCTCTTTGCTGTTGACCCGTATTTCAAGCCAGTAGGTTCCTTTAGCGAGCTGGCTGGTACCGGTAAGGCCCAGCACCTGTTTGCCGGCGCCCAGCTTTCCTTCTTTGGTCATGATCCTGGCACCTGCATCGTCGGTCAATTCGGCGATCATATAACTGTCATCGGCCAGCTCCAGCTGGCAATGAATATCGTTTTTTTCAGGATCGGGAAATACAGAAACACAATCGACCGAACCGTTGCGCGCCACCCGTATCAGCATGGGTTTGGTATAAGAGAAGCTGTTCTCTGCATTGCGCCAGCCGATACGGTAGTACACATCGCGCAGCTTCATGGCCTTGGCAGGCAGGTAGTCGCTGTAAGAAAAATGACCGGCTTCATTTTCGGCCCTGCCGTTGAGGTTTTCGAAATGCTCACCGTCGGTGCTGCGCTGCATGATATAATTGTGCGACATCCCCTTGCTGGCGGCCCAGGCGATATTCACCCTGTTTTTTGAAAACACGGCCGAAATGGACTGGATGCCCGAGCTGGCGGGTCCATAGTTAAAAGAAGCATCTTCAGGAAAAGAAAAGTGTTCAATGTTCACAGAGGCCTGTTGTGCGTTCGATTTGGAAGCGAACGATACCAGCAGGGCAAGACACAATACAACGATTACATACCGTTTCATAGCAAGTACTTTTTGTGGGTGATTACGGAATCGGGTAAGATGCGCAGGTTCCGTTCAGAGGATATGAAACAGTAAAGCCGAATTAAAAGAGGCGCATTCGTAGGTATTGTAGTGCCAAGATAAGTCGCGAACCTGGCATTTGCAATATGGTGGTTGCCGATTTATTGTGTAAACGGCGAAAAATAGTAAAAAAACATGCCTCTGTTCGTATCTCTACGAAGTGGCAGCAGTAGTTCCACGCGGCTAATCGAGGTCGATCTTTTCATCCACCGCATTGGCCATAATGCGGTTGCTCACTTTTTTGATCGGGTTGCGGCGGTTGCCGGCAAACTCTTCGCGTGCGCGGATAATATCTATACAGGTGAAAATAGCGCCCAGCAGGGAGGTTTCGTCGGCCCGGTTTTTCCCGGCGATGTCGAAGGCGGTGCCGTGATCGGGGGAGGTTCGGATAACGGGCAGGCCGGCGGTAAAATTCGCGCTGTTGCCCTGCGACAATGATTTGAAAGGGATAAGCCCCTGGTCGTGGTACATGGCCAGCACTGCATCGAACCGGCTGTGGTAGCCACGGGCAAAGAAGGCATCGGCCGGGAAAGGGCCCTGTACGATGCTGTTGCCCTGTTGTTTGAATTCCTTAATAGCGGGTTTGATGATCTCCTGCTCTTCGGTGCCGATCAGTCCTTCGTCGCCCGCATGCGGGTTCAGTCCCAATACAGCAATTTTCGGTTTGTCGATCCCGAAATCTTTCCGCAGGCTGTCTTCCACCAGCCGCAGTTTGGCCAGGATGTTTTGCCGGGTAATAAAAGGGGCGATGGCCGATACCGGGATGTGTTCGGTAAGCAGGGCCACCCGCATATTTTCTGCCACCATGAACATCAGCACTTCGCGGGCGCCGAATACAGCCTGGAAAAAAGGCGTGTGGCCGGTGTACGGAAAGGTTTCGCCCTGGGTATTCTTTTTATGAATAGGGCCGGTAACGAGGCCGTGTATCTGCCCGTCTTTTAATGCCTGGGTAGCGATGGTCAGCGACAGGAGGCCGTATTTGCCGCCGGTATCGGTCAGTTGCCCCGGCTGGATCTGTACCTCATCTTCCCAGCAGTTGAAAATATTAACCTGGCGGTAGTTGACCCGGTTGAAATCTTTATGTTCTGGTAATTGAAATTCAGCTCGGGCATCGTTTTGCGGTAAAAGTTGATGGCCTTGTTGGAGGCGAAAACGATGGGTGAGCAAACGTCGAGCAATTTGCTGTTGGCAACGGTTTTCAGGATGATCTCGAGGCCGATGCCGTTCAGGTCGCCGCAACTGATCCCTATGACCGGTTTATTATTCTCTGCAGGTTGATTCATGGTACAGTAAGTGAAGGGGTAAATTTACGCGTAATTTCGCAGCTTATGTACACGCTGAAAAAATCATTGGGCCAGCACTTTCTGCGCGACGACAGCTATTGCCGTAAAATAACGGAGGCTTTGCAGGCGCTACCGTTTCAGCGTTTACTGGAAGTGGGCCCGGGCGGCGGTGCCTTGACGAAATACCTGCTGGACCTGCCTGGAGTCGATTTCAGGGCGGTGGAGCTGGACGACGAGAAGATCGGTTTCCTGGAAAAAACCTACCCCTCTATCGGCGGAAAGCTCATTCACCAGAGTGTGCTCGATATGGATGCGCCTTTTGCCGCGCCCTTTACCGTAGTGGGCAATTTTCCCTATAATATTTCCACACAGATACTCTTTAAGATACTGGATTGGGGCGACCAGGTGCAGTCGGTTACCGGCATGTTCCAGAAAGAGGTGGCCGAGCGGGTGGCGGCTGCGCCCGGCAGCAAAACCTATGGTGTGATCAGTGTACTGATACAGGCCGGTTACCGGGTGGAATACCTTTTTGATGTACCCCCCGGCGCTTTTCAGCCGCCGCCGAAAGTGATGAGTGGCGTGATCAGGCTGCTGCCCACGGCATCGCCGCCCATGAAAAGCCGCGCTGCCTTTAACCTGCTGGTAAAAACAGCGTTTAACCAGCGCCGTAAGACGCTGAGAAATGCCACCAGGGGATTGTTTTCGCCCGAAGTGCTGGCAGAAAGCCTGTTCGACCAGCGTGCGGAACGGTTGTCGGTTGCCGACTTTGCCGCACTCACCTTTAAAATGAACCCATGAAACCCATTGCTTTGATCACCGCGAAGGTGCATCCCTGGCTGATAGAAACACTGGAAAAAAAAGGCTGGGAAGTGGTCTACGAGCCATTGATCAGCTACGAAGACATGCTGGTGCGCCTGCCCGCCGTAGCGGGACTGATCATTACCACGCGGCTTCCGGTCGATAAACAGGCGATCGACCAGGCGCCGTTACTGAAATGGATCGGCCGGCTGGGCAGTGGTATGGAACTGATCGATGTGCCGTATGCGCAGGCCAGGGGCATCGTTTGCGTGAGCAGCCCGGAAGGCAACCGGAATGCTGTGGCCGAACATGCGCTGGGCATGCTGTTATCGCTGCTGCATAAATTGAACAGCGCCGCCGCCGAGGTACGCGCAGGGCAATGGATCAGGGATGCCAACCGCGGTACCGAGCTGGGCGGAAAAACAGTGGGTATTATCGGTTATGGAAATACCGGCGGCGCATTCGGCCGCCTGCTGGCGCCTTTCGGGGTAACCGTGCTGGCCTATGATAAGTACCGGTTTGGTTTCGCCAAAGATTATGTGCGCGAGGCTGCTCCCGAACAGCTGTTCCGTTACGCCGATGTGATCAGCCTGCATGTACCGCTTACCGACGAAACCCGGCACCTGGCGAACGACGATTTTTTCAACCAGCTGCAAAAAAAACCGGTATTCCTCAATACCTGCCGGGGAAAGGTGCACGATACCGCGGCGGTGATCAGGGCGCTGGAAAGCGGACGGATCAGTGCCGCCGGACTGGATGTGCTGGAAAACGAAAAGCCCGGCACCTATACGGCAGAAGAGCGGTCGCAGATCGACTGGTTGTGCAGCCGGCCCGATGTGCTGATTACGCCCCATATCGCCGGTTACAGCCATGAAGCCTATCTTAAGATGGCGCAGGTGGTGGTGGAGAAACTGGGGCTGGACAAATAAGCTAAAACTTTGTTAATTAGATAGATAGGTGGAGTAAACCGTAGGGTGGCAGCGGGTATCGGGATGTTGTTAATTCGGTTTGTTTCCCTATCTTTGGTAACATAATAAGTGCAACGCTTTCGCGCAAGCTGAAGGCGTTGTTCTTTTTTTTTACTTTTTAACCAAGGAGGTTAACATGAGCGACGTAATGTATGTAACCAAAGAGACCCTCGAGGCGATGAAAGCTGAACTGCAGCATATGAAGTCGGTCGAGCGGCCTGCCGCCTCCAGGGCGATTGCTGAAGCCCGTGAAAAAGGCGATTTAAGGGAAAACGCAGAATACGATGCGGCCAAAGAGGCGCAGGGTATCCTGGAAGCCAAGATCAAGAAGATGGAGTCTGATCTGGCCAATGCCAGGATACTGGGTTCGGCTGATATCGATACCAGCAAGGTGTCGATCCTTACACGGGTTACCGTTACCAATGTGACTACAAAAAAATCGATGACCTACCAGATCGTTTCTGAAAAAGAAGCCGACCTGAAATCGGGCAAAATATCTGTTACCTCGCCGATCGGCAAGGGGCTGCTGGGCCGGGAAGTGGGCGAAGTAGCCGAGGTGAAAGCGCCGGCGGGTACGCTGAAGTTTAAGATTGAAAATATTAGCGCGTAAGGTTTGAGGTTTGAAGTTTGAGGGTTTGAGGTGCTGCCGCGCGTTTAACTTGAAAATAAAAAGGCCACTTGCAAAAAATGCAAGTGGCCTTTCTGTTTGGTTTCGTGACCGCGGCAGCAACCATAAACCACAGACCATAAACCACAAACTATAGTTAGTTTTGGTTTAATAATTCATTGCCATGACCATTTTCACCCGCATCATCAACGGCGAGATTCCTTCTTATAAAATTGCCGAGAACGATACATTTTATGCGTTCCTGGATATATTTCCGCTGGTACAGGGGCATGTGCTGGTGGTGCCGAAACAGGAAACCGATAAGTTCTTCGATATGCCCGATAAGTTGTTGGCCGAAATACTTGTTTTTGCGAAGCCGATCAGCCAGGCAATCGAAAAAGCATTTCCCTGTGAGCGGGTGGGCTGCGCGGTGGTGGGCCTGGAAGTCCGCGTGCCGCCTGCACCTGGTGCCTATCGGGGAAATAGACGATCTTAATTTTACGCGGCCGAAACTGAAGTTGTCGCCCGAAGAGCTGAAAGAAGCACAGGAGAAGATACTGGCGCAGCTAGCGGCGAATCCTGCCGGCGTTTAACCGCACAAAATCCTCCCACGAAGCCGATTTTCCGGCGGGTATGCTGATGGGCGATCTGCTGTGGTAATAATGGCATACCGCCACCGCCAGCGCATCGGAAGCATCAAGGTATTCGGGTGTTTCTTTGACGGGAACAATGCGCTGCAGCATTTGCCACACCTGTGTTTTGTCGGCGTTTCCGTTGCCGGTAATGGATTGCTTTATTTTTTTGGGCGAGTATTCACATACTTCCAGCCCAGCCTGGATGGCGGCGGCAATAGCCACACCCTGCGCACGACCCAGCTTCAGCATGCTCTGAACATTTTTTCCAAAAAAAGGCGCTTCAATAGCGAAAGTGTCGGGGCAGTATTGTTGAATGATCCCGGCAACCGTGCGGTGGATCAGCTCCAGGCGGCTGTGCTGGTCGTTTTTGGGATTCAGCTTCAACACGTTCATGTGCAATAGCGACAGCGATTGCCCGTTTACCTGTAATATCCCATAACCCATGATGATGGTTCCCGGGTCGATGCCCAGAATTATTTTGGAAGGGAGTAACGACAAGACCTTATTTTTAAGCGGGATGTTCAGTAACAAAAGTATCAAAAGTTTCCTCAACTATTGGCTGGGACCGGTGCTGTTCATCTGGCTGATCTGGGCCATTGGCCAACAGATCAGCCAACAGGAAGACCTGCCGCAGGCCTGGGCCAATATCCGCACGGTATTGCTGTCGCCGCAGTCGTGGAAGCTGGCAGTAGTGATGGCGGCGATGTTGCTGAACTGGGGCATCGAGGCGCGCAAATGGCAGTTGCTGCTGCGGCCGCTGGTGAATATTTCTTTCAGCCGCTCTTTCAAAGCAGTGATGGCGGGTGTCGCCTTCGCGGTGAATACGCCAAACCGCATCGGTGAATACGGCGGACGCATGTTATATCTTCCCGAAGGGAAAAGACTGGAATCGGTGCCTCTTACCGTATTGGGCAGCTTTGCGCAGTTGCTCGTTACCCTGGTAACAGGAACCGGTGCATTGTGGCTTTTGTATGCGGAAAAGCTGAACCTTGCCTTGCCGCCGAACTGGCACGATCATGGATTATGGCTGGGTGTTTTGTGCTGGCTGATGACAACCATATCGGTTCTTCTGTTGTTGATATACCTGCGCATCAGCCGGGTATGGCAACTCGTGCCGAAATTGCCGGCCTGGGCCGCCGCCCAGGTGCCGGTTAGAATTTTGTTAAGAGTAGTTGGGTGGTCATTTGTTCGTTATGTTGTTTTTTTGTTTCAGTATATCTTACTGTTGCAAATGTTCGGCGTAACTGAAAACTGGTTTGCGGCGGTGTGGCTGTTGAGTTTGCAGTTCCTGGTATTGTCGGTTGTGCCAACCATTGCATTGGCCGACCTGGGTATCAGGGGCAGGCTGGCATTGGAATTGTTTGGCTTGATAGGATCAAATTCGCTGGGAATAGTGACGACAACAACAGTGATCTGGCTGATAAACCTTGTTATACCTGCATTGGCAGGTGCCGTACTTATCTTTCGAATAAGGATATTTGCCAGGTCAACATAGAAAAATCTTGTGATGAAAAAAAGATTGCTCGTACTTTCTTTATTGGTGCTGGTGGTCATCCGCCTGGATGCCGGCGACGAATTCTGCGGTATTCGCAATACCGCTTTCAAGCAGTCTGAAACGATCACGCTTAAAGTATTTTATACCCTGGCGGGCATGTATATAGGTGCAGGTGAGGCCAAATTCACCACTACCCTCGAAACCCTGAATGATGTGCCGGTGTATCACCTGCTGGGCGAAGGCAAGACCTACAGTTTCTACGACAGCTTTTTTAAAGTGCGCGACCGGTACGAATCCTATATCGACACCGGTTCGCTGCAACCCTATAAATTCATCCGCAACATTTATGAAGGGGGCTATAAAAAATACCAGACGGTTGCCTTCGATCATATCGGGAACAAAGCGGTTACGAACGAAGGCATTTTCCCCGTTCCCAATTGCGTGCAGGATGTGATCAGCGCTGTCTATTATGCGCGTAATATCGATTTCAACAAGTACAAGGTGAACGACAAAATACCTTTTTCGATGTTCCTTGACAATGAAACCTATAATCTTTATATCCGTTACCTCGGCAAGGAAACGATCAAAACCAAGTATGGCAAGTTCAGGGCCATCCGCTTCAAGCCGCTGCTGGTAAAGGGAACTATTTTTGAAGGCGGTGAAAAGATGGAGGTATGGGTAAGCGACGATGGCAACAAGATACCGCTTCGCATTGAAAGCCCCATCAGCGTGGGCAGCGTGAAAGTGGATATGATGGATTATAAAAACCTGCGCTACCCGCTCAGCTCGCTGATAAGTGTTCGATAGTGCCGGTTTCGCCGGCGCGGATGCCCTTTTCCGTTTTTACCAGCCGGCTGCATGCATGTAAGGGGTCGTGCTCATAAAACAGGATATAATCATTGCCGGCTGCTTCCGTTAAAAAGGATTCTTTCTCACGCAGTGTTTCCAGCGGAAACATATCATAAGCCATTACATAGGGCAGGGGAATATGGTGTACCGAGGGCAGGAGGTCGGCCATATATACCACGGTGTTACCGCGGTAACGGAACTGGGGCAGCATCATTGCCCGTGTATGCCCGTTGGCAAACCTGACCTGGATATTCGGGGTAAAAGAAGCCGTGGCCAGCGGCGCCGGCCTGCTGTCGGCGGGTGTCATTTGCGGCAGGGGAATGAACTGCAGCTTTCCGCTGTCGGCCAGCGGCAGTATATTTTCTTTGAGAAAGGATGCTTTTTCGCGGTTGTTGGGGTGAACGGCCCAATTCCAGTGTGCTTCGTTCGACCAGTAAACGGCATTCGGGAAAGCGGGCACGAGCTGGTCGCCTTCCCTTTTCACGGCGCCCCCTACATGATCAAAATGCAGGTGGGTGAGCAATACATCGGTAATATCGTCGCGGGTGAAGCCGTGTTTCGCCAGTGAGCTGTCGAGTGTATCGTCGCCGTGCAGGTGATAGTGGCTGAAAAACCGCTCATCCTGCTT
Source organism: Flavihumibacter sp. (assembly GCA_047605345.1). GTDB lineage: Bacteria > Bacteroidota > Bacteroidia > Chitinophagales > Chitinophagaceae > Flavihumibacter. The sequence goes on along the minus strand of JASGFZ010000013.1, from coordinate 6,683 downwards.
GTCGCCGATACCGGTATCCACCAAAATGCGGCGGTCGTCTTCCACCAGCAGGAGGCAGCGCATGGCCCAGGTGCAGAGATTGTTTTCGTCGGCCGGGTGCAGCCGGTTCCAGATGGCTTTGGGCACTACGCCGAACATGGCGCCGCCATCGAGCTTGAAAAAACCGGTATCGATGCTATATACCTGCATGTTGTTTGGGATATACTTTATTGGTGTACACAAGGGCGATAAGCCCCGCGAGGAAGAAAAGCCCGAGCGCTACAATGGAATTGCGCATACTCCCGGTCAGGTCTTCCAGGTAGCCGAAGGTGAAGATGCCGATCACGATGGCGATCTTCTCGGTTACATCAAAGAAACTGAAAAAGGAAGCAGTGTCTTTGGTTTCGGGCAACAGCTTGGAGTAGGTGCTCCTGCTCATGCTCTGGATACCACCCATTACCAGCCCTACGGCGGCGGAAAGTATATAGAAGGGCACGGCCCCGTTAACAAAATAACCGGCGATACAGATGATGATCCAGCACAGCACCGAGATCATCAGCACAGCCATATTGCCGATGATCTTCGATAGCCGGCTCAGCACCACCGCACCGATGATGGCCACCAGTTGAATAACAATAATAGTGGCCAGTAATTTGGATTCATCGTCGGGATCCGGAAATATCTCTTTTTTCGCAAAACCGGCAGCCACCAGCATGACCGTTTGCACGCCCATGCTGTACAGGAAAAAGGAAAGCAGGAAACGCCTGAGCGCCGGCAATTGCCGCACCTGCCGCCAAACCAGCTTCAGTTCTTTGAACCCGTTGGTTAACACATTGGTGCGCGCTTTTCTTTCGGTGGCAGGGGGCAGCGGCAATACCCGGAGCGTCATTTGTGCAAAGCCAAACCACCAGATGCCCACCAGTAAAAAAGAGAACCGCGGGCCGAGTGTTTTGAACGATTCGCCTTTGGTGTCAAAGCCGATATAACCAAGCCATTCGGGGCGAACGATCGCCACAAAACAGATGAGCTGCAGCAGCACGCTGCCGATATAGCCGAGCGAATAACCTTTGGCAGAAACACGGTCCTGGTCTTCGGGCGCTGCTATTTCGGGCAGGTACGAATTGTAAAATACGAGGCTGGCCCAATAACCCAGGGCGGCAATACCGAATACGATCATGCCATATTCCGTCATCCCCGGTTCATAAAAGAACAGGGCGGCGCTGGCAGCCGAGCCCATGATACAGAACCAGCGCAGGTACACTTTTTTGTTGCGCCGGTAGTCGGCAATGGAGCTGAGCACGGGTGAGCTCACGGCAACCAGCAGGAACACCACGGCCAGCACATAATCCATCAGGGACGTGTTGATATAATTGCGTCCGAAGAAAGTGGTATAGTGCGCTCCCTGTTCGTTACCCGCGCTGGTGATAGCCACAAAATAGGCGGGGAATATCGTAGAGGTTATGACCAGGTTATAGGCGCTGTTCGCCCAGTCGTACATGGCCCAGCCATTGATGACTTTTTTGGAAGCAGTAGGCATAATTGCTTATTGGATGACTTTCATCCAGAGCAATATAAGAAGAATTAAACCTGCGGCAATCCGGTAGTAACCAAACCACCTGAAGCCATGTTTCTGCAGGAAGCCGATAAAGAATTTGATGGCCAGCCAGGCAACCACAAAAGCAACTACATTGCCCACGATAAAGGCAACCAGGTTTTCTTTCTCCATCAGCAGCTCATAGCCTTTTTGTACGCCGCCGCCGGCAGTGGGCCATTTCTTCAGCACCAGGCTGTAGCCGGTAGCCGCCGCCATGGTGGGTACGGCGAGGAAAAAAGAAAACTCGGCAGCGAGGCTGCGGGTCAGCTTTTGCTGCATGCCACCGATAATGGACGAGGCGCTGCGGCTTACACCCGGTATCATGGCCAGGCATTGCCAGCAGCCGATAATAAAGGCTTTGCCGAAGCTGATGTCTTTTTCTTCGGTTATGGTGGGCCGCTGGAAGGCGCGGTCGATCCAGATCAGTACGAACCCGCCAAGCAGGAGGGTGATGGCCACGGTCAGCGGACTTTCCAGCAGCTCATCGATCTTGTCGGCGAAAAGAAAACCAAGCAGCAGGGCGGGAATAACCGCAATAAAGAGCTTGATATAAAAATTGATGTGCCTGAAATCGACGAACTTTTTCCAGTACAGCGCTACCACCGCCGCAATGGCGCCGAGCTGAACGGCTACTTCGAAAAATTTGGTGAACGACGCGTGGTGAATGCCCAGCAGGGAGCTGGCAATGATCATGTGGCCGGTGGAAGAAATCGGCAGGAACTCGGTGAGGCCCTCTACGACTGCCACCACAATGGCTTCAAAAACGGTCATTATCAGGCTTTCGGTTTCTTGAAAATAGCGTATATCTCCAGGCCCAGCCCCAGGAGGATCAGGATCGGCGCAATGGTGATCCGGGTAGTGCTGTATACTTCCTTCTGATCGAAAACAGTGGGATCGCTGCTTTTTCCGCCGGCCATCAGCAGCATGCCCAGGGCGATGATCACCAGACCAATAAGCATAAACAGGTAATTATCCTTTCCGAAGAGGCTTTCGGAGGTATGAGCGAGGGTTTTTTCTTTTTTGGACATATGCGGAAAGTCAAGAGTAAAATGTCAAAAGGCAAAAATAGGGGCTGGGGGTGGGGCTGCCAAATTTATGGCGGCGGGTTGTTTAATAGAGGTCGTCGAGCTTCATTTTCAGGTACTTGATCACGGCGCGGTGGGTGCTGAAAAGGGAGATCAGGATGCCCAGCACAATGGTGCCCACGGCCAGCAAAAGCAGCCAGGCGGGGTCGCGCATGGCTTTGAGCGCCGGTAACTGTTGTTCGGCAAAGAGCACCAGGGTACTGATGCCGGCCAGGGCGATAAGCCCGGCAATGAGCCCGTTGATCACCGCCCTGACGTCCATGGGGCGCGAAATAAAGCCGCGGGTGGCGCCTACCATCTGCATGGTCTTGATCAGGAAGCGGTTGCTGAACATGGCCAGCTTGATGGTATTGTCGATCAGCACGATTACCACGATGCATAATATAATAGCGATGGCCAGCAGGATGAAACTGATCTTTCTGACGTTTTCGTTCAGGCTGTTCACCAGCGATTTGGGGTACTGCACATCGTTAACCCCAATATTCTGCTCCAGGTCGGCGGCGATGGCGGTGAGCGAGTCGGCCTGCACATACTGGTTATTGAGCTTGAAATCGATGCTTGCCGGCAGCGGATTGGCTTCGATGATGTTTTTCCAGTCGTCGTTACCGTCGGCTATGAATTTTTCGCGGGCCGCCTCTTTGGTTACATATTCATACTCTTTTACATACGGCTTGTTGGCGATGTATTGTACCAGGGCAGCGCTGTCTTTTTCGTTCAGGTTTTCGCGCAGATAAACCCGCACTTCCACATTTTCTTTGAAGTATTGTCCCAGCTTGTTGGCATTGATCACGATCCAGCCCAGCAGGCCGAGGATAAAAAGCACCAGGGAAACCCCGAGAATAGACATAAAATACGATGGCTGCGAACGCTTGGAAGACGATTTTCCAATTTGGGACATGGTGTTTTTTTTCAGTGGGTTAGTACTGCGGGACGCCGACAAAAATAGCCGTTTTACCGTTCAAATTGTATTTTTGCGCCCGTTAAACGAACCCAACCTGCCCGTTTATTGCGGGTTTCAGCCGTTGAAGCCCATTTTTAAGTTGGCTTTCACAAATCAGGCAGGTGTATTGAAAGGCAAAGCATGGAATACAATTTCAGAAGAATAGAGAAGGAATGGCAGCGGGTGTGGAAGGAAACCGGTGCATACACCGTGTTGAACGATTCCACCAAACCCAAGGCCTATGTGCTGGATATGTTCCCGTATCCAAGTGGGGCCGGGTTGCATGTAGGCCATCCGCTGGGTTATATTGCAAGTGATATTTACAGCCGCTTTAAAAGGCTGAAAGGCTTTAATGTGCTGCACCCGATGGGTTATGATGCGTTCGGCCTGCCGGCCGAGCAGTATGCCATTGAAAACGGGGTGCATCCCGCGGTCAGCACCGAAAAGAACATTGAGAATTTCAGGAAGCAGCTGGACAATATCGGCTTCTGTTTCGACTGGAGCCGTGAAGTGCGTACCTCCGATCCTTCGTATTATAAATGGACACAGTGGATCTTTCTGCAGTTGTTCTCCTCCTTTTTCAACCGTACTAACGGGAAGGCAGAACCGATTTCGGAGCTGGTGCAGGCTTTTGAAAAAGAGGGTAATGCGAATCATGTTTGTCCGGCGAACCCCGGGCTGCGTTTCGATGCCGGCAGCTGGCATGCCTATACTGAAAAAGAGCAGCACGACATCCTGATGCAGTATCGCCTGGCCTATTGCGGCGAGGGCGAAGTGAACTGGTGCGAAGCCCTGGGAACGGTGCTGGCAAACGATGAGGTGGTGAATGGTGTGAGCGAGCGCGGCGGTTACCCGGTAGTGAAGAAAAAGCTGCGGCAGTGGTATTTGCGGATCACCGAATATGCCGACCGTTTGCTGGAAGGGCTGGAGCGGATCGATTTCAGCGAGGCGATGAAAGAGATGCAGACGAACTGGATCGGCAGGAGCTATGGGGCGGAGATTGATTTTGACGTGAAAAGTGAAAAGGCAAAAGTCAAAAGTCTTCGGGTATATACCACCCGGCCCGATACGATCTTTGGCGTGGATTTTATGGTGGTGGCGCCTGAGCTGGACTGGGTGCCCGAGCTGGCGTCGGGTGCGCAAACGGAGGCGGTGCAGGAATACCTGGATTATGTTCAGCGCCGCAGTGAGCGCGAGCGGATGGCAGAGAAAAAGATCAGCGGGGTGTTTACCGGCGCTTATGCGATCAATCCTTTCGACGGAAGGGAGATACCGATCTGGATATCGGAATATGTACTGGCGGGTTATGGCACGGGCGCGATCATGGCCGTGCCCTGCGGTGATGAACGCGATTATAAGTTTGCGCAGCATTTCGGGATTCCTGTAACGAATATCATCGGTAAGCATTTTAACGGGGCCGAAGCCAATCCTACAAAAGATGCGGTGCTGGAGAACAGCGGTTTTCTAACGGGAATGCCTATGCGCGATGCCATCGGCGCAGCGATCGATAAGCTGGAGGCGATGGGCATCGGCAAGCGGAAAGTGAATTACCGGATGCGCGATGCGGCATTCAGCCGCCAGCGCTACTGGGGCGAACCCTTTCCTATTCAATGGAAAGATGGGGTGGCGCTGCCTTTGCCGGAATCGGCCCTGCCGCTGGAGCTGCCGCATGTAGATAGTTACCAGCCCGGCCCCGAGGGCGAAGGGCCGCTGGCGAATATTCCGGCCTGGGTGGCAAGGGAGCTGGAAACGAATACCATGCCCGGTTATGCCGGTTCGTCGTGGTATTTTCTGCGGTATATGGATCCGCAAAACAGGGAGGCATTCTGCAGCCGGAAGGCGAGTGATTACTGGGGGCAGGTAGACCTGTATATCGGGGGCACCGAGCATGCGGTGGGTCACCTGCTGTACAGCAGGATGTGGACCAAGGCCCTGTTCGACCTGGGTTATATCGGTCATGATGAGCCGTATAAGAAACTGGTAAACCAGGGAATGATCCAGGGCAGCAGCCGTTTTGTGTTCAGGGTGAACGGAACGAACCTGTTTGTATCGAAGGGATTACTGGATGCCGACGGCAGCTACGCGGGCAAGACCGTTGACAAGCTGCACGTGGATGTGAATATAGTGGATGGCTACGAGCTGGATACCGAAGCGTTCAGGAAATGGAAACCCGATTTTTCGGCAGCTGAATTTTTATTGGAAGAGGGAAAGTATATCTGCGGTAATGAGGTGGAAAAGATGTCGAAGTCGAAGTTTAATACCGTAAACCCCGACGACCTGGTGGAGAAATACGGTGCCGATACTTTCCGCATATATGAGATGTTTCTCGGTCCGGTGGAAATGAGCAAGCCCTGGGATACGAAAGGTATTGAAGGCGTACACCGCTTTCTGAAGAAATTCTGGCGCTTGTTTATGGACGAAGAAAAGGGATTGCAGGTGGTGGATGCCCCGGCATCACCCGAAGAGTTGAAAGTATTACATCGTACCATCCGGAAGACAGAAGAAGATACCGGGCGGTTTTCGTTCAATACCGCTGTGAGCGGCTTCATGATCTGCGTAAACGAGCTGAGCGACCTCAAATGCCGGAAGAAGTCCATATTGTGCGACCTGCTGGTACTGATCACGCCCTATGCACCGCATATTGCCGAAGAGTTGTGGCACCTGCTGGGTAATGCCGGTTCGGTGCTGGATGCTGCCTACCCGGTGTTTGAAGAAAAACATGTTCGGGAATCGGCCAAGGCCTACCCGGTTGCTATCAACGGTAAAACCCGGGCGGAGATCACTATCTCGCTGGATGCCGGGCAGCAGGAAGTGGAGCAGATGGTGCTGGCCGATCCGGCAATTGCCAAATGGCTGGACGGCAAGCCGCCGAAGAGGGTGATCTATGTGAAGAATAAGATGATCAATGTGGTGGTGTGATGGTTTATGGTTTGTGGTTTCGGGTTTATGGTTGCTGCCGCGGGTGTTGGTGTACCTGTACTGGCTTTTTCCCGCAGTGGGTTTCCGCAATGACCGCAGGGAGCAGTGAATGTGGCAAAGTCAAAAATCAAAAGTCAAAAATCAAAATGGATCGCTGGTAATGCTG
>JASGFZ010000012.1:0-21915 GCA_047605345.1 Flavihumibacter sp. | reverse complement strand
CGGTGGCTGAAGGTATCGAAGCTGTACCGGCCGTGGGCGGCACCGATGCCTGAGGCACCTCTTCCGCCGAAAGGCAGGTGGCTGTTGGAAAACTGCAGGCTGGCGTTGTTGATACAACCGCCGCCGAAAGGAATTTTTTCTGTAAAGAAACGCTGCTCTTCTGCCTGCTGGCTGAATACATACAATGCCAGAGGATCGGGATGCTGCTGTATGATCTGCCAGGTTTCTTCGCGGCTGGTAACAGCCATTATCGGCAGCACAGGCCCGAATATCTCTTCGTTCATCACCGCCGCACCGGGTGCGGGCTGGTCGATCAGCGTGGGCGCAATGTATTTTTCTGCGGCATCGGCGTCGCCGCCATACAATATTTTTCCTTCAGCCAGGTAATGCGTTAACCGGTTGAACTGCGTTTCGTTGATGATTCGTCCGTAGGCAGGCGACAGCCGCGGGTCTTCACCGAAAAACTGCTGTATGGCCCCGACCAGCGCTTTTATCAGCGCTTCTTTCACCGAAGCATCCACGAGTATATAATCGGGCGCAATGCACATTTGCCCGGCGTTGGAAAACTTGGCCATCGCGATTCTTTTTGCCGCCACTTTTATATCGGCGCCGGCCGTTACCACGCACGGGCTTTTGCCACCCAGCTCCAAGGTGAGCGGCACCAGCTGTTCGGCTGCCGCTGCATAGATTTTTGCAGCCACTTTTTTACCGCCGGTGAAGAAAATATGATCGAAACGGAAAGCCGACATCATTGCCGGCACCACTACCGCTCCATCACCCTCGGCATACAACACTTCATCGCGACCAAATACCCGCTCTGTAATTTTGCGCATAAGCATGGCCGTTACAGGTGCGTATTCGCTTGGTTTCAGCACCACGGCATTGCCCGCTGCGATGGCGCCCACCAGCGGCCCCATCAGCAACATGAAAGGATAGTTCCAGGGGGCGATGATCAGCACCACGCCCTTCGGCTCTTTGATGATATAGCTCGACGAAGGAAAATTCAGCAGGTTGGTTTTCACGCGCTCGGGACGCATCCACCGCCGGATGTTTTTCAAAGCCTGTTTGATCTCTTCCAGCACAATACCGAGTTCGGTAACAAATGCTTCTTCGGTTGGCTTGTGCAGATCGGCATAAAGCGCTTCGTAGATCTCTTTTTCACAGCTGAGCAGTGTTTCGCGGAGTGCTTTTAACTTCCCGATACGCCATTCGGCCGAACGGGTTTTTCCCGAATTGAAATATTGCCGGAGGGCGGGCAGGGCGGTTTGCATGGAAAGCATAATGATCAAATTACAAATATTTACTTTAGCGGTTCGATGAGCGACGAACAGTTTATGCGGCAGGCGCTGCGCGAAGCCGAAAAAGCATATGCCGCCGGTGAGGTGCCGGTGGGCGCCGTGCTGGTGGTTAACCACCGCATCATAGCCCGCGGGTATAACCAGGTGGAACAGCTCAACGACCCCACGGCGCACGCCGAGATGATCGCTTTGACATCGGGTTTCAATTTCCTGGGCGCCAAATACCTGCCCGAAGCCTGCCTGTATGTAACCGTAGAACCCTGCCTGATGTGCGCCGGCGCCATTTACTGGAGCAAGCTGGGGCGGATCGTTTGGGGCGCGGCCGACCCGAAAAACGGCCATGCACGGTGGACGGGCGCGCAACCTCCTTTTCACCCCAAAGCAACGGTTACCACCGGCGTACTGGCCGAAGAAGCGGCGGCGCTGATGAAATCGTTCTTCCAGGCCCGGCGCTGACCGGCAGCACAAACGGGCGTTAGTATTAACAAGGCTTTATTAATCCGGGGGGCTGGCTATCCGTCAGAGAAGACAAATAACCAGACATGAAAAAATTTCTACTCCCTGCACTTGCCGCCATAGTTTTGCTGACCTCCTGCCACCGCGTGGTATATGCGCCCGGCGACGTGATCGATGAACACTACTGGCTGAGCCGCGAAAGAGGTGTGGTGCGCTACAGCGACGACTACTGCCGTTATTTCACGGTTGAAACCTACAATGGCTTCTCCATACTCAAAGCCTATGGCTATGCGCCCTACAGCAATGTGGTGATATACGGCGACCTGAGCCGCTCGGGTGTGGGCACTTTCTACAACCGCACCGAGGGTTACCTGTTTGAGGCCGAGGTGAAAGACTACTGGCTGACCTATTGGGATGCGGTGGACGGGATAAACTGGTTCTGCGGCCGGTAATTCTCAAACTTTATTGCCTTAAAGTTGTTTAAAAGCTGTTGGCATAATTTTATTGCCCTTAGTTTTACTGGCCAGTCCAGATTTCTAACCAATTAAACAACTCAATATGGCATTTACGCTTCCTGCGCTCCCCTATGCATTTGATGCCCTGGAGCCGCACATCGACACTGAAACAATGAAGATCCACCATGACAAGCACCACCAGGCCTATGTCGACAACCTGAATAAAGCCATTGCAGGCACCCCGAACGAAGGCAAGTCGCTGGAAGAGCTGGTAGCTGCCGCCGGCAGCATTTCTCCCGCTGTTCGCAACAACGGCGGCGGTCACTGGAACCATACTTTCTTTTGGGAAAGCATGAGCCCCAAGGGCGGCGGTCAGCCGGCCGGTGCGCTTGCAGAGGCCATCAACAGCGCCTTCGGCTCTTTCGATGCCTTTAAAGAAAAATTTGCCAGCGCCGGTATGACGCGTTTCGGCAGCGGCTGGGCCTGGCTGATCAAAGAAGACGGCAAGCTCGAGATCAGCTCCACCCCCAACCAGGACAATCCCCTGATGGACGTAGCCGAAGTAAAAGGCACTCCTCTGCTCGGCGTAGACGTATGGGAGCATGCCTACTACCTTAAATACCAGAACAAGCGCGCCGACTACCTGGCTGCTTTCTGGAACGTGGTAGACTGGAATAAAGTGGCAGAAAGAAACAAGTAAGAACAGTTTATGGTTTGAAGTTTGAGGTTTGAGGAGGGTCGCGGCATAAGTAGTATTCTAGACAATCGGCGACTCTTCTCAAACCTCAAACTTCAAACCATAAACCATAAAAAAACACTCATGAAGTTTATATACCTTTTGACTGCCGCTGTTTTTTTATTCGCCTGTTCATCGCCCAAGGCGCCGGTAAAGAAAGTGGTGGTGATGTCGAGCGGCAAGCTGGCGGTGGCGGGCGATGTGGTCACCCTGGAGCCGGGTACCCAGCACAATGAAACACCGGTTACCGTAACCGGCACCAAGCTGACCGTGAAGAATGGGGAAAGCTCGAAAGATTACGAGGTTCCCGAAGCCGGCACCTGGCTGCTGAACCTGAAAAAAGATACCCTGATCGGCAGCTTCCAGAACTACGGCGGTGAAGCTACCCGCGAAGGCAGCATTTCGCAGGAAGCAATGATGGAGCGGATGGACAGCCTCAAGGCGCTGATGCAGGGCACCAATGTAACCCCTGCCAAAAAGAACCATTTTGCCGCGCCCGACCAGCTCATCAAAATCAATGGAGAAGACAATACCATCATTGTAGGGCCTTATAAAGGCATCCCCGCCTCATTGACCCCCGGCGCCGATGGCAAAGTACCGGAAGTGTACAAGTTCATCACCAATAAAGACGCGCGCGAAACCCTCGACAAGCTGGAAAAATTGCTGAAGCAATAAGCCTGCTCATAATTATTGTACCTGGTTGTTTTATCAGGGTACCGGATCATGGCCGCTGCCGCCCCAGGGATGGCAGCGGCTGATTCTTTTTATGGCCAGCCAGCTGCCTTTGAATAGTCCATAGCGGCCAAGCGCTTCCAGCGCGTACTGCGAGCAGGTAGGCGTGTACCGGCATTTCGGCCCCAGTAAAGGCGAAATGCCCCACTGGTAAAACCGGATCAGGGCAATAAAAGGAAGGGCCAGCAGGTTCATGATCTTTTTCATGTGGAAGCGGTGTCGGTTGTGCTGCCGGGTTTGCCCGGGGGCCGGCTGAGCCGGCGCCCCACCTTATCGAGGGCCTGCGTTACTGCCGCATAGCAGCTGTCGAAAGGCAGGTGGTTGTTCCCGGTATAGATTAAAAACAGCATCAGCTGCCAATTGTTGTCGCGCGCCAGCTGCTGCAACGCGTCCTGCTGCAGCCGGTAGGCTTCGCGGCAGCGGCGCTTTACCAGGTTGCGGTCTACCGCCCGCCTGAATTTTTTCTTACTGACGCCCGTGCCGAACAAAACCCCGCTGCCATGGGCTGCGGTGGCTGGCTGTACAGTAAAGTACACACGGTAAGGACTGGCAGAAAATTTCTGCCCGCCGCTGAACAAGGCATCGATCAGCTTCCTGTGTTTCAACCGCCCGGCAGCGGGCAGCCTGTTATTTGTCTGCATCTTGTAACCAACAAAAATAGCTCCTGCCTGGCGGCGGGAGCTATTAATTATTTTCAGACCCGGGATTGCTCCCGAACGTTTACTTCAGCTTGCTTTCAGAAGAAACAGTCAGTTTCTTGCGGCCCTTTGCACGGCGGCTGGCCAGCACCTTACGGCCATTGGCGGTTTGCATACGCTTACGGAAACCGTGAACGGTTTTACGGCGGCGGCGGTGCGGTTGAAATGTTCTTTTCATTTTAAATCGTTTTTTAAAACCCTCTTAAAAATGTACAACCGTGGAGAACCGGCTGTTGAAATTTCACACCGGGGTACCATACCCGGCAGTGTCGTGAAAGGGAACGCGAAGGTAAAGTAAAAAGTCAAAACTAAAAAGTCAAAAAGGTAGATTTCAGGCGAGCTCTATCTTTTCGGCGCTGACGGAACGACCAAAGAAAATGGCGGAACGGCGTTGAAAATCAAGGGGATCATCGGTCGTAAAAAAGGAGAGGTGCCCGTTTTTACTAATCCGTGCTTCCATTTCGGCATGGCGGTACAGGTAATCGGCAAGGCCAACGGCTACCAGCGGGCCCTGTGAAATCAGCCGGATGCCCTTGGGAAGAAACTGCATGATCTTTTCTTCCAGCAGGGGGTAATGGGTACAGGCCAGCAAAATGGTGTCGATGGCAGGCTGCCGGGCCAGCAGGCGGTCGATATGCTGTTTTATAAAGTAATCGGCCCCCGGCTTCAGGTGCTCGTTGTTCTCGACCAGCGGCACCCACATGGGGCAGGCTTCCTGGTAAAGATCCACTTCGGGGAAAAACTTCTCCAGCTCAATCGCATACGAATCGGAAGCCACGGTGCCCGCCGTGGCCAGCAACCCCAATTGCCCCGTGAGGGAATAATTACCCACCACTTCGGTAGTAGGCCTGATCACACCCAATACGCGCCGGTCGGGCGCTACCCGCGGCAGGTCCTGCTGCTGGATGTTTCGCAGCGCCTTGGCCGAAGCGGTATTACAGGCCAGCACCACCAGCGGACAGCCCTGGTCAAAAAACCATTCCACGGCCTGCCAGGTGTACCGGTACACGGTATCGAAGCTGCGGTTCCCATAAGGCGCGCGCGCATTATCGCCCAGGTAAATAAAATCATGCGCAGGCAGTCTCTCCACAATATCTTTCATCACCGTAAGACCGCCATAACCGGAATCAAAAATCCCTATTGGTGCATACGAAGCTGGCATCGTTCAAACTACTGGTTGAAGCTGCAACTTACAATGAAATCCAGAATAGCCGAAATAAACAACAAACGCCGGGATGCTATCCCGGCGTTCGTGTTGAGCCTTAAAAAGTAATATGAATTATTTCAGACCTAATTTCTTTTTTACCAGCGGAAGAATGTCATCAGCAGGCGGAGAAACGATCAGGTATTCTTTCGGCAGTACATACGTATAACCTGCTTCTTTTGCAACGGCGTTTACCGCTTCCATCGCTTTCTTTTGAATGGGGCCGCTCAGCTCTTCCTGCTTTTTTTGCAGCTCCTGCTGAATACGCTGCTCTTCACCCTGCAGTTCCTGCAGCTTGGCCTGGAGATCTTTGCGTTTTACATCTTTCACGGCAGCCGCCATCGTAGTGGAATCTTTATTGAACTTCTGGATCGCTTCGTTCAGCGCATTTTCCTTGTCCTGTGCAGAAGCGATCAGTGCATCGCGAAATTGATTCAGGGTTGAATCGGCTTTTTTGGCTTCCGGCATCAGGCTTACAACCTCATTAAAGCTGATATAACCGATCTTGGCCTGTGCATTTGCGCTGCTGCTAACCATCACCAGACCAACAGCTGCCATCAAAATTGATAAAACCTTTTTCATGCTTTTGTTTGTTACTTAAGTTGTTTTAGTAGGGGTTTACGTTGCTTTTTTTCTACCTTTTTGGGGCTTATTTAACACCGAGCTCCCTGAGTACATCTTCACTCTTGTCGAGTTTAGGGTCGGCAAATATAACAGTAATTCCTTCACTTTTGTCCAAAATAAAGTCGTACATCCGTGCTGCAGCAATTTTCTGGATAGCCGTATAAACCTTGTCCTGTACAGGTTTTACGAGTTCCTGGCGCTGTTTGAACAGGTCGCCCTCAAAGCCGAACCGCTTGCGCTGCAGGTCACGCACCTCTTTTTCACGTACAAAAATCTCATCTTCTCTTTTCTTACGCAACTCTTCGCTCAGCATAACCTGTTCTGCTTCATAATCTTTATACATTTTGTCGAGGGCCGTCTGTTTGGCGTCGATCTCTTTTTGCCAGTCCTGGCTTATTTTATCGAGCCTGGTTTGCGCCTCTTTGTATTCGGGCATTTTATCGAGAATGTACCGGGTGTCTACAATCGCATAGCGCTGCGCCTGCACAGCCACCGCTGCCAGCAGCGCGAATGAGAGTAAGGTTATTAATTTTTTCATGTTATACTTTTTTGATGACGATTTCCTATTCGGGCTCGAAGCCGAGCATGAAGGTGAATTTTGCTGCATCGCGCAACCGGCCGCCCGGCGTCATTCTGTCAAATCCGATACCATAATCGAAACCGAGCAGGCCGAACATCGGCAGGAAGAAGCGCATACCCAGGCCGGCGCTGCGACGCAGGCGGAAGGGATTGTAGTCTTTATAATCATACCAGCCATTGGCCGCTTCGAAAAATGCCAATCCGTAAATGGTGCTGTTCGGGTTGGTCGAGAACGGATAACGCAGCTCCATCGTGTACTTGTTGAAGATGGTAAAGAACTGGCTGGCCGACGACTTATCGGGGTTAACCGAAGGGTCTGAGTTGTCGTACACCGGGTAACCGCGGTGGGCAATGATATCGTAGCCCAGCAGGCCGAAGTTATTGGTGAGGCCTGCATCACCCACCTGGAATCTTTCAAACGGCGAGAAGCCCAGTTTCGAGTTATACCTTCCCATAAAACCGTATTTGGCTGCGGCCTTGAACACAAACTGCTTGCTGCGATCGGCGCCCATGGGTTTACCGATCGGCACATATACCTCACCCGACAAGCGCCATTTGTGGAATTCCGGTAACTCATACGGGTTTTTCGAATTAACGCGGCTCGGATCAAACAACGAATACGGTGGCGTTGCCTGTACGCTCATCATGAAATTTGAACCGAATTTGGGATAGATAGGCACGTCGATCGACGAGCGGTTCAGGGCAAGCTTCAAACTGATATTATGCGCCGTTGTATTGTTCAACCCCGGGAAAAGGTTGGGATAGTTTTGCAGTTTGTATTGCGTCAGGTTGAGCGAATACACAAGGGTGAAATAGTCGTCGGGCCAGTGAAGCTGTTTACCCAGCGCAATAGACACACCCAGTGTACGCAGGAAGGAGGTGTCGCCGGCCTTGCGGTCGTAATAACCCGTATAAGGGTTGTAGGCATTGGCAAAACGCGTGCTGTAAAAGCTTACGGTAAAGGAATTGCGGCGTTTTCCTCCCAGCCAGGGCTCGGTGAACGAAAAGTTATACGAACGGAACTGCCGCCCGTTGCTCTGCACCCGCACACTCAGTTTCTGGCCGTCGCCCGTGGGCAGGGGATCCCAGGTTTCTCTGTTGAAAATATTCCTGATCGAGAAGTTATTGAAGGTTACGCCCAGCGTACCCGTCAACCCGATATTACCGCCCCAGCCGGCAGACAATTCAAGCTGGTCGTTCGATTTCTCCTCTACCTTGTAATTGATGTCTACCGTACCATCGTCGGGGTTGGGCACGGGGTTGATATCGATCTTCTCCTGGTTGAAATAACCCAGGTTGGCAATTTCACGATTGGAACGGATCAGATCGGTTCTGCTGAATTTTTCGCCGGGTATGGTGCGCAGCTCGCGGCGGATCACGTATTCCTTGGTCTTATCGTTCCCGGAAATATTAACGTTTTTGATGGTCGCCTGCGGGCCTTCACGCATCCTGATCTCAAAGTCGATGGTATCATTATACACCCTTGTTTCTACCGGCTCAACCGAAAAGAACAGGTAACCGTCGTCCATATAATAACCGCTGATATCACCGCCTTCCTGTGACATCCGGAGTTTTTTATTCAGCGTTTCCTGGTTATAAACATCTCCTTTCTTAATACCCAGCATCAGGGTAAGAATAGAATCGCTGTACTTGGTATTACCCTTCCAGGAGATATCGCCGAAATAATACTTGCGGCCTTCATCTACTTTTATCTCGATGTTAAGATTGCCTTTCTCGTTGTGGTATAATGTGTCTTTTATAATGCCGGCATCGCGGTACCCTACAGAGTTATAATATTCAACCACTTTGTCCTTGTCTTCGGCATACTTGGTTTCATTGTATTTGGCCGAGCTGAATAATTTGAAGCGGAACCAGGGATCCAGGTAGCTGAGGGTTTTGGTGGGCGACAGGTAACCATAATCGCGGATGTACTCGGAAAAGTCGGGGCGTTTCACCACACCGAAGCTGCTGGAATCTTTTTCAGGATAAAGCGTGAGACGAGAAGTTTCTTTGGTGCCCTTCATCTGCCTTTTCAGCTTGGCCGAACTAACCTGTTCGTTACCGAAGAAATTGATATTGTTGATGCGTACCTTACTGCCCTTGGTCACATTAAAGATGAGCTGCTGGGTATTGACGAATGAAGGATCAGACTTTTCAACAATCTGCACGGTGGCGCCCCTGAAACCTTTTTCACTGTAATATTTTTCGATATTCATCACCGCATTCCGTTTCATGTTTTCGGTGATGACGCGGCCTTTCACCAGGCCTGTTTTTTTGTCAAGGTCTTCCTGCTCCGATTTGCGTATGCCTTTGAAAGAGTAACTCGACAGGCTGGGTCGTTCCACCACCTGGATTTCCAGGTACAGGTTGGTGCCTTCCACGCGGGTGAAAAAAATCTGTATGTCTGAAAACAGCTTCTGTTTCCAGAGGTTAAGTATTGCTTTGCTGATATTGTCGCCCCCGGGTAAAACAATTTTTTCACCAACAGTTAATCCTGAAATCGACAACAACAGCGTTTCATCACGGTACTTTGTACCTGTTACCTGTATTCCCGCAATAGTGTATTCTTTCGGGTTTTTGGCATTCATCACGGCCTGCAGTTCCGGATCGGTGATTTGGGGTAAAGTATCAGGTTGTTGCGCATTGGCTTTCAGTCCGATCATAAGCAGCAGTAAGGCGACAACGGGTAATCTTCGGAGCATCAGGCGGTTTTATAAAGTAGGCAAATTAAGCGGATAGTTTAAAAAGCTTTGTTAAAGGGTGGTGTTTTGCACCTGCGCACTGGTTTTGCCGAACCGTCGCTCCCGTTTTTGGAAGTCAAGGATAGCTTCATACAGGTTTTCTTTCCGGAAATCGGGCCAGCGTACGCCCGTAAAATAGAGTTCGGCATAGGCAAGCTGGTAGAGCAAAAAATTGCTGATCCTGAATTCCCCGCTGGTGCGGATCATCAGCTCCGGATCAGGAAAATCGCTGGTACAAAGGTATTGTTGGAGGATTTCCTGCGTAATGGCGCCGGGGTCCAGCTTACCGGCCTTTACATCCCGGCCGATCTGCTTAACCGCCTCTACCAGTTCCCAGCGGCTGCTGTAGCTCAGGGCCAGCACCAGGTTCAGGCCGGTATTGGCGCCGGTCAGGTCGATCGCTTCTTTCAGGGCAGCCCGGGCGCTTTCGGGCAGCATACCCGTATCGCCGATCACATGCAGCCTGATATTGTTCTTGTTCAGGGTCGGCACCTCCTGCCTGATGGTATTCACCAGCAGTTCCATCAGTCCGTTTACCTCCTGCTCGGGCCGGTCCCAGTTTTCTGTGCTAAACGCATACAGGGTGAGGTACCCCACCCCCAGCTCGGCACAGCCCTCTACCACATCACGTACACTTTCCACCGCATGATAATGGCCAAAAAGGCGATCCTGTCCCTTTTCCTGCGCCCACCGGCCATTCCCATCCATAATGATGGCAATATGCCTGGGCAATTTTTTCAGATCTATTTCCGCCTTCAAGGCCGACATGCGTGTTTTTTTCAGGGGGCAAAACTAATGAAAGTTTATGGTTTATGGTCTGTGGTTTCTAGTTGGGTCGCTGCGGGCAGGAACTTCACCAATACATGGGAGGGGAAGCCGGGGTTCTCCCGCCACCCCGCACGCGGCAGCAACCATAAACCACAGACCATAAACCATAAACCGTTTTACAGTTTCGCCGTGGGGCAGCGATAGCTGGTCAGGTTGAAGCTGACGGTTACCTGGGCGGTGGTAAACTGGTCTTTTTGTTTGGCATAGCCGCGCTGGCGGCCTTCGATGCCGATGGGTGTGGCGGTCACTTCGTAGCTGCGGTCCTGTAACAATCCGGCGGCAGACTGCAGGCCGTCGGGCAAATTGGGGAATTTATCAGCACCCACATAGGTAGTGCTTACGTCGTCGAGGTAATCGGTGTTGGTGAAGCGGTGAAGCACTTCAAACCCGATATTGACCTTCTGGTTGATCGCGTATTTGATGCCTACACCAAAGGGAACGGCAAAAGCCATGCTTCCATACGGTTTGCGGTCGGGGTAGGCAGCGGTACCCTGGCCTTCGGTTCCCAGGGGCCTCAGGTAGTATTTAGTGCCATTCAGGTATGCATAGGGGTCATAGCTGAAAATGCTGGCGCCCAGGGTAACATAAGGGGTAAACCGGTACTCTTCGGTACCGGGAATGAATTTAAAAAAGTTGAAATCGCCCTGTAAACCCAGTTCCCAGATAGTGGAATTAAAGCTGAGGTTCCGCAGGCGCTGAAACTCGTTGTCGGAATAGTATTTATCGGCATACCCCACCTGCGCAAACTGTCCCTGTACCCGGACAGCGATATAATTACCGAACTGTTTTCTGAAAAAAGCGCCTACCGCCAGCTTGGGCCGGTTGAAATGCGCTTTTGGATTCAGGTCGCCAAAATAATGTGCAGCGCCAAGCGAAAACCCAAACTCACCGGAAAAAACAACCGATTCCATCTGTGCTTTCAGGTTGGTATGGATAGTGGCGAGGAGGCAGAGCAGCCCGATAAGCTTCTTCATGGTTGCAATATAGTTCTAAAAACGGGGGATTAAAACGGTTCCGTTTGCCATAACTTATAAAAGAACGCTAATTACGTGTGTCTAGTCCCCACGACAGCTTTTTTCTCAGCGTGGAAAGGAAATTATTTTCGTTCAACCGTAAAATACTGATGTCGAACGCTTCCCGGCGAACCGCCAGCTGGATATTCCGTTGTACCAGTTCGCGCCGGCTGTCGAGCGCACATATAAAATGGTCGGCCCGGCCTTCCACTTCAAAAGAGATGATATTGTCGTCGGGTACCACAATCGGCCGTACGTTCAGGTTATGGGGCGCTACGGGGGTGATCACAAAACTGCCCGATTCGGGAAACACGATGGGGCCGCCGCAGCTCAGCGAATAACCGGTAGACCCCGTTGGCGTGCTCACAATCAGGCCGTCGGCCCAATAGGTATTCAGGAACTCGCCGTTCAGGTAGGTATGTATCTTGATCATAGGCGACGTATCGGTTTTGTGAATCGCAAATTCATTCAGCGCATAGGGCGTTTCAAAAAGAGCGCGATCGGCATCCAGGTGAATAAGCGACCGGGCGTCGATCACAAAACTGCGGCTCTTCAGGCTGGCTACCGCCGTTTTCATTTCTTCGCGGCTGATGCTGGCCAAAAAACCCAGGCGCCCGAAATTGATGCCGAGTATGGCGATTTTTTTGTTGCGGATCAGGGTAACCGTGTCAAGCAGGGTGCCGTCGCCGCCCAGGCTGATGATAAATTCAATGGTTTCGTCGAGCTCATCGCTGGAAGAAAAGGTGCTCATGCCATTCAGTTGCGAGCGTACCGAATCGTGCAGCTGCTCAAAAAAAGGCTGGTAGATCACCGGTTCGATCTTGTTTTCGGCCAGGGCCGAGATCAGGGAATGAATTTCGGTATGGTTAACCTGGTCTATTACCCTGCTGTATATAGCCACTCTCATTGTGCAGCAAAGTTAAAAATCATTCTTAAAATGAAAGAAAAGACCACCCTGCCCCATCATATTATAGCCGTATTCGAAACGCATCACCACATCGTACAGGGTTACCACGTCCACGCCCGCGCCCACAGAGTACATCATCTTGTTAACCAGCGAGTTGTCGGGGTAATTTTTACTATATGCATATCCGGCATCTGTATATGTTTTGGCGTAGATACGGAAGGGTATCCGGTCGTGGCTCTGGCTGCGCACCGGCAAACCAATCGTGAAGTTAAGCAGCTCCCTGCGCAGGGTGTTGCGCACCAGCAGGGCAGCCACCCCGTCTACCACATATTTTTCCATGCCCCGCAGGTAAAAATCGCCGTAGCCGAACAACCGTTGCTGCGTATAGGGTTGGTCAAAGGGCAGTTTCAGGGTGCCGTTGGCCTGAAGGTAAACGAGAATTTTTTCCCAGGTCCCACGATTGTGTTCCTTTTGCCGCCAGCGACCAAACGCCAAGTTCCGCCAAATCCCAGCCGCGAAACGGTCAGCTCTCCCATCCGCCCCCGCAGCGGGTAGGGGGCATAATCGGTATTGACATAATTCACCGCATAGGAATTCGGGGAACACTGTTTTCAGCTTCCGGTTAGCGGTCAGGTAGGTGGGATTGGCGCGCCATACGGCACTGTCGATCCGCACAATGTAATGCCCAGCCGCACCAGGGCGGGTGCGGAGGTGCGGCCGGTAGGTATAGCTGAGGGAAGCATTGTAACTTCCTGTAAAAACTTGTTGGCGTGCGGAATCGAATCGGCCGCAAAAAAACTGTTTATTCGTTGTTATGCGTTTACCCTTTTGCGCGTTGTAGCTGAAATTAATGCCGTAACCGTGTTTCAGCGACTTGTCTTTGAACGCAAAAGGCTGGTCGTAGCTGGCCTGTACGGCCCGCGAATAACCGGTTATGAGCCAAAGCCGCAGCCGGTCATTGCGGCCGGTGGTATTGTAATAGGTGAATTTGGCTCCCAGGTCCAGCCGGCTGAGGCTATAGCCTTTATCGGCCCATGTTTGCAGGTTGCGGTCAACCGGCTTAAAATAAGGTATGGGGAAAATATACCACCTTTCTTTGAGGTCTATCTGCACATCCACGGTGTATCCCCTGAATGCCTTGAGAGAAATAACCACATCGTTGAAAAGGCGGGTATTCACCAGCTGCTGCCGGCCGACCCTGAATTTTTCTACCAGCTCATCGAGCCGTATGGAATCGCCCTCGGCAAAAGGGAGCTCGCGCTTAATGATAAAATCTTTGCTTTTCTTATTACCGGTGATGAATATCTCACCAATCCGGAATTTTCCGCGCGCGTTGGTATCGCTTACGGAAGGTGCCGCACCGGCTGCCAGTAAAAGAGGCGCCAGCGCCTGCTGCGCACCCAGCTGAAGTGCAGCCTGGCAATATGATCTAGACACAACAGCAAAACAGCCTGCAACCAGAACGGTTATGTACTTCCAATTTCGCATTCACACCGGGGTGGCAATGAAAATACAGGTTTAACAACAAGAATGCCAGCCAGGGGAATATTATTTTTAGAGATTGAGGTAATTCATCAGGTGATCGTAGTTGTTGCGCAACTCGTTCTCATACTGCTCTTCACCAAAATAATACCTTACCTGGTATTCATACCGCTGAAAGGTGGCGATGATATCTGACAACTCCATCTTGTTCAGCTTAAGGGTAACGAAAAAGCTGCCCTGGCTATTGTCGAAATAAGTATTAAGCTGTGTGATTTGCGCATCATTGGTTTCAACCAGCTTATATATTTCTGAGAAAGCGAAATGCTGTTTTTCCATTTCCAGTACAATGATGCCGCCCGGCTCATCGGCGCCGATCATATGCCCGGTAAACCGAAGCAGGTCGGCCGCAGCGATGGCGCCTACCCAGTTCCCGTCGTTTTCGCTACCGGCACCATGTCCAAACCATATTCACTGGCCATTTGCACCGCATCGGTAAAATGGCTGTTGGGGGCCACCCGCAGCTGATTTTCGGTAGCGTTTCCAGCAGCAGGCTATCGTCGCCCGCCGGAGGTCGTTTTCGGCCACCAGGCCAATGTACCGCTCTTCATCCACCACCGGCAGCTGGGCCATATGGGTGTCATCCATCAGCTGAAGGGCCCGGTAAACCGGGTCTTTCGGCGACAGTACCGGCAGGGACGCAGAAATGAGTTCCTTGTTGATCACAGCCAATAATTTGATCTATAGACGTCCAAACTCAGGCGACCGCTGCGGGTTCGTTGAGTTTTGTCAGAAATTTATGCAGTATCCGGTTGAATTCATCCGGCACCTCCATCATGGGTGCATGGCCGCAATGGTCAATAAAATACAGCTCGCTGTTGGGTATGAGCTTATTGAACTCCCTGCCCACAAAAGGCGGGGTTATGGTATCGTTGTTGCCCCAAACCAGCAGGGTGGGCTGTTTGATCTGGCTCAGCTCCTCGCCCAGGTTGTTCCGGATGGCACTTTTCGCCAGGGCAATGATCTTGATGACTTTCAAACGGCTGGTCGTGATCCCGTACACTTCATCCACCAGTTCTTTGGTGGCCATTTTGGGGTCGTAAAAGGTCAGTTCCGTTTTATTTTTAATATATTCATAATCACCGCGTTTGGGGTAGGTATCGCCCATTCCGTTCTCAAAAAGGCCGGAGCTGCCGGTCAGGATCAGGCTGCGGATGCGCTCGGGGTGTTTCAGCACATGCACCAGGGCCACATGGCCGCCCAGCGAATTACCCAGCAGGTGAATATTTCGTAAGTCTTTGGCTTCTATGAATTTATGAACAAATTTCTCCAGCCCGCTTACCGAGGTATGCAGAATATCCAGGTCAAACAGGGGCAGCATGGGAACCACCACTTTATAATGGTTCCGGAAATATTCGATCAGGTCGCGAAAATTGCTCAGGGCGCCAAACAGGCCGTGCAATAACACCAATGGTTCACCTTCCCCTTCTTCGATATACCTGAATTTATCAATCTGTTTGATCTCGTACTGCATCTGTTCTCAAAAATATACGCCAATGATATGCTAAAATAGTCCAAAAAATCGACTGAGATCGGCAAACATGTCTTTCAACGCCGGCACCTTGCTCCCTATTGCCTCTGTAATGCGTGGCCCCCAGGGAGCGATGAATGAATAACTGAATGAATTATCCAGGGTTTCGGGCTTCACTATATTGGTTTTTCCAATATAGAACAACAGGATGCTCCAGCAAATCATGTACCCCAGACTATATAATAAAATACCGCCTACTTTGTTCAGTCCGCCCAGCAGCAGCATTCGGCCGTATGCTCCAGCAGCCGGGCGATAAGGTTCACCAGCACCACCACCACAATAAATACCAGCAAAAAAGCCAGCACCGGCATCCACTTGGCCGAAACATTTACCGTGCCTTCCAGCCACCGGGCAGTTACCGCGCTCAGTTTGAGGGCGGCAATCACACCCAGCACCAGGGCCAGAAACGATAAAACGGCTACGATCAGTCCGCGGCGCCAACCTTTATACAGCGCCATCAGCAACAGCCCGATCGTAATGATATCTATCAGCATCAGCTTCCCAATAATGATTTTACCTGCGCGCTGATCGCCTTGCCGTCGGCCTGGCCGGCGAGTTTTTTGCTGGCCACGCCCATTACCTTACCCAGGTCGCCCGGAACTTTTGCGCCCAGTTCGGCGATGATCGCTTCCAGGGCCGCTTTCAGGCTGGCTTCATCCAGCTGTTTGGGCAGGAATTTTTCAATGACCGCAATCTCCTCTTCTTCCTTTGTGGCGAGGTCGGTCCGGTTCTGCTGCTGGAAAATAGCCAGTGAATCGCGGCGTTGTTTCACCATTTTCTGCAATAGCTTTCCCTCGGCTTCTTCCGTTACCTGGCCATTGGCACCGGGTTCTGTTTTCGCTTTGATGATCTCGGCCTTAATGGCGCGCAGACCACGTAAAACCGGTTCATTTTTGGCTTTCATGGCTTCTTTCATTTCAGCCATTATTTTTTCTTCGAGTGACATATGCTTCTTGTTTATTTGGCGGCGTTTTCTTTCAGCTGTTGCTCCCTGAACCTGGCGTAAAAGCCTTTTGCAAAGTCTTTCATTTCTTTCACCAGGGTTTCGTTGCGGGTGGCGCGCAAAAAGGTATCGGCCATGGTCATGAGGGTCTGGTAGTAAAAATCGGCCATTTCATCTACCATCATGTCTTTGGTCCACAGGTCGATGCGGAGGGCTGTTTTCTCTGCATTGTCCCAAAAAGCAAGCAACATGGCCTTGGCCTTTTGTGCTTCTTCGGCGGTGCTGCTGCTGGCCTGCCAGCTGATCTGGGAAGGTACTTTATCGGGATCAAGTTGAACATCGATCGTAATGCGCGATTCCTGCATAAGGGGCTATTGTGCAGCAAAATTAACCATTCTCGGGCAGAAGCCGCTGAATAACAGCCGCATAGGCAGCCAGCGTTTTTTCGCGCGACAATTCTTCGGCTCTTTCGCGACCTTTTTCGATCAGCCGGCTGCGGCTTTCTTCGTTTTTATACAATACCATCATGCTGTTGGCCAGCAGGTTGATATCGGCGGGATCGGCCAGGTCGGCAGCCGAACCCGCCCATTCGCGCAGCCGCAGGTCGTCGGCAGCCACTACCGCGGTACCGGCGCTGAACGCCCATTCAACCGGGTAATAATGGTCGGTTGCCCGGGGAAGGACCAGCATATACGCGCCGGCTGCCAGGCTTTGCTGGTCGGCGGTGTCGGTTTCGGTGTACAGAAACACGTCGTTTTTATACTTATAGGTCGAGATCAGCTTTTCCAGGTGCGGTGTGTCTTCGGTGGCGGTACCGGCCAGTACCAGCGGCATGCCCGTGAGCAGCCAGTTCTTGAACAGCGAATAGGCCTTCATCAGGTGTATAACGCCTGCCGCTTCGGTTAACGGACCGATATACAGCAAATAATCGCGGCCACCGGAATATTTGAGCTTTACCTGCTCCTGGCCGGCCCAGCCGAGCGACTCCACTTTTTCTTCGAGGGCCGGTAATACGACGGATAGCTGCCCGGCAAGCGCCGGCATTTTATCCAGCAGCAGCAGGCGGTCCTGCTCAAAAGGAACAACCAGCGCCCCGGCCGAAGCCCAGCGGGTTTTACCGGCAGCGGGCGACAGCATATCAGCAGCCGTGCTGATCAGCAGGGTTTGGGCGCCCGTGGCGTCCAGCCATTCGGCAGCCGAGAACTGCACCAGCAAAACATCCCGGCGATCGCCCTTCCACCGGGTAAAGGCCCTCGCCTTGTTGGCGGCATGGCTGCGAAGCGATATTTTGGGTACCACCAGCTGCAGCAGGTGCAGGTTGGGATCGGCTTCCACTTCCAATTGCGGAAAAAAGCTTAATATGTAGTGTTGAAAGGCCGGGAGGCTGGCAGCCAGCTCACCCAGGGCATTGGACAACATCTCCTGCTCGTGCGAGAGGTGTTCGGCCAAAAAAGGATCGATATAATAAACGATTGCGGGCATGGTGATCAAGACAGGCTGCAAATTGCTTCTTTTTCCTGAATGCCTGCTGTACATTTGCAAAGACGCAAATCCAACGAATGGAATATAATACTTCGAGAAATCATCTCATCATGCGGGAATATGGCCGCCATATCCAGCGGATGATTGAACATACCCTTACGGTTGACGACAAAGACAAGCGCCAGAGAAATGCGCGCACCGTGATTGAGCTCATGGGCTTTCTGAATCCCCACCTGAAAAACGTAGAGGACTTCAGGCATATGCTCTGGGATCACCTGTTCCTGATCTCCGATTTTCAACTGGAAGTGGAATCGCCCTACCCGATTCCCACGGCCGAAACCCTGAAAGCAAGACCCGCACCCCTGCCTTATCCCAAAGGGTATCCGCGGTTTTCGCACCTGGGCCGCAACCTGGAAACGGTGATCAACAAAGCCCTGAAAGAGGAAAACCCCGAGAAAAAACAGGGGCTTGCCAATGCGGTCGCCTACTACATGAAGCTGGCCTACAGCAACTGGCACAAAGAAATCGTACATGATGATGCGATACAGGGCGAGCTGAGCAATATGACAAGGGGTCAGCTCGAGTTCACCAACACCCCTTATGTAAAAGCTTTCCGCCAGAACGACAACCAGCGCGATTTCCGCGGTAATAACGGCGGCAAGCGCCCGCAAAAATTCCAGCAGCGGAACAACAATAACAACAACGGCGGCGGCGGCAATCGCAACAACGATAACCGCAATAACAACGGCGGTAACCGCAACAACAAGTTCAACAAGAAACGTTTCAAGTGAATAGTTTCGAAGTAAGGGGCGGCAGGAAACTGTCGGGCACCATTATTCCGCAGGGCGCCAAAAACGAAGCCCTGCAAATCCTGAGCGCGGTATTGCTGACGCCCGAAGAAATGGTGATCGGTAATATTCCCGATATACTGGATGTAAACCTGCTGATCGAGCTGCTGGCCGATATGGGCGTTTCGGTGCAAAGGATTGACCGGCACACCGCCATCTTCAAAGCTGATAATATACAGATCGACTACCTGCAGTCGCCTGCCTTCCGGAAGAAAAGCGGCCGCCTGCGTGGTTCGGTGATGCTGGCCGGCCCCCTGCTGGCCCGTTTCAAAACGGCTTTTATTCCCAAACCCGGCGGGGACAAGATCGGGCGCCGGCGCCTTGATACCCATATCATCGGGTTCGAAAAGCTGGGCGCCCGGTTTGATTACCATCCCGAAGACGGGTTTTTCCAGCTCGATGCCAGCAACCTGCAGGGTACCTATATGCTGCTCGATGAACCTTCTGTTACCGGCACCGCCAATATAGTGATGGCAGCCGTAATGGCGAAGGGCACCACCACCATTTATAACGCCGCCTGCGAGCCTTACCTGCAGCAGCTGTGCAGGATGCTGATCAGGATGGGTGCAAAAATCAGTGGTGTTGGCAGCAACCTGCTGGTGATCGAAGGCGTAGACAGCCTCGGCGGCACCCGTCATGAAATGCTGCCCGATATGATCGAAGTAGGATCGTTTATCGGCCTGGCCGCTATGACCCAGAGTCATATACGCATCCAGGGCGCCGGTATCGAACACCTGGGCATCATCCCCGACAAATTCAAACAGCTGGGCATCAGGATGGTATTCGAGGGCGATGATATTGTGGTGCCTGAGCAGGACGTATATGAAATCCAGACCTTTCTCGACGGGTCGGTGCTGACCGTTTCCGATCATCCCTGGCCGGGTTTTACCCCCGACCTGCTGAGCATCGTGCTGGTAG
Source organism: Flavihumibacter sp. (assembly GCA_047605345.1). Lineage (GTDB taxonomy): Bacteria > Bacteroidota > Bacteroidia > Chitinophagales > Chitinophagaceae > Flavihumibacter. The sequence continues at coordinate 2,383 of JASGFZ010000012.1, read as the reverse complement.
TGGCCACCCAGGCCCGCGGTTCGGTGCTGGTACACCAGAAAATGTTTGAAAGCCGGCTCTTTTTTGTGGATAAGCTGATCGACATGGGCGCCCAGATCATTTTATGCGATCCGCACCGGGCGGCGGTTATCGGGCTGGGCCGGGAGCAGCGTTTGCGCGGCATCAGCATGTCGAGCCCCGATATCAGGGCCGGCGTATCGCTGCTGATCGCCGCCCTGAGTGCAGAAGGCAAAAGCACTATCCAGAATATCGAACAGATCGACCGTGGTTACCAGTATATCGACCAGCGGCTGCTGGCGCTGGGCGCCGATATTAAACGCACCTGATGTTATACACCAATAAGAAAATCATTGTTATTACGGCCCCTTCCGGTGCGGGCAAAACATCGATCACCCGTTACCTGATCGACACCTATCCGCAGCTGACCTTTTCCATTTCAGCTGCCACCCGGCAGCCGCGGGGCGATGAACAAAACGGACGGGATTATTATTTCATGTCTGAAGCCGAATTCCAGGAGCATATCCGTAAAAATGATTTTATGGAATGGGAAATGGTGTACCAGGGAAAATATTACGGCACCCTGAAATCGGAAATGGAAAGGATCTGGGCGAACAAACAGGTGCCCATCCTGGACATTGACGTCAAAGGCGCCATTCACGTGCAGAAACAATACCCGCACAATACCATCTCCATTTTTATTGAGCCGCCCCATGTGGATGAGCTGAAGCGGCGCCTTCAAAGCCGGGGAACAGAAACGGAAGAAAGCCTGGCCGCCCGCGTCAACAAAGCCAGCTACGAAATTTCGTTTAAAAACCATTTCGACCATGTTATTGTAAACGACCATCTCGAAAAGGCCCAAAAAGAGGCCAACGACCTGGTTTTCGCCTTCCTGTCGCGGCCGGCCTGATCGTACGCAGTATCCAAAATCCATTATATTCGTATTCATGTCGCAAAACATCAATTCCTTCGGATTGATCATCCTCTTTCTGTTGCTCACGGGTTTTTTCGCGGGCGTGCAGGCAGCTTTTTCTACCATTAACCGGCTTTCGGTGGAGCTGCGCAAAAAGCAGGGTAAAACGGGCGGTTTGCTGGTCAGCCAGTTCCTCGACAAGCCCTCGAATTTTATCGGCGTGGTATTGATCGGCTTCAATATTTTCCTGGTGGTGTACGGCCTGATGATCGGCAGTTTCCTGGAACCGGTTTGGCGGTGGGTGGAAAAGCAGGGGGTGCCGATAGCTTATGCCAATCTCATTCACCTGTTTGTTGAAATAGCGCTGGCTTCCCTGATCTTCCTGATACTGGGCGAATTTGTTCCGCGGGCTGTTTTCCGCGCCCGGAATGAGTGGCTGTTGAGCAACTTCGTGGCCGGCACCATGAATTTTTTCTACCAGTTGTTCCTGCCCATTGCGCTGGCCTTTGTTTCCATTGCCGAGTGGATCCTGAAATACCTGTTCAATATTCGCTTGAGCGAGCGCCGCGAGGCATTTGTGCGGGCCGATCTCGAGGTGTTTCACCAGCAAAGCGGCAGCGACAAAGACACCGAAGGAAGCGACAACAGTCCCAATCTTTTTGAGAATGCATTGTCGCTTTCGGCTGTGAAAGTTCGCCAGTGCCTGATTCCGCGGAAAGAGATCGAGGGTATAGACGTGAACGCATCTATGGAAGCCGTACTGGCCAGGTTTGCCGAAACCAAACTGAGCCGCCTGGTGGTGTACGAGGGTAATATTGATCATATCCTGGGTTATATACACCAGCTGGCTATGTTTAAGCAACCGGCCGATATCCGCTCTGTCATGCTGCCGATTCCGGCCGTGCCCGAAAGCATGAATGCCACTGACCTGATCAACAAGTTCAGCCGCGAACGTAAGAGTATGGCCTGGGTAGTGGACGAATTCGGGGGCACTTCAGGCATCATTACCATGGAAGACCTGCTGGAAGAGATCTTCGGTGAAATTGAAGACGAGTACGATACGGTTGAGCTGGAAGAAAAAAAGATCAGCGATACGGAATATATTTTCTCGGGACGGCTGGAGTTGGACTATCTCCGTAACAAGTATGACCTCCACTTCGAACAGGACGAGCTGGAAACGCTTTCGGGTTATATCATTCACCACCACGAAACCATTCCCAAAATCAAGGACCGCATCATTATCGGCGATTATGAATTTGAGGTGAAGGCCGTGTCTGACACCCGCATTGAGACGGTGCGGCTGAAAATACTGAAGTTCTGATCAGAACCTGAGTTCCCGCTTTTGTTCGGGTCGGTTTTTCCATTCTTCCACTTTATAGAGCCCCTTGGTAATAAAATGCCCCAGGGCGGCTCCTACCCAGATATCACTCGACCAATGCCGGTCGTGGTAGGATCTGGACAGGGCCGTAAGCG
>JASGFZ010000011.1:0-23032 GCA_047605345.1 Flavihumibacter sp. | reverse complement strand
TATTCAAAAAACGGTCCAGCACTACAATAGTGCCAAAGTCGCGGTAATACAACAGCACTTTCAGCGGATTGGTCACATCTATCGAATAGAGCCTGCCATATCGTTTCACATCGTTGAATACGGCAATGGAATCGCCCTGCGGGCCTATTTTCTTTAATTCACCGGCTTCGGTTACCAGGAATATATTGCCCAGGTTATCCACTGCAAAATCGGTCAGCTGTTTGCCGTAACGGCCCACCAGGGGCAGGCTATCGGTTTGCGCCCCGGCATCAATACCCATCAGCAATACAATCAATAATGCCAGGCCCCTCATTCCCGGTAATATTTTAAGTGCATGGTTTCTCCGTCAAATTCGCCGTAGCTGTCGTACTTTATCCAGTCGCCCAGGTTGATGTACCGGCTGTTTTGCGGCAGCGCGAAATCAATAGGCAGGTGCCGGTGCCCAAAAATAAAATAATCGTAGTGCCGGGTCTGCAGCACCTCCTTGCAATAGCTGATCAGCCATTCGTTCTCTTCACCCAGGAATTTTTCATCGGCATGACCGGTCATAGCCCGGCTGCGCCGGCTGAAATAATTCGCCAGGCCGATGCCCCAGTCGGGATGCAGCAGACCGAATAACCACTGGCAAAAGCGGTTGCGGAAAATCTTCTTGATGAACTTATAACCTTTATCGCCGGGCCCCAGCCCGTCGCCATGCCCTATTAAAAACTGTTTGCCGTTGAATTCAAATGCCTTTGGCTCGAAATAGACCGGCACGTTCAGCTCTTTTTCAAAGTAGCCGTCCATCCACATATCGTGGTTGCCGACAAAAAAGTGTACGGGAATACCTGCATCGGTCAGCGCAGCGATCCTGCCCAGCATACGCACATATCCCTTTGGCACAACGGTTTTGTATTCGTACCAGAAATCGAACAGGTCGCCGACAATAAAAACAACGGCGGCGTCGCGCTGCGCCTTGTCCAGGAAGCGGACGATTTTTTTTTCACGCAGCAGGCTGGCATCAAAACCGGGTGTCCCGAGGTGAAAATCAGAGATAAAATATATTTTTTTTCCCGGCTCCAGTTGCATGGCCGCAAAGATAGTGCTAGCTGTTCACCAAAAAGCAATACACCTCCTTCGGGCCGTGCACGCCCACCACCAGCATTTTTTCTATATCGGCGGTGCGGCTGGGCCCGGTCGCAAAGCTGATCAATGAAGGGATCTTGTCGCCGTATTTCTCCTTGAGGAATTTTAGTCCGTCGCGCACATCATACACCAACTGGCCGGCGCCGGCAATACAGATATGCACGGGTGCATACACGCTGGTGGTGCGGCCGCTCTCCTGCCCGGCGCTGAGCACCATGGTGCCGGTGCGGGCAACCAGGCATTCGCACCGGTTACCGAAACATCGCAGTGTTTAAGGCTGTCCATGCTGCTATCGGGCATAAGGGCCGGGATACCCATGGCCTGAGTTGCCCGCGAATCTTCCTGTCGCGCACATAAATGCTTTCCCATTTACGTTCGGCGATCAATGCTTTCAATTGTGCAGCAAGCTCTCTTTCATCCAAACAGAAAGCAAATTTCCCCTGCAGGGAGCTGAACGCTTCAGCAAATATGAGCGCGGGGTCTTCATCAGACTGTACAAATACCGACTGCGTTCCCTCGCTGCTGGAAAAAGGAAGAGGCGTTGATTCGCTCAACGCCTTCCTTATTTTCTTTAAGATGTTTTCTTTTGAAGGGGATACATTCATGGCTATGCTATGACAGGTGCGTCTTCAACATCGAGGGTTTTCTTTTCTTCAAAGGGACGTTTTCCGATCAGCTGCTCTACATCGCTCTGGAACAGCACTTCTTTTTCGAGCAGCTGCTCTGCCAGCAGCCCCACTTCGTTGCGCTTGGTTTCCAGCAGCTCTTTGGTGCGTTCGTAAGCGGCATCGATCAGCTTGCGCACTTCCTCGTCGATCATACGGGATGTTTCTTCCGAATAAGGCTTGGTGAACGAGTTTTCCTGTTGCGGATCATAGAAGCTGATATTGCCCACTTTGTCGTTCATGCCATACACCGTAACCATGCTGTACGCCATCTTGGTGATCTGCTGCAGGTCGTTCTGTGCACCCGTAGAGATCTTTCCGAAGAAGATGTCTTCGGCTGCACGCCCGCCCAGGGTCATACAGATCTGGTCCATCAGCTGGTCGGTATTGTACAGGTATTGTTCTTTCGGTGTGTACTGGGCATACCCGAGGGCGGCGGTACCGCGCGGTACAATGGTCACTTTGAGCAGCGGGTAGGCATGCTCGAGGTACCATCCGCAGATAGCGTGGCCGGCTTCGTGGTAGGCGATGATCTTTTTCTCGTCGGGCGAGATGATCTTGTTCTTTTTCTCGAGGCCGCCGATTACCCGGTCTACGGCGTCCTGGAAGTCGCTCATATCCACCGCTTCCTTCCCTTTGCGGGCTGCGATCAGGGCCGCCTCGTTACACACGTTGGCGATATCGGCGCCGGCGAAACCGGGGGTTTGCTCGGCGAGCTTATGGATATCCACCAGCTCCGACACCTTGATTGGTTTGAGGTGCACTTTGAAAATAGCTTCGCGACCTTTTACATCGGGTTTGTCGATACCGATCTGGCGATCGAAACGGCCGGGACGCAGCAGGGCGCTGTCGAGCACATCAGGACGGTTGGTGGCCGCCAGCACAATGATGCCGCTTTCACCACTGAAACCATCCATCTCTACCAGCAATTGGTTGAGGGTGCTTTCGCGTTCGTCGTTGCTCATGATGGCATTCTTGCCGCGGGCGCGGCCGATGGCGTCGATCTCATCGATAAAGATGATACAGGGCGCTTTTTCGCGGGCCTGTTTAAAGAGGTCGCGTACGCGGCTGGCGCCCACGCCTACGAACATTTCAACGAAATCGCTGCCGCTGAGGCTGAAGAAAGGCACCTGGGCTTCGCCGGCCATGGCTTTGGCCAGCAGGGTCTTACCGGTACCCGGAGGACCCACCAGCAGGGCGCCCTTGGGTATCTTACCCCCGAGGTTGGTGTATTTTTTCGGGTTTTTAAGGAAGTCGACGATCTCCATCACTTCCACCTTGGCTTCATCGAGCCCGGCCACATCATTGAATGTGATGTTCACGCGGGTACCCTTATCGAAGAGCTGCGCCTTGGATTTACCGATATTAAAGATACCGCCGGGTCCGGCGCCGCCACCGGCGCCGCCACCCATTTTCCGCATCAGCAATACCCAGATCAGTACAATGATAAAGATCGGCAGCACGAACTGGAAGATCGGTGCCAGCCAGTCGCCCTCGGTTTCATCGATACGCGGCACTTCCTTCACCACAGGGTTCTTGGTATAGAAATCACGGAGGTCGTCGGTAAATATCTCGGGTTTGGCGATGGTGAATTCGAACTGCGGGCTCTTGTCATTGGCCGCATTGAATCCCTTGGGAAGCTTATTCTGGTAATATTCTTTTTTGAGGGCTTCGGGCTTGATATAAACGCGCACCAGGTTTTTGTTGCTGATCAGCACGATTTTATCCACATCGCCGTTGCTCAGCATTTCGGTTTTGAATTCGTCAAAATTGATGCGGCGGGCGTCGGGGGCAAATCCGCTGTAGAGGTTGAACCCAAGCAGGATCACTGCCAGGGCGCCCCAGATCCAATAGATATTGAATCGCGGTCCTTTCCGGGGGTCATTACCGTTTCCATCGGGTCTCGTTCTCATCCGGTTCAATCCGCCGGGTTTGTAATCTTCCTGTGACATATTTTATTTAGCTATAAAGGATACTAATGCTTATGAGCGCTGGTTTGTTCAATAAACGTAAAAATCTTATCCTTTGTATTCGGTGATCGGTGCATCGCTCCACATTTCTTCCAGGCGGTAAAATTTCCTGGTTTCCGGAAGCATTATATGAACCACCACGTTTACATAATCGATCAGTATCCACTGGGCGGCCTGCTGCCCTTCGTGCCGGTAGGGAATTTCACCGAGCTCCATTTTAAGCTCGTGTTCTACCGAATCGGCAATAGCTTTTACCTGGGTAGTTGATCCTGCCTCGCAAATGATGAAAAAATCGGCAACCGCTTCCTGGATCTTCCGGAGGTCGAGCGCTATTATCCGCTCTCCTTTCTTTTCCTGGATCGCCTTTATGATGGATTTGAGGATTTTTGCATTCTTTGTTAACCTGGTTACGCCACTCCGCTGGCGATTAGCTAATACAGACAATGGTTCCAATAATCTTTCTTTTGATGATAAGATAGGGAAAATCCTAGATTCGCCCTGTTCAAAAATAACAATCTTTTGCCCAATCAGATGACCTCTTTGACGATCGGTAATCAAATACGGGTGTTAGACTCGGTCGACAGCTCCAACAACTATGCCATGGCCCTGGCGAAAAAGGGGATGGCGCAGCACGGCGAGGTGTTCTTCGCCCTGCAGCAAACCGCCGGAAAAGGGCAACGCGGCAAGCAATGGATCACCGCCTACGGGGTCAATATCATGCAGAGTATTGTGCTGGAAACCAATGCACTGGGGCCTTCCGACCTCTTTGCATTGAGCATGGCCATGGCCCTGGGCGTCTACGACTGGTTCAGTGAAAAAGTGGGCAAAGAAGCCCGGATCAAATGGCCCAATGACCTGTACTGGCGTGACAGAAAGGCAGGGGGGATTTTAATCGAGAACCTGTGGGCTGCCGGTAGCTGGCAATTTGCCATTGTGGGGATGGGGATCAACCTGAACCAGCGGCAATTTGATCCGGCTATTAAAAACCCGGTGAGTCTGCTGCAGATCACGGGGCGGGAGCACAACCTGTTGGGTGAAGCAGCGCTTTTATGCGCCTGCCTGGAAAAAAGATGGCAGCAACTCGTTGGCGGCGGGCAGGCTTCGCTGCATGCCGGTTTTGAGTCGGTATTGTATAAAAAAGGAGAGAAAGTGCGGCTGAAAAAAGGCAACCGGGTTTTTGAGACCGTGGTGGAAGGGGTGAGCCTCCAGGGCGAGCTCATCACCCGCGATGCACTGGAGCACCGGTTTGCGGTGGGTTCGGTGGAGTGGCTGCCATGAGCTGTTTGCGCGATGGCGCGAAGGTATAGGCCTGGTCGAGGGTATCATCCCACTCGGCAGCCCGCGCCTCTTCTTCAAAACGGTTTTGCCGGTAGCCTTTCCGGATAGATTCGATGGCATACCGCCACAGAAACCCGAAGAAGCCCAGTTCGCTGAATTGCCTGATATGCGCCAGCTCATGCCGCAGCCAGCGGCGGTTGTTCAGAAATTCGCGGTGACCGGTATTGTAGAGGTGAATGGTGCGGCCCAGCACCATGGCCATCTGGTCGGATTTAAGCTTTTTAGCCGCCAGCTTTGCCCAGAAAGAGTTTTCTCGAATGCGGTATTTCACCTGCCGGGGGGTTGTTGCTTGTTATTGTCAACCTGGTTCCGAACGGCTTCCCAAAACCGGAATAACTTTGTATTATCCTCCATGAACTGCCGCAGCCGCTCTCCCGGAGGTTTTGATAACCAGATTTCCAGTTGCAGTTTTTTTATATTGTCTGAAGTATCGTTCATGCTGGCAGTAAATCAAAAGTTCTTATCGCAAGCCGGTTAATCCATTTTTTAATATACACCCAGTCCAAATCAGGCAATGCCGACAGGTTTTTGATGTCATCTGCCTGTTGGGTTGATTGAATATCTTGTATCCATATCAGCTTTGACAAAATTAAATCTTCCGGCGACACAAGAAAAATGGGCCTGCTCATGAAAGCTACTTTTTTTCTTCTGCTAAATTCTTCCTGCCGGTATGGCTCATCTTTCAGGATAACAAAATCGGCTTTAAAACCGGAAAGAGGATCTATTATATTGAACATGCTACGTTGCTGCACCGCATCTTTTACCGCCTCTTTATCACAATAATATTGCTCTGTAAACTGTTGCACGAAAAGATCGATGTCCTTTTGCAAAAGTGATATCACAAAATCGAAATCACGTGTGGCCCGTGGTACAATATAAACACTCATGGCTACACTGCCGGAAAGCATATAGGGTATCTTCAATGCCTCCAAAGTGTCGGTTATTTTCTCAAAAAACGGGATCATGAGGCATACAAGTTACGCCAACCAGGCCAGTATCTCCTCCGCGTGCGCCTTGTTCTTAGGCCGCAGAAAAACCTTTTCAATCACCCCCTTTTCATTGATCAGGAACGTAGTACGATGCAATCCCATGTATTTCCGGCCGTACAACTGCTTCTCGCCCCAAACACCGTACAAATCGATCAGTTTATGTTCAGGATCGGTGATCAACGGAAAAGGCAACTGGTGCTTCGCCTCAAACTGCAGGTGTTTTTCGGCGGTATCGGGACTCACGCCTACCACGGCGATACCTGCTTTCAGCAGGGCCGAATAATGGTCGCGCAGGTTGCAGGCCTGGGTGGTGCAGGCAGCCGTCAGGTCTTGCGGATAGAAAAAAAGCACCAGCTTTTTCCCTTTGAAATCAGCCAGCGACACCTTATTGCCGTGCTGGTCGAAGGCCGTAAATCGCGGGGCCTTATCGCCCGCCTGTAAATGGGTCATCTGCTGAATCGGAGTAGTTTTTCGACGCGGTTGCCGGCAACATCAAAAGCGATGACCAGCAGCTGGTGATCGCCGGGACCGCACAGCTCATCGAACTTGTAAATAAAATTTTTTGCCTTGTCGTTGGCAAACCGGATCCACCGCCCGTCGAGCAGGGTGCGGGTCACCCGCCATTCATCGAGGTTATCGTCAACCGTAAATACGATACGGCCGGCGTTTGAGAGGTCGGCCCCGTCGCTCCAGCCGATGGTTTTGACCACCGGCGCCAGGGTATCGAGCACCAGCTGAAAGCTGCCGAAATCGCGGAAGCGGCCCGTTGCCCATCCGCTTGTCCAGCTTACCGGCATCACTTCCTTCTTTGTACCGATAAATCGCTGCATCACCACGCGCGGGATCAGCTCGGCCGTAAGGCCCTTTGTCAGTTTAATACGTACCAACAACGAATCTTCATGGGATTCGTTGCCGTGGCACCCCGAAACCACCTGCGGCAGGCTGGTGGGCTGCTGGCTGTAGGCAACCGATACGCTGTCGTACAAGGCATGCTCACCCAATATAAATTCACACTCGGGCGATTCAAACACCCCCATCATACCGGGGTAAAAACGCTGGCCCGCTGGCGCGGTAAACTGCACCGGCTTACCATCGTAGGTAACCGTGGTATTTGCCACCGAGGTATTGCCGTAAGCATCTTTTACCTCGATGCGAATACGGTGCTCGCGGCCGTCGGAAATATCAAGCGCCCCATCGCCGGCAAACTTCGTGTAGATCGAGTTTTCATAACCCGGCAGCTCGCTGAGGTGCTGCAGGTAGGCGCCGCCGTTGGCTTTGGTTTTATAATCGATATGCGCATTCAGGTAACGGGTATCACTATAGCTGATCTCGTTCATCCGGAAGCCGATGACTGCCTTATCATTGTCGTATAAAACCGCTTCGTGAATCCCGTTCAGGTTGGTGGAGCCCGAATGGGTATCGTAGGCTGTTATCGCGAAGCTGACCCGGGGCGTTGATACTTTTTGCGCCGGGGTGGAGAAATCGCCGTTTCCCCTGGCCGTGAGGGCCAGCAATCGAGGTGCCTGTTCATAGGTCGATTTGGTACGGTCGTACAAAGCCAGCCGCACCAGGTTTGGCTTGGTGTTGTCTGCCAGCGGCAGGCCGAAAAACATACCGTTCAGGTTCACATCGTCGGCCGTGCGGCGAAATTCGAAATGCAGGTGGGGGCCCATCGAGCCGCCGGTATTGCCGCTATAAGCGATCAAATCCCCCTTCTTTACCGGGAATTTTCCCGGTGGCAGCTCTCTGTAAATAGCCCAGCTTTGTGCTTCATACTGCTGCTCTTTTACCCAGGCTTCCAGCGCCGGCATAAAATCATTGAGGTGGGCATACAGGGTGGTGAATCCGTTGGGATGGGTAATATAAACGGCCCGGCCGAAACCGTATGATTCAACCTTGATGCGGGAGATATACCCATCGCCCGAAGCATGAACCGGCAGGTTTTCGCGGCGATCGGTTTTAAGGTCGAGCCCCATGTGGTAATGATTGGGCCGGAGCTCACCGAAATTGCCTGCCAGGCTGATGGGTATGTTCAGCGGGTTGCGGAAAAAATCTTTGGGATAGCTGGGGTTCGTTTTGAACTGGGCGACGGATGAAAAGGGAATTAAAAAAATTAACACATACAACCTGAACATGCCAATAACCGTTGGTGTTATCAAAGATAAGTTGTTTAAACAACTTGTTAAATGAAGATTATTCCTGCTGTGCGGGCAGGATTTGCCAAAAATGGAACAGCGTTTGTTTAACAAGGGTTGTCTAATGAAAAGAGGATACAATATTAAGAGAAAAGAAAAACAGTAGGGTATGAGAACAGTTCAGCGCAAAGCCATCCTGATGACGGCCATTGTGATCGGTTCAGTGATTGGCGCTTTTAAAGGCGAAGTAGCAAAACAGAAATTTATGTTCCGCGTACTGCGAAAGCAGGACGAGCGGCAGACCCGTGCCATACGCCGGGCCGATGTAAGGCAGGGAAAAGTGCCGCTGGATGATATAGAGCTGTCAGCATTTCACAACTCATGATAAAACGCCCCCCACGGGCGTTTTTTGCATTTGGTTTTTCCGAATTGTATTTGATCCTTCCGAATACGGCTTCCGGTTTCACGCAAAGCGCCAAGGAGCAATGGCCGCAAAGGGCTTACCCGGCGGAAAGCGCTCGAGGGCTACTATGTTCAACCCGCAGGCCGCCGCACCACCGGGCGGGCCCTCTTCCATCTTTGCGGCCATTGCTCCTTGGCGCGCTTTGCGTGAAACAAAAAAGCCGCACCCACGGCACGCTCACCTTATCCACACCACCCTCCCCGCCCGCGGCAGCCACCTCAAACCTCAAACCGCACAAACTTTTTTTTCTTCCCCCGCCGTCCCGTAGTTTTGCGCAATTTATTTTTTTGCACCCATGCCCAAAGACAATTCCATCAAATCGGTCCTGATCATCGGTTCGGGACCCATCATTATCGGCCAGGCCTGTGAATTCGATTATTCCGGTACACAGGCAGCCCGGAGCCTGCGCGAAGAGGGTATTAAAGTAATCCTCATCAACAGCAACCCGGCCACCATTATGACCGATCCGATGATGGCCGACAGGGTGTACCTCCTGCCGCTCACGGTAGAAAGCATCGAGCAGATATTAGAAGAAAACGATATTGATGCAGTGTTGCCCACGATGGGCGGGCAAACCGCGCTCAACCTCGCCAAAGAAGCCGAAGACCTGGGCATCTGGGAAAAACATAATGTGAAGCTGATTGGGGTTGATATCAAAGCGATCGACAAAGCCGAAGACCGCGAGAAATTCAGGCAGTGGATGATTGAGCTGGGTGTTCCCGTGGCTACGGCCAAAACGGCCAACAGTTTCCTGGAAGGAAAAGAATACGCGCAACAGATCGGCTTCCCGCTGGTGATCCGTCCCTCCTTTACCCTCGGCGGTACCGGCGGCGGATTTGTGCATGATAAAGAGGACCTCGACGAAGCCCTGAACCGCGGCCTCCAGGCCTCGCCCATCCACGAAGTGCTGGTAGAGCAGGCCGTGCTGGGCTGGAAAGAATTTGAGCTGGAGCTGCTGCGCGACGCCAACGACAACGTGGTGATCATCTGTACCGTTGAAAACTTCGACCCCATGGGCGTGCATACCGGCGATTCTATCACCGTGGCGCCGGCCATGACCCTCAGCGATACCGCTTTCCAGCTGATGCGCAACACCGCCATCAGGATGATGCGCGACCTGGGCAATTTCGCCGGCGGCTGTAACGTGCAGTTCGCACTGAACCCCGCCACCGAAGAGATCATCGCCATCGAGATCAACCCCCGCGTGAGCCGCTCATCGGCCCTGGCCTCCAAAGCCACCGGCTACCCCATCGCCAAGATCGCGGCCAAGCTGGCCATCGGTTATAACCTCGACGAGCTGGAAAACCAGATCACCAAAAGCACCTCGGCTTATTTCGAACCGGCGCTCGACTACGTGATCGTGAAAATACCCCGCTGGAATTTCGACAAGTTCAAAGGCGCCAATGATACCCTCGGCCTGCAGATGAAGAGCGTGGGTGAAGTGATGGGCATCGGCCGCAGCTTTACCGAGGCCGTACAGAAAGCCTGCCAGAGCCTGGAGAACAATGCTGTTGGCCTTGGCTATTATGGCAAAAGCCAGATGCACGCCGAAGCGCTGATCGAATACATCAAGGAACCCAAGTGGGACCGTATTTTCCGTATCAAAGACGCCATCATGCTCGGCGTTTCCATCAATACCATCTCGAAAGCTACCAACGGCATCGACCGCTGGTTTCTCTACGAGATCCAGAAGATCTGCCATATCGAAAAAGAGATCGCGAAATACAAGCTGGCTACGCTTCCTGTTGAACTGATCCGCCGCGCCAAAGTACATGGCTTCAGCGATGAACAGATCTGCCGCATTATGCAGGATGGCACAGAAGACGCCTTGTACGAAAAACGCAAGGCCGCGGACATTACCCGGGTATTCAAAATGGTAGATACCTGCTCGGCAGAGTTCGAAGCAAAAACACCCTATTTCTATTCCACCTTTGAAGAAGGCAACCAGAATGAAAGCATCCGCACCGATAAGAAAAAAGTGATCGTGCTGGGCTCGGGCCCCAACCGCATCGGCCAGGGCATTGAGTTCGATTATTGCTGTGTACACGGACTGCTCGCCATCAAGGAATCGGGATATGAAGCCATCATGGTGAACTGTAACCCCGAAACGGTGTCGACCGATTTCGATATCGCCGACAAGCTTTATTTCGAACCGGTGTACTGGGAGCACCTTTGGGAGATCATCGAGCATGAGCAACCAGAAGGGGTGATCGTGCAGCTCGGCGGACAAACCGCCCTGAAGCTCGCAGAGAAGCTCACCGAAAAAGGCGTGAAGATCATCGGTACTTCCTTCGATAATATGGACATCGCCGAAGACCGCGGCCGCTTCAGCGACATGCTGAAAGACCTCGGTATTCCTTATCCTGAATACGGCACCGCCTACGACGTAGACGAAGCTGTACAGGTAGCCAACCGGGTGGGATACCCTGTATTGGTGCGGCCCTCGTATGTGCTCGGTGGGCAAAGGATGCGGATCGTGATCAACGACGAAGAAGTGGAAAAAGCAGTGGTGAGCCTGCTGAAACACATTCCGGGTAACAAGATCCTGATCGACCATTTCCTCGACCGCTGCCAGGAAGCCGAAGTGGATGCCATCTTCGACGGCGAAAATTTCCATGTAATGGGCGTGATGGAACACATCGAGCCCGCGGGCATCCATTCAGGTGATTCCAATGCGGTGCTGCCGGCCTTTAACCTGACGCCGCTGGAGGTGACCACCATGGAATATTATTCCGAAAGGATCGCCCGTGCGCTGAACATAAAAGGGCTGATCAATATCCAGTTTGCCATCAAAGACGGCAAGGTGTATGTGATCGAAGCCAACCCGCGTGCGTCGCGCACCACCCCCTTCATCGCCAAGGCCTACCAGATACCCTATCTCAACATCGCCACCAAGGTGATGCTGGGCGAAAAGAAACTCACCGATTTCAAATTCGAGAAAAAGCTGAAAGGCTTTGCGATCAAGGAGCCCGTGTTCAGCTTCAACAAATTCCCCGGCGTGAACAAGGAGCTGGGCCCTGAAATGAAGAGCACCGGCGAAGCGATCCGTTTCGTCAAAGACCTGCGCGACCCTTATTTCCGGCAGCTCTATAAAGACCGGAGCATGTACCTGAGCAAATAAATTTTCGCCCGTCGGGAAATCCCGACGGGTGAATTTTAGTCAGAACGAAGGGAAGCAGCCGGGTTGCTCATTGCCGCTCTAATCGCCTGAATGCTCACCGTTGCCAGCGCAATGCCAACAGCCAGCAAACCCGCCAGCGCAAAGACCCACCATTCCAGGTCCACGCGGTAGCTGAAATTAGCGAGCCAGCGGCTCATCGCCCACCAGGCAATAGGGGTAGCAATAACAATCGCTGTCAATACCGGCTTTAGAAAATCTTTTGATAACAAGGTGGCAATACTGCCCACCGAAGCACCCAGCACTTTCCTGACACCAATCTCCTTGATGCGGTTCTCGGCCATATAACTCGACAATCCAAACAACCCCAGGCAGGATATCACAATCGTCAGCACTGTAAACAAGCTTGCCAGCAAGCCCGTTCTTTTCTCGTCGCTGAACTTTTTTGCATATTCCTCATCCGCGAAACGGTAGTTCACGTCGTACTGCGGGTTGTATTTCTTGATAATATCCTTCAGTAAGGCAATATTCTTTTCTGTGGGGTTCTGGCTGTTGAGCCTGACATGGATTACATTGAACCAACCCTTGGCACCGCTGATGAACATCGGCTCCATCGAATGATACGGCGAATGAATAATATAGTCTTTAACCACGCCCACCACATGCCACTGCTGATCGCCCTCACGCACCACCTGCCCGAGAGGATCTTTGAACCCCATGTGTTTTACCGCCGATTCATTCAGCAGGCAGGCCGTAGAGTCGGTGATGTGGTGTTGAGGTCAAGATCGCGACCCGCCACTAATTGCAATCCCAGGGTTTTCACTACCGCATCGTCGGCACAAAAGCGATCGATCAGGGTTTTATCGTTGGAATCTTTCCCGGGCCATTCCAGGTTCCAGGTACTACTCCATGCTTCCGTTACGGGTGCGCTTGTCATGGTAACCGAAGCGGCCGCACCGGTTGCCAGCAATTCCCTTTTTATCAGCGGATAATTTTTCGCCGATTCCCCTTCGGTGAAATGATACACCAACTGCTCTTTGCCGTAGCCGGTTTGCCGGCTCTGCGCTTTCTTTATCTGTTGCTGCACCACCATAGTGCCGATGATGAGTACAATGGCGAAACTGAACTGCATCACCACCATCAGTTTCCGGGGTGTAACCAATGCATGCACCGCTTTCGGCATTCCCTTTAACACCCGCACCGGTTGAAAAGAAGAAAGGTATAACGAGGGATAACTGCCCGCCAGCACGCCGGTGATCAGTATAAACGCCAGCCCCGTTAACCAGAACGAAGGATCGGCAAAACTGATGGAGAGTTTTTTGTCAACCAGCTTATTGAAAGCAGGCAGGGAGAACTGAACAATCAGCAGGGCCAGCAAACCGGCGATCATCGCCATCACCACCGACTCGCCGAGAAACTGCATCACCAGCGATCCCTTCTGCGCGCCCACCACTTTCCGTATGCCTACTTCCTTAGCGCGTTTTTCGCTGCGCGCAGTGCTGAGGTTCATGAAATTGATGCAGGCCACCAACACAATAAAAGCCGTGATAATGGAAAAGAGGCGGATCATTTCAATTCTTCCGCCCTCTTCCTTCCCGTTTACAAAAGAACTATATAAATGCCAGCGGCTCATGGGATAGAGAAATGTTTCCATACCCGGATCGTCACTGTCGTATTTTTTGCGAAGCGATTGTATCTTGGGCGTCACCGAGGCCAGCGTCGCTCCTTTTTTCAGCATTACATACGTGTCTATCGAATTATTCCCCCAGAAGGTATCTTCCTTTCCTTTTTTGCGCATATAACCCCAGGGCAATAAATACTTGAAATCAAATACACTGTTGCCGGGCAGCTCCTTAAGCACGGCCGTTACTTTGACCTGGTCGGTATTGTCGAGCCTGATCACCTGCCCGATGGGGTCTTGCTCTCCGAAAATCGTTTTGGCAAACGTTTCGGTCAGCACCACCGACGACGGATCAAACAGGGCAGTTTTGCTATCGCCCTTTATAACGGGGAAGCTGAATATCTCAAGAAAGCTGGAATCGACCACCTTGCCCCGGCCATAAAAATGTTTATCGCCATAATCCACCTTATAGGGCGGAAGGAACACCACCCGGGCGGTTTTTTCCACCTCAGGATAGTCCTGCGCTATGGACGGCCCCATCGGCTGGGGCGTATTTTTCCAGCAAGTGGTATTTCCATCAACTGTATACCGGTTCCAGGCCTGGTAAATCCGGTCTCTGTTCGCATGAAAACTATCATAGCTCATTTCCTGCTGCAGCCACAGCATGATCAGGGCAGCAGCGGCCATGCCTATGCCCAGGCCGCTGATATTGATCAGCGAGAAACGCCGGTTGCGACGCAGGTTACGCCAGGTAACCAGCAGAAAATTTTTCAGCATGCAAAACGGTTGACTTGTTCATCTCTCCGCGCAATGGGTATGCCATTAAAACCAGGAGCTGATAATTAAGCAGTTAGAAAAACCAGGGACAGGCAGGTGTTCGCCAGCGGACAATCGGTCGTTCAATAGCGGACAAAAAATCGCAAAAAAAGACTTACTTGCAACGCATCGGTGCTTTTATCGAACTATGTAAAAAAACCATACACATGTTCTTCCTGCTCCAAATCGACGCTGCTTCAGAGAAAGCATTCAGTTTCGTTACGAAGGTCAAAGAAATGGCCATCGAGTATGCGCCCAAGGTACTGGGCGCTGTTCTGCTTTATATCGTAGGGTCATGGATCATCAGCAAGCTCTCTGCGGTGATGAGAAAAGCCATGTCGGCCCGCCAGTTCGACGCTTCGCTCCAAACTTTCCTGAGCTCGCTGGTTCGGGTTAGCCTTACCATTCTGCTGGTACTAACCATCTTTGGCATGCTGGGTGTAAACCTTACGGCCTTCGGCGCCCTGCTGGCCGGCGCTGGTCTGGCCATTGGCGCCGCCCTTAACGGCACCCTCGGCAATTTCGCCGGCGGGGTAATGCTGCTTACATTCAAACCGTTCAAAGTGGGTGATATCGTCGAAGCCCAGGGACAAACCGGCGTGGTGAAGGAAATCGGGATTTTCAATACCGTATTGCTGTCGCCCGAAAACAAAACGATCATCCTGGCCAACGGCGCGCTGTCGACCGGTACCATTGTCAACTATGCCACCCACGGCAACCTCCGGGTAGATATCAGCATGCACATTGCACCCGAAGAAGACATCGAAAAAGCCAGGCAGGCGGCGATCAACGGGCTGCTGACCATCCCCGAAGTGCTGCGCGATCCCAAACCGGAAGTAAATATCCTCAGTATCGGCGACGGTATGGTAACCCTGGCCATCCGCCCCTATGCCACGCAGGAAAATTACTGGACCGTATTCTTCGGCACCCAGGAAGTGGTGAAAAAAGCCTGGGATGCCGCCGGTATCCAGATGGCTATTCCGCAGGTGATGCAGATCAATAAATAAGATTTCAAAGTTTAAACACTTATCGATTTTGCTTGTTATCAACAAAAAAGCAAGCAATGAATTACCTGGACCCACTCAGGTGGCGGTATGCCACCAAACGGATGAACGGTCGGGCCGTTCCCGACGATAAACTGGCCAATATACTGGAAGCCGTTCGCCTGGCGCCGAGCTCCATGGGCCTGCAGCCCTATAACGTGATGGTGGTAAAAGACAAGGCAGCCCGCGAAAAACTGTTGCCGGCCATTAACCAGCCACAGGTAACGGAAGGCTCCGTGCTGCTCGTTTTTGCCGCGTGGACAAAAATCAACCAGCAGCAGATCGACGACTATATCCAGGATATCGCCAGCACCAGGGGGCTGCCGCTGCCGGCGCTGGACGGTTTTAAAACCAGCATTCAAAGCATCGTTACGGCAAAAGCAGGCGATGCCCTGTTCAGCTGGACGGCCCGCCAGGCTTATATAGGCCTGGGATATGCCACCGCCGCGGCGGCTTTTGAGCAGGTGGATGCCACACCCATGGAAGGTTTTTCACCCGAAAAGCTGAACGAGCTCCTGGGCCTGGAAGCGAAGGGGTTGTCGGCCGTAGCCATTGTTGCCCTCGGCTACCGCAACCCGGAAGCCGACCAGCTGGCCCAGGCACCTAAGGTGCGCCGCACTGCCGAGAAGTTCTTTCAGCATATGTAATATTTTCAGCCATACCATGCACCTGGTATGGCTGATTTTTTACCCCTCCGATACTGCCGCAAATACCGTGTAATCACCCTTGTCTGGCGCCTGCCGGCGGATTAGTTTGCGCCAATGTACCAGGCACCCCTATGGCATACAGCGCCCTTCCTGCGCTTATTGCCGCCGTTCACCGGCGGGCTGATCATCGCAGCGCAGCAGGATGCCGGCGGGAAATGGCTGCTGCCCGGGCTGCTTATCACCGCCACGCTGCTGTTGCTGACAACCTGGTACCATCTGCCTTACCGGTTTCGATGGTGCACGGGCCTGCTGGTGCAGGCATTCCTTGTACTAACGGCCATGCATATCTTTTATCAGCAGCAATGGCCACGGCAAAGCCACTGGCTGGGGCATTCTAAACAGCATACCGCCGCTTATATCGGCTCGCCCGAAACCATCGTATTGCCAACGGAAAAAACCTTCCGGCAGGTTTTCCGGGTTTATTATTCGGTCGACAGTACCGGGCATCTTCATCCCTGCCGGGGAAAGATACAGGTATCCATACCGAAAACCGGCAGCCTGCGCCCCGTGCCCGGTGAAACCTGGCTGCTGGCAGCAGCGCCCCTGAAAGCCATTCAACCCGACCGGCACCCCGGCGCTTTCAATTACGCCTTGTACGCCGCCCGGCAAAACCTTTTTCACCAGGGATATTTTCAGCACGGCCAGTTGGTACGGCTGCAGCCCGCTGCCGCCTGGAGCCTCTCCGCTTTCTTTGCCCGTTGCCAGCTCTCGGCCATCGCCGCCATGCGTGCCACCATCTCACCCAACGAACAGGGCCTGGCCATGGCGCTGCTTATCGGGTACCGGCAGGAAATGGATAAAGACCTGCTGCAGGCATACAACGATACCGGCACCGTACACGTGATCGCGGTTTCGGGCATGCACCTCGGCTTGCTGTTTTTGCTGCTGCAATTACTGCTGAAATGGCCCATCAGGGCCAACTGGTTCCGGTGGACGAAGGCCCTGCTTGTTTTATGGATGATCTGCTGGTTCAGCGCCGTAGCCGGTGCAGCGCCTTCCATTCTGCGCGCGGCGCTGATGTTCGGTTTCCTTACGCTGGGAAAGCTGCTTTTCAAACCGGTACACGCCCTGCAGTCGCTCGCTTTCACGGCTTTTTGCATGCTGGCGCTGGATCCCAACTGGTGCTGGGATGCGGGGTTTCAGCTGTCCTTTGCCGCGCTGGGCAGTATCATCATTTACCAGCCGCTGATCACCGATAAAATAACGCCCCGTAATCCCCTGCTAAAACAGCTCTGGGAGCTGACGGCGGTTACGCTGGCCGCCCAGGTGCTCACTTTCCCGCTGAGTGTATATCTTTTTCACCAGGCGCCGCTCTATTTTCTGGGCAGTAACCTGGTGGCCGTGCCGTTATCGAGTGTGGCGCTGATCACGGGCCTGGTTCAATGGGGGCTGTTCGCCATGGGCATACCCTTTTCCTTCTTTGGGCAGCTCACCTCGCTGATGATACAATGGATGAATGCGGGCATCGTGCATTTCAGGCTGTTACCGGGGTCGGTATTGCGCGACCTGGAATGGAGCCTTCCCTTCGTAACAGCAGTATATGGCTGCATCGCCGCCGGTACCGCCTGGTTTTTGCAAAGATCGAAAGCCGCCCTGTTTGCATTGCTCATGGCCGTGCTGGCACTGACCGGTATCGCTTCACTAGAAAACTACCAAACCCGCCGGCAGGCTTACCTGCTCGTTTACCAGCAACCGGGCGCCCGGATGATTGACCTCATTTGCGGCGACACCGTTTACGAGATCGGGATCACGCCTGAAAAAACTGCCCTGCGCCGCAATGCACAAAGGCATTTTCATATCAGGCGGCGGATGCCTGTAGAAACGGAAAGCCTGTATTTCGGCGGGCTGCATCTCGCGCTGCCGGCTGCGCCCGGTACCGGTTATCCGCCGGGCGATATCCTGGTGCTGCCGCCCGAAGCCCGGCCCTGGACCGATAGCCTGCCGCCCGCCTATCCCCTGCTCCTGGCCGACGGCAGCATGCAGCCAGCGGCAGCCATTCGCTGGGAACAGCATTGCCGGCGCTTTCAACAGGCTTTCCACAATGGATGGAAAGATGGGCCGCTGCTGTTAAAAGTCAACATTAACCGTAACTTTGCGCCTCCGTAAGCAAACACCAAAACGATGAAAAAGAAGGTTCAAAGCGCGCTCATTTCCGTGTTCTACAAAGATGGTCTGGATTCCCTTACCCAACTGCTGCACGAGCAGGGCGTTACGATCTATTCCACCGGCGGCACCCAGCAATTCATAGAAAAACTGGGCGTTCCCTGTGTACCGGTCGAATCGGTTACTTCTTATCCATCGATTCTCGGGGGACGGGTAAAGACCCTTCATCCCAAAGTGTTCGGCGGCATCCTGGGCCGTCGCAACAACGAACAGGACCTGGTTGAAATGAAAGAATACGATATCCCGGAAATCGACCTGGTGATCGTTGATCTCTATCCTTTTGAAGAAACCGTGGCCAATACCACCGACGAACAGGCGATTATTGAGAAAATAGATATCGGCGGACCGTCAATGATCCGCGGCGCTGCCAAGAACCACCGCGATGTGGTGGTGATCGCTTCTAAACAGGACTATGGTTTCCTGGAGCAATTGCTGCGCGACCAGGAAGGATATACCAGCCTGGAGCAACGCCGTCACTTTGCAGCGAAAGCTTTTGAAGTATGCGCGCATTATGATGTGGCCATCTCCCGTTATTTCACACCCGCGCTCGACAACTATTTCCTTTCATCGGTGCCTTCGCCCAAGATCATGCGTTACGGTGAAAATCCCCACCAGCAGGGTGTTTTCTATGGCGCTTTGGACGAGCTGTTCAACCAGCTCAACGGAAAGGAGCTTTCTTATAATAACCTGGTGGATGTAGATGCGGCCCTCCAGCTTATTCGTGAATTCGACAGCACCGAAGGGCCCGTGTTCGCCATCATCAAACACACCAATGTGTGTGGTGTAGCTGCCCGCCCCACGGTAAAACAGGCCTGGGATACCGCACTCGCCGGTGATCCTGAAAGCGCCTTTGGCGGCGTACTGGTTTGTAATACCGCCATCGATCCGTCTACCGCCAATGCCATCAATGAAATATTCTTTGAAGTGCTGATAGCCCCTTCATTTGATGCCACTGCCCTTGATATTCTCCGTTCGAAAAAGAACCGCATCCTGCTGCAGCAGAAAAAACAGCCGGAAAGCACCTGCCAGTTCAAATCGGTATTGAACGGCGTGCTGATGCAACAGAATGATGAGGGGAATTTTGAAAAATGGGAAGAAGCGGGCGCACGCGCCTGCAACCAGCGGGAAAAAGACGATCTGGCCTTTGCGAATATTATCTGCAAGCACCTGAAAAGCAACGCCATTGCGTTGGTGAAGAACCGGCAACTGGTGGGTAAGGGCTGCGGACAAACAAGCCGTATCGATTCGCTGCGCCAGGCCATCGCAAAAAGCAAACAGTTCAATTTCGATTTGTCGGGCGCTGTAATGGCAAGTGATGCTTTCTTCCCCTTCAGCGACTGTGTGCAAATTGCGCATGAAGCGGGGATCAGGGCGGTCATACAGCCCGGCGGTTCGATTCGCGACAAGGATTCCGTTGAATACGCAAAAGCGAACGATATCGCGATGGTGATCACCGGCACCCGTCACTTCAAGCACTAGGAACCGGCATCCCAGAAAATATCTTCTTTCATGAAGATCTCGTAGAGTGCACGCCATTCTGCAAATTCGGCGGCGGTGCCGAGAAAATTGTTGTGCCAGATGGTGATCAGGCATCCCTGCACTTTTTGTACGGCGCGATAGTATTGCTTTAACTGCGCGTATGCCTGCGCAGGCGTCAGTTTTTCTTCGTAGTACGCATTGGCATCCATGAAACAGAAGGGATAAATGACCAGGTCGGTAGCTTCGTTTTTTGCCAGGTTGAACCAGTTATAAGAAGAGCAGACCGAAGCCCTGAAACCATTGATGGAACCATAACCCATGGAATAGTCCTGCGTTACGTTTTGCGCCAGCAACCGCTCATAATGCAGGGGAAGGGTAAACCTGATATAGTGCTGCCGGCTTTTGGCTATGGGTACGTCGGCAACCGCTTCCAGCCATTCCAGCTCTTCTTTCAGCAAACGGCCGTTGGCCGATACACTGCTTTGCCAGGAAGGATGTATGCCGATCTTATAGGCAACCGCACAATACCTGATCAGTTCCTGAAATCCCGGCGTATGGGTGGGAAGGTTTTTATCATAGCCCTGCGGCCGCTGCGCCACCAGGAAAAAATAAACCGGCTTCGACCGGCAATACAGGTGAAGCGCATCGAGCCATTCGTACGCATCATAAGGATCTTTTTCTTCGTTCTGCAATACACGCAGGCGCTGCCAGGCGCCATCGACGTCGCCTTTCCATAAGGAGCGGCAGAAGCCGGCTGTATTCACCCACCACGGTTTTCCTTTGTACGAGTACATCATATCGATGTCGTAGGTAGGAATGAAACTGAAGCTCTTTCTGCGGAATAAAAGGCCGGGGAAGAAGTCGAGCAACATCTTTTCCCATTTGAGCAGCCAGTTATTTACCAGCGGCTGGTCGAGAAAACCCTCCCTGAAAGCAAGCGATTGGGTATGGGCATAACGGCCATACATATCCGTTTGATGAGGAAGGTATTCTTCATAACGGCTGATAAGGTAAAATATAGCCGATAAAATATCGAATGGCAGAGACGCCGGCCCTGTTGCGTAAAAGGCTTTTTGCGAATCCCAGTCGAAACAGCGGATATCCTGTTCATGAATATCGTCTTCAAAAAGCAGCGAAACGGGAACAATATGAAACTCATCGCCGGCTATACGGCTTTCGCTGTAGTTGATCTTCGGTGGCGCGGCCTGCAGAAAACGCGTGGTGTCGTCGGTCCATTGCAGCTCGTCGTAAAACATTTCCTTGTTCAGGAAATCGATAACATACAGTAAACGCGGCGATTTTTCTTTCGCGTAGAGCAGCATGGTCAGGAGCGGTTGGTTTTCTCCCTCCACTGCTGGTTAAAGCTTTTTGCCGGAAAATGAATGGACCCGCGGTGTTCATTCCACCCTTTCAATAAGGAGTTCACTACCCAGTTTTTCAGTCCTGGCCAGCCTTTATTCATCCACCGGCGGTGCATGACCCCCATGCGCCAGCCTTTCCAGGCCACGCGCTCCGGCCATACGGTATAACCCTCTTCCACCGCTTCGTGGCGGTTTTCCAGCAGCAACTCATGGAGATTGATCTTCACTGCGCACACTTCGGTGCAGTTGCCGCAAAGCGAAGAGGCATCGCTGAGGTGTTTCCATTTGTCGAGGCCTCTCAGGTGCGGGGTGATCACGCTGCCTATGGGCCCGCTGTAAGTGGTGCCATAGGTATGTCCGCCGATATTCTTATACACCGGGCAGGCATTCAAACAGGCGCCGCACCGGATACAATACAAACTCTCTCTTGTTTTGGGGTTCGCCAATATGTTCGTGCGACCGTTATCGAGCAGTATCACGTACATTTCATCGGGGCCGTCGGTTTCACCCGGTTGCCGGGGGCCGGCAACGATGGTGTTATACGACGTGATCTGCTGTCCTGTGCCGAAAGTGGCCAGCAGGGGCCAGAACAGGCCCAGGTCCTGCATGGAGGGGATCACTTTCTCGATACCCGTGATCACGATATGTGTTTGGGGCCAGGCACAGCTCAGGCGGCCGTTGCCCTCGTTTTCGGTAAGGGCTACCGCGCCGACATCACTGATGATGAAATTTGCCCCGGTGATGCCCACTTCCGCTTCTATGTATTTTTCGCGCAGGCGCCGCCGGGCTTCGAGCGTAAGCTGTTCAGGGGTCATGTTCGGGTCGGTGCCCAGTTTCTCGGCAAACAACCTGGCCACATCTTCCTTGCTTTTGTGCATGGCCGGTGTTACAATGTGATAGGGCGTTTCGCCATCCAGTTGCTGGATATATTCGCCCAGGTCGGTTTCAACGCTTTCGATCTGGTTCTCTTCCAGGAAGTGGTTGAGCTTGATCTCTTCGGTCACCATGCTCTTGCTCTTGACCAGGGTTTTGCAGTTTTTCTCTTTGCAGATGCGCAAGATCTCCTGCAAAGCTTCTTCGGCGGTTTCCGCCCAGATCACTTTGCCGCCGCGGGCAGTAAAGGCCGATTCAAAGCTTTCCAGCATCTGGTCGAGCGTTTCAACGGCACGCCACTTGATATTCTTGGCAAGCTCCCGCGCCAGGTGCAGGTCGCTGAATTGCTCCTTGCCCTTTGCCAGTGCGGTATTGTATTTGCCTATATTGAAATTGATCTTCGTGCGATGATCCATATCAGCCGCTTTAACGCGGCTTTTGGCCATAAAATCGGCTTTGATCTCGTTTGACATGGTGTCGGTGCGTTGGGTATTCGTAATTTACTGCAATGTCTTGAAATAGGCGTCCAAAGCCTCATAGTATTCGCGGCCGTACTTCCTTATGATCGGCTCTTTCAGAAACTGGTACACCGGCACTTTCAGCTTCCTGCCCAGCTTACAGGCCGGTGCGCAGAGATCTTCACGCGGCTCGTAATTAAGCAGCTCGTAAGCCGCCGTCACCTTCACGCGAATGGGAAAAAGATGGCAGCTGATCGGCTTTTTCCAGGTAATCTTCCCTTCGTTATAAGCCTGTTCGAAAGCACATTTGATGGTACCGGCCGCATCGCGGTAGCCGTAAGAGCACATGCCATCGGCGTTGGCGGGTGTTACCCAGCCGAACTCCCGGTCGTACTGGTAGCGGCCGTTTTTCTCTATGTGGCGGATGCCTTCTTTGGTGAGATAGGGTTTTACTATCTCATAGGTTTCGTTGATTATATCCAGCTCGGGGGTTTCGAGCGGCGCGCCGGTATCGCCGTCTTCACAACAGCCACCTTTGCACCGGCTGATATCGCATACGAATTTTTCATCGACGATCTCGTCACTGACCAGTGTGTTTCCAATAGCGATCATGGTTCTGCAAAGGTAGCTGATCCGCTTTTTATTGTCCATTTATTTCGACGGGCCGGCTACAGCCCCAGCATCTTCCGGCCGGCGTCGTCGGCATCG
>JASGFZ010000010.1:0-24327 GCA_047605345.1 Flavihumibacter sp. | reverse complement strand
CGGAAGCGCTACCAGGAAACGGGCGCCCCTGCCGGGTTCGCTTTCCACACTTACAATGGCGAAGAAAACAGCACGAAGTCCGTCGTAGGTACTGTCGTTTCTAAAATGAGCGATGAACTGAAAAGGGCCCGATGGCGTTTCGTCGCGCAACGCCCATTTGCCAAGAACCGTGTGGTTTTCCTGTACGCTGTTACCTGTGCATGCCCCCAAAAGCAGCAAAAGACAAATTCGGGTGATTTTTTTCATACCGGAAAACTACACCGGCCCGGGAGGAATGGCATTTGCTCCTGTTGCAAATGTTTTTGATTTTTCACCATCGCCATACGCCAATACCAGGTAATTGGTTTCCTGATTTAATTTTCTATATTTCGGGTTATGAAAACCTGCCTGATCCTCCTGCTCTGCTGCTCTTCCCTTTGCCTGCAGGCACAAAACAAAGACGCGTTTTATGTTTTTGACGCCGATCAAAAACCGACCGATGCAAAAAATGCGGCCTTCCTGCTACGGGTGCGGCAAAAGAGCGATACCTGCTGGCAGTGGGATTACTATCATTTCGCCGGACCGCTGATCACCCGTGAAAACTACAAAGACCGGGAAGGCAAAATATACCATGGAGTTTCTTACCATTATGCCGACAATGGCCGGCTGGACTCCACCGCCACATTTGTAAACGGTAAAAAACACGGCGACGCCTACCGGCTGAGCGCCGATAGCTTCTCTTACAGGATCAAATACGTGTTTGACAACGATGCGTTGGTGGAAACGGTCGATATGACCAAAAAAGACAGCAGCAAACTGAAAGCCTATGACGATGAAAAGGAATCGGAATACCCCGGCGGGCTCAGCAAGTGGGGCCGTTACCTTACCAAAAACCTAAGCTATCCCGACCGTGCCCTTAAAGGAAATATCCAGGGACAATCGGTTATCGGATTTGTGGTAGATACCAAAGGCAATGTCAGTGATTTAATAGTTGCCCGGTCGGTTGAGTTTTCACTGGACGATGAAGCCACCAGGATTATCACAGAATCGGGCAAATGGAACCCGGCTTTTCAAAATGGCAAAGCAGTCAAAACCTACAAGCTGCAGCCGGTCACTTTCCGGCTGCAATAAGCACCTGTAGCCATCTAACCGCAGATAGCCTAATTTTAGGGTATCCCGAACCAAACCCGGTTATGATCAGCGCCCTCATCATCGACGACGAACCGCATTGCATTGAGCGCATCAAAAGCCTGGCGGCAGCGCTGCTGCCCGAAAAGCTGCATATCATGGCGGGGCTGACAGACTACGACGATGCACTTGCCGCCATCAGGCAATACCAGCCCGACCTTATTTTTCTCGATATCCAGCTGGGCCGCGAGCGTACCGGCTTCGACCTGATCGCCGGGCTGGGCCAGCAACCCGTTTTGGTGGTCTTCACCACGGCTTACGACCGCTATGCCGTTAAGGCATTCCGCTTCAGCGCACTCGACTACCTGCTGAAGCCCGTGGGCGCTGATGAGCTGGCAGAGGCCGTTCAAAAACAGAGCGACCGCAATCCCCTGGTGCAAACCAGCGGCAAAATTGAAAGCCTGCTGGGCAACCTGTACGGGGCCGGTAAACGCATGTCCATTCCCGTATCAACTACACCACCCTTTACCTGAACGGCAAAAAGAAACTGACAGTGGCCAAAGTGCTGAAAGAGTTCGAAGAGATGCTGACCGAATTCAATTTCTGCCGCATTCACAATTCCCACCTCATCAACCTGGCCCATGTAAAAACCTATAACAGGGGCAAAGGCGGTTTTGTGCAAATGAGCGACGGCGCTTCACTGGAAGTGTCCACCCGCCGGAAAGACGGGTTTCTCGAAAAACTCAAAACGATGCAGGGCTACCACAATATACCGGCAATGGTTGCGCTCAGGTAAGAGGCCAGGGTGCCGCATAACAGGGCTTTAAGGCCTATTCGTGCCAGGTCAGCCCGGCGCCCGGGGGCCAGCTCACCGATACCACCGATCTGCATACCTACCGAGCTGAAATTGGCAAAGCCGCAAATGGCAACCGATACGATCAGCAATCCCTTTTCAGAAAGAATGGGCACCGACTTGTTGGTGAGGTTCTGAAAAGCCACAAACTCGTTGATAGAGAGCTTCTGCCCCAGCAGGGTAGCTGCACTGTTCACATCTTCTCCCGGCACGCCCATGGCCCAGGCCATGGGGTAAAACAGCTTGCCGAAAATATAATTCAGGCTGAGGTCGAACGAAGGATTGAAAATATGCCCGATCTTAACCAGCACCCAGTCGGCCAGCGCAATCACCGCGATAAAGCCGATCAGCATGGCGATCACGTTCATCGCAATTTTGAAGCCGTCGCCCGCACCATGTGAGATCGCATCGATCACATTGGTATAATGGCTTTTGACTTCCAGCTTCACCGTTCCCCGGGTTTGGGATTCTTCGGTTTCGGGCATCACTATTTTGGAGATCACCAGCGCCCCTGGCGCCGCCATCAGGCTGGCCATGATCAGCTTGGGTGCCAGGTCCATACCTGCCTGTGCGCCCATGTTCGCATACACCACCAGGATACCCCCGGCTATACAGGCCATGCTGCCGCTCATGCTGGCCAGCAGCTCGCTCATGGTCATGGTGGGTATATAGGGGCGGATCATCACCTGGGCTTCCACCTGGCCCACGAAGGCGCTGGCCACATTGCTGAGCGCCTCGGCGCCGCTTACCCGCATCACCCAGTTCATGGCCCGGGCAATTACCGCTACAATCCTTTGCATGATACCGAAATGATAAAACACCGCCACCAGCGCACATACCAGGATAATGGTGGCCGTAACATTGAAGGCGAACACAAAGCCCGAAGCGGCGTAATTGGCAATGCCGCCGTCGGCCGTGGGCGTGGCAATACCGCCGTACACGAAAGAGGCGCCCTGCCGGGCGAACTGTTCAATCTTTTCCATGCCCCTGCCCAGGTACTGGAAAAACCGCGTAACAGCCGGTACTTTCAATATCAGCACAGCCAGGATAAGCTGCAGCGCCAGCCCGCTGCCCACCACCCGCAGGTTTATTTTCTTCTTATTGCTGGAAAAAAGCCAGGCAATACCCAGAATCAGCAGAATGCCCAGAAGTCCCTGGAAGCGCGCCATGCAGTATGGTTTTAGTTCCCGGCAAGATAATATAACTTTGCCACCGAAATGGCAGCACATGACAACGAAGGTTTACGAAGCATTGGCAACAGATAACAAAACGCTTCAGCAGATAGGCGAAAAGGTAATAGACAGCAGGCGGATCAATCCCGAAGAAGGCGTTTACCTTTTCGAACACGGCTCACTTGCCTGGCTGGGCGCCCTGGCCAATCATGTACGCGAAAAAAAGCACGGCAACAATACCTATTTCAACCGCAACTTTCACATTGAGCCCACCAATGTGTGTGTGTTCAGCTGTAAGTTCTGTTCTTATTCGCGCCTGTATGCACACAAGGAAGAAGGCTGGGAACTGACTACCGACCAGATGCTTGATATCGTTAAAAAATACGATGGCCAGCCGGTTACCGAAGTGCATATTGTAGGGGGTGTACACCCCAAGCTCACCATGGCTTTTTTCAAAGACCTGTTGCAAAAGATCAGGGCGCACCGGCCCGACCTGCACATCAAAGCCTTTACACCGGTTGAGCTGGACTATATGTTCCGCAAGGCGAAGCTCACTCCTGAAGAAGGCATGCGCGAATTGCATGAAGCGGGACTGGACTCATTACCCGGCGGCGGCGCCGAAATTTTTGCACCCGAGATCCGTTCGCAGATCTGCGACGATAAAGTGGATGCGGAAGGCTGGCTGCGCATTCACCGCGCCGCGCACAACCTGGGCATGCACAGCAATGCCACCATGTTGTACGGGCATATCGAAACCTATGCCCATCGCATTGACCATATGGAAAGGCTGCGCAGCCTGCAGGATGAAACCGGGGGCTTCAATACCTTCATTCCGCTCAAGTTCCGCAACAAAGACAACGAGATGAGCTACGTGCCCGAAACCAGCACCGTAGAAGACATGAAGATGTACGCGATGGCGCGTATTTACATGGATAATTTCCCGCACCTGAAAGCTTACTGGCCGATGTTGGGCCGCAACAAAGCGCAGCTCACCCTTTCGTTCGGCGTCAATGACATCGACGGCACGATCGATGACTCTACCAAGATCTATTCGATGGCCGGTTCGGAAGAACAGAACCCATCGATGACCACCGAACAACTGGTAACACTCATCCGCCAGGCCGGCCGCAAACCGGTAGAGCGCGACACCTTGTATAAGGTGGTGAAAGAGTTTGAAATGGCCTGAGGTGCTCTTAGGTTGTAAAGCCTGTGCGATGAAAAATATCTTATTGCTGCTGTTTTGTTGCAGCTTCTTATACAGCCTTCGCGCCCAAAACATACAGGGCGACTGGTATGGCCTGCTGAAGCTGCCGGGCAATTCGCTTCACCTCGTTTTGCATATTACACAAACCGACACCGGTTACAGCAGCACGCTCGACAGTCCCGACCAGGATGTAAAGGGTATAGCAGCTTCCCAAACCAGTTTCGGCAACCAGCAACTCTTTATCAACCTGCCTTCCATCAGCGCCCGGTATAAAGGACAGTGGGAAACAAACCGCATCACCGGCCATTTTACGCAGGGAGGCTTTGACCGGCCGCTTGTCTTCTTACGGGAACCCATAGACGACCGGAAACCGCAGGAGCCCCGTCCGCCCTTCCCCTATCGCAGCGAGGACATCAGTTTTCCCAATGCCGCAGCCGGTATCGAACTGGCCGGCACCCTGACATTGCCTGAACAGCCTGGTAAATACCCGGCGGTGGTACTGATAACAGGAAGCGGTCCGCAGAACCGGAACGAAGAACTTGCAAGCCACAAACCATTCTGGGTAATTGCCGACTACCTCACCCGGCAGGGCATTGCGGTATTACGTTTCGATGATCGCGGCGTCGGCAAATCGACCGGCCATTTTGCCACGGCTGTATCCACCGATTTTGCAGCCGATGTGAAAGCGGCAGTTGCTTACCTGCAAAGCCGCAAAGAGATCGACCAAAAAAAAATCGGATTGATTGGTCACAGTGAAGGCGGCATGATCGCACCGATGGTGGCAGCAGGCTCAAAAAATATCCGCTTCATCATATTGTTGGCCGGCCCCGGTATTCCGGGCGATAAGCTGCTGCTATTGCAACAGCGGTTAATACTCGAAGCCGGCGGCACACCGGCGTCGATTGTAAAAGTGCAGCAGGAGAGAAATGCGAAATACATCGATATGGTAATGCGGGCCGGCAACCTCGACTCGCTGAAACCCGCCCTGGCTGAAGTGATGGCGAAAGACTTCACGGCAAATGCCAAAACGAACGACCGGCCCGACAGCACGCTGATGAAAATGATGCTCCAGCAGGCAGCCACTTTCGCCACCCCCTGGATGCAGTATTTCCTGCGCTACGACCCGGCGCCGGCATTGCAGCGGGTGCGTTGTGCAGTACTCGCCCTGAATGGCGGCAAAGACCTGCAGGTGCCGCCCGATCCCAACCTGGCTGCCATCAGAACGGCACTGGAGAAAGCAGGCAATAAGAACTTTACGATTAAAGAATACCCGAACCTGAATCACCTGTTCCAGGAATCTAAAACCGGGTTGCCTGCTGAATATGCAGCTATTGACCAGACGTTTTCGCCGCAGGTCATGGAAGATATGGCCGTCTGGATACTGGCAAAAACAAAAAACTGACCCGCTTTTTACCCGGATGAAATCTTAATGTGGCGGTAACGCTTTTTGTGGTAAATTGAAAATGCATGACGCCGACGATTGCCATACCGCTCTCCGGGTGCAGTACCATTAACTGGCTGCACTTCTTCCCGTCACAAAAGGCCTTCGGTACGTTTGCCCCGGCATGGGGCTGAAAAGCGCCACCCGGGGACGACAGGTATTGATTCTTTCACACTGCAAACTTCTGTGACATGGCTTCTCATAAGTCATTGCCCCCGGCAGTAACCGTGGTTGTACTCATGCTTATCATGCTGGTGGGCATTCTGGCCGAAAAGGCCTTCCTGGAAAATAATATTGTTTATGTACTGCTGCTGTTCAGCATCGCAACGGTGATACTGGCAGTAAGGCAGCACCGCAAGCACCGGCGTAACATCAACACTCAGGCAAACTGATGGGAATATTGATGGCCAGCCCGCCATCGGCTGTTTCCTTGTATTTGCTGTTCATGTCCAGCGCGGTTTCCCACATGGTTTTCACCACGGTATCGAGCGACACCTTCGCATAATCAGGCGCGCTGAGCAGGGCCAGCTGGGCAGCCGTAATCGCTTTGATGGCGCCCATGGTATTGCGTTCGATGCAGGGCACTTGTACCAGTCCGCCGATGGGATCGCAGGTAAGCCCCAGGTGATGCTCCATCGCGATCTCGGCCGCCATCAGCGCCTGCCGCTGGGTACCCCCGAGCGACTCGGTGAGCGCCGCCGCCGCCATGGCGCTTGATACCCCGATCTCGGCCTGGCACCCGCCCATGGCCGCTGAAATGGTAGCGCCTTTTTTAAAAATGCTGCCGATCTCCGATGCGGTTAATAACAACGGGTTGATCTTCACCGGGTCGTCGCCGCCGGCGAATACCACGTAATAGGCCAGTACAGCGGGTATAACACCGGCAGCGCCATTGGTGGGCGCCGTTACCACGCGGCCGAAAGAAGCGTTTTGTTCATTCACGGCAAGCGCAAAACAGCTCACCCAGTCGAGTGTATAGGTAAAGCCATTCCCGCCGGCGCGGATGGCTGCCAGCCAGCTGTCGAAGTCGCTATAAGGAGCATCGCGCAATAATTTCCTGTTCAGTGCCGGAGCCCGGCGTTTTACTTCGAGCCCGCCGGGAAGCACCCCTTCCTGGTGACAGCCCTTATAAATACAGGCCCGCATCACCGACCACAGCTGTTCCAGTCCGGCGCGGGTTTGCTCTTCCGGGCGCCAGCCCAGCTCATTTTCACTTACAATTTCGTGGATGGCCATACCGGTTTTCCGGCACCAGTGCAGCAGCTGTTCGGCCGTATCTACCGGGAAAGGCAGCTGTACCTGGCCGGCAGCGGCGGGGCGCACGCCCTCCTGCTGTACAAAACCGCCACCCACCGAATACCAGGTGCTGGCCAGTTCTTCACCGGTATTGAGCTGCAGCAGAAAGGTCATGGCATTGGGATGGTAAGGCAGGCTTTCCTGCACCAGGAATACCAGCTGTGCAGCCGGGTCGAAGCCAATGTTTTTTTCACCGCCCAGCAGCATGGTTTTGCGGCTCCGCAATTGCGCAATGGTATCGCCAATGGCATCAACATCGCAGGTAACCGGGTCTTCATCAAGCAGGCCCATCAGCACTGCTGTATCGGTACCATGACCGCGCCCCGTTTTTGCCAGCGAGCCGTACAGCAACACCGACAGGTTTTCCACCTGGCCAAGCTGTTGCCGGTTGCGCAGCTCCTGTAAAAAAAGGCGCGCGGCCCGCCACGGCCCCAGGGTATGGGAACTTGAGGGGCCAACGCCTATTTTAAATATATCAAAAACGGAGATCGATTCCGACATGGAACGAACTTACTGGAAATCCACCAGTTCTACATCAAAAACAAGCACTGAATTAGCGGGGATCACCGTGCCGAAACCGCGGCACCCATAACCAAGTGAAGAAGGAACCAACAGCCGGATGCTGCCGCCGCGGTTGATCCTGGGAATCCCAATCTGCCAGCCGGGAATCAGCGTGCTCAGTATCCAGCCCGTAGCCGATTCGTTTTCGTTTTTGTCGAATACCTCCCCGTTGAGCAGCTGACCGCTGTACCGGATAAATATTTTTGAGCTCAACGTGGGATAAGCGCCTGTTCCCGGCTGCAGAACCTGGTAATACAGGCCGGAAGCATCTTTCAGTACATTCTGCAGGTTCTTTTCCTTGATATAGCTTTCAATGGCAGGCGCCTCTTTTTCAACAGGCACATTAGTGCAATTGCCATTGTTGTTGTCTGATTTGGAGCAGGCCGCCAGCATGGAAAAACCGGCCATCAACAACCAAACACGCACGTTCTTCCTCATGAAAATCAAAAATTTAGCGCGAATATAAAGCAATGTTGCCGTCAATCGGCAGCAGTGTCTCTGGCGGGTTCATCATCTTGCAGCGCTTTCAGCTCCAGGTAGCGCTGTTCGTACCGGTCGCGCTGGTAATAGCGGTAAAAAATAGTGATAAAAGCAACGATCACCAGCACGGCAATCAGCAGCACCAGCGGGTTCACCATATAGGCTTCCATTTTTGCCCTTTTGTACCAGTTGCTGCTGAAATTGAGAAGGGTGGGAACCACAATGGCCAGCCCCAGGGGGATACCGAAAAGCCATTGCCGCAGTTGTTTTTTCGACTTGCCGCGGTTCTTTTCCCAGTATTCCATAAAATCCTTCTCTTCCTGCGTGTACATCGTCCCGATTTCAGCAAAGGTAAGCCGCATTTTTACTTATTTTGTGCAGAACCAATACGATATGCTTTGAAAATTGATATTTTGGCAGCCCACTTCCTGCAGGAAAAAAAGCAACTGAGTTTGCCGGGCATCGGTACCTTTTCGCTCGAAGGCGGCAGCTTCAAATTTGAAAACCGGTCGGCAAAGGAAATCGACCCTGCCTTCATTGAATTTGTAAAGACACACACCGGTAAAATGTCTTCGCTGGCAAAAAGCGATATAGAATCCTATATCATGCTCAGCAGCCAGTTCCTGAATATTGGCAAGCAGATGTTTATTGAAGGCGTAGGTACCCTGGTAAAGTCGAAAGAAGGAAGCCTGGAATTTACCGCCGGCGCCATCCCCATAGAACGGCTGGAAGACGGCCTGCCTGAGAGCCGGCCCGCCTCGGCTTTTGAAGACCGTCGCTATGAGCCGCGCAGCAGCGGTTCGCGCAAAGGCGCCATCATTGCCCTGGCCATACTCACTATCGCGCTGATCGCAGGCGGCGTGTGGTATCTCAATAATGAATCGGGCAATACGGAAGTCGCCGTTGCGCCTACAGATACAGCGCCCCCGGTAAAACCGGATTCGGTACCCGCCGCTGTCACGTCTGCCGTGCCCGACTCCCTCCAAACCGTATCCAAACCGGTCGAAACGGTTTCGTCGGCCATTACCGCCGGTGCTGATACCGGCAGCTTTAAGTTTATTATCTTGCAAACCCAAAACAATGTAAGGGCCGAAGCAAGGTATAACCAGCTGAAAGAATTAGGGAAAAAAGTATTTCTTGAACAGACAGACAGCGCCGGGTATATCGTTTATTTCAGCCTCAAAGCGGCCAGCAGCGATACCGCAAGAAAAAGAGATTCGCTGAGCCGATTCTATAACGCCCGAGTAACCATTAAATGAAACATTTTATTAACCCCGCAGACACCGCATTTATTTTCATCAGTTCCAAAGCCTGGTATTCATCCCTTGGAGGCACCGCCAAAAGCCTGGCGCGTGAGCTGGGCAAAACCTACAAAACCTACTACATCAATTATCCGCTCGACCGGATATCGGTATGGCGGCAAAAAACCGAAGAAACCGCCGCCCATCACATACAGCAGGTAAAAGCAGGCAAGCAGTTGCAGCAGGTGGAAAAAGGCCTTTTCCAGTATTATCCGTCTGTTGTGCTCGAGTCGGTCAACTGGCTGCCGGCTACCAGTCTTTTCAATGTTTTCAACCGCATCAACAACAAACGGCTGGCCCGTGAAATCAGGCAACTGATCAAACAGCAGGGCATCAAACGGTTCATACTGGTCAACGACAAAGACATCTTCCGCGGATATTACCTGAAAGAAATGCTGAAGCCCGAACTGTATGTGTACCTCGACCGCGATTATTTGCTGGGGACGCCTTACTGGGCAAAACATGGTCATACACTGGAGCCCAAACTCATGGCCTCAGCCGACCTCGTGCTGTGCAACTCCATCCCCTTTGTGGAAACAGCCAAAAAATACAACCCCGATACAGCATTTGTGGGTAATGGCTGCGACATACAACTTTTTAACGGCGATGCCTCCCTGCCGATGCCCGCTGACCTGTCCGGGCTGCAAAGGCCCGTCATCGGATATGCCGGCGCACTGGTGGACTTCAGGCTTGACCTTCAGCTGCTGGAAACCCTGGCTGGCACCAACCCGCAATGGAGTTTTGTTCTCATCGGTAAAGAAGATAAAGCTTTCCAGGCGAGCAGGCTGCATCAGCTGCCGAATGTACATTTCCTGGGCTTCAGACCGCTTACCGACCTGCCGGCCTATTATACCCACTTCGATGTGTGTATCAATCCCCAGCTGGTCAATGAAATCACCGATGGCAATTACCCTATGAAGATCGACGAATACCTGGCCATGGGCAGGCCGGTGGTGGCCACCGATACCCGGGCCATGGCTTATTTTGCGGCACATACCTATCTTGCATCGGGTGCCGATGGCTTCGCCCAAAAAATTCAGGAGGCCCTGGATACCGAAACCGCCGAAAAAGCAGCCGGCCGCATTGCATTTGCCGGCGAACATAGTTGGGAAGCCTTCACCAGGCTGGCACTGGAGTTGATGGAAAAAAAACTGAACGGTATGCCATTAACCTGAGAAGATGTCGCTCAGAGATAAAATAAAGAATAACCAGCAACTGAAAAGATGGGTCCACCGCCTGCTGGTGGGTCCCAATGCCCGGCCGCGCCTGCTTACCCGCTGGCTGGTGAATCCGCTGGTTCACCGCCGCAGCTGGAAAGCCAGCATCAGCTGGAGCAGCCGGTTAGACCTGTTGCCCAATAACCAGTTCAGCATTGGTCCGCATTCTTTCCTGGAAAGCGGCACCCTGGTCAGCAATGGGGTGGGTGATCTGCTGATCGGCAGCAATACCCTGGTAGGCGTGGGCACAGTGCTGATAGGCCCGGTTACGCTGGGAAATAATATCATTATCGCGCAGCACGTTGTTATAAGCGGATTGAATCACGTATATGCAGACCCCCGGTTGCCGATACGCGAGCAGCCGGTGACCACTGCACCCATCGTGATAGAAGACGATTGCTGGATCGGGGCCAATGCAGTTATCACTGCAGGCGTCACCATCGGCAGGCACAGCGTAGTGGCCGGAGGCGCGGTGGTTACCAAGAGCATCCCGGCGTTCAGCGTAGTGGGAGGTAATCCGGCAAAACTGCTTCGTGTGTATCAACCCGGCAGCCAGTCATGGGAAAAACCAATATGACCGTAACATGATCTATCTGAAAATGCTCAGGGTTCACCATTGGGTGAAGAATCTTTTTCTTTTCATCCCGCTTTTTTTTGCAGGAGAGCTTTTCGTGCAGGAAAAGCTGCTGATGGTGATAGCCGGCTTTTTCCCCTTTTGTTTGTGCGCGAGTGCCATCTATGTACTGAACGACCTGAAAGACCTCCCCTTCGACCGTATCCATCCCGTTAAGGCAAAACGACCCATTGCCAGCGGTGCGGTATCCAAACCCGCCGCCATCACCATCGCCACCATCTGCATGGTAGCCGGCCTCGCAACCGCTTATTTTCTCAAGCCCAAATTCTTTTTTGTACTGGCGCTATATGTGGTATTGAATATTATGTATTCGCTCAAACTGAAACAGGTTTCCATACTGGATGTGTTTATACTGTCCATTGGTTTTGTGCTGCGCATCAAGGCCGGCGGTGTGCTGGCCCAAATCGGCATTTCACAATGGCTGATGATCATGGTTTTCCTGCTGGCCCTGTTCATGGCAGTGGCCAAAAGACGCGACGATGTGCTGATCAAAGAAACGAGTCACCAGGTGGTAAGAAAAGCCAGCGAAGGATACCAGCTCGATTTCCTGAATACCATGTTGTCGGTGATCGTCAGTGTGATCATGGTCAGCTATATCATGTATTGCATTTCGGCCGAAACAATGATACGCTTCCACACGCACCGGCTTTATTACACTTCGTTGTTTGTACTGGCCGGGTTGTTCCGCTACCTGCAGATCGTGTATGTGCAGCGCGACTCGGGGTCACCTACAAGGCTGCTGTACCGCGACCGCTTTATCCAGGTAACCATCCTGTTGTGGATTGTCAGCTTTTACCTGATCATTTATTTTCCCGATAAAACCTTCTTCGAATAAGCGTCGATGATCTGGAGGTCATGGGAATGAACAGCAGCAAAGTGGGCACCAGGAAAAGCCGGCTCTGGTAAGTCACCACCGCCCATAAATGAACGGCAAACCAAACCGGCACCAGCAGCACGAACCATTTCTTCAGCAGGTCGTCGGTGTACTTCCAGCCGGCCAGCACCAGCAGCGGCAGGATGCCGATTACACCATATATCTCAAAGAAATTTTTGACGGCCACCGCGCTGAGCAGGTTCAGCTTAAGCATGGGCAACCCGCTGGGCACTTTCCATACTTCCGGCGGCTGGTAACCGAAATAGGCCCGTATGGAAAAGAAAATAGCGAGGAACAAGGCATAGGAAAGCCCTACCAGCAGCCACGTTTTTTGTGCCGGCCAGCCGATATGGCGCAGGCCGCCCGCTGTAACCGGCTGCCACCGGCAGCAGGCCAGGAAATACAACGCGGGAATCAGTATGGATGTTTCGCGGTTGAAGGCGGCTATACAGGTTAAGGGCAGTAACCAGAGGGCCGATCTTTTTTCCACTACCAATAAACCGAGCAGCAGATAAAAGCAATTGTCGAGATACGTGTTAAAGGTCAGGTCAGCCGCCAGCACCCCATTGCCCATGGCCAGCGTGGCCAGGAAAAGCATCAGCAATACCAGGTAAATATTGGCGGTAAAATACCTGAAAAAACGAAAGGCGATATACATCAGCGCCACATTGATGACCCATCGCAACAGCACAAACACCACCATGTATTTCATGGCACCGGGCTTTTGTATAAGCTCCATAAACTGGCGGGTTTCTTCTGTTGGCCGGGAGGTAGTATTGATAGAGGGCTTTAGCTTCTGCTCAATCGGGTACAGCCGGTCGATGGTTTGGTTATACACCAAAAGAGACGCTTCCACCAATGCCGGGCCCAGCACGCGGTACTGCCAGGGATTATAGTACGAAGATCTTTTTTCAAGCAGTGCCATATGCCGCTCGTAAGTGGTAATGGCCTGACCATAGTAGAAATTCTTATAAATCGGGTAAGCCGCCATTACGGCAAACAACAGCAGGAGGCAGATTTTTTTCCAGGTCATGGCTTGGTCGCTTCAATGATATAATGCGGGTACACCCAGGTTCTTTTGGTTGATACAGATTGAATTGTGGCACCTCCTTTTTGGAGAAGGGCTGCAATCTCCTGCGGCTTGCGCTCATGCCCGGCGCCACCGCCCAGCAGCACATCGTGCAGCTTGTTCATATACACCAGCGGGCTACCGGCGTCAATATCCTTGAGCAGAAGGCGGCTGCCGGGTTTCATGCCCTTCAGTATATCCAGCAGAAATGTATCCTGGTTGGGCGCCGGCACATGGTGCAATACATCTATCAGGAAAATAAGATCGGCGTCAAAAATAATATCGGGAAATACCTGTCCGTCAAATACCTCGAAACGGCTGGGTATGCTGCTCCGCTCGGTAAACAAGGTTCTGGCATTGTCAATCAGCCGGGGAGAAATCTCAATACCGGCCACGGCACTGGCACCGGTAAAATGTGCCGCCAGCAACAGGAACTGGCCTGAACCGCAGCCGATATCGGCCAGGCGATCGCCGGGCTTTACCCTGGAAAGCAATATATCGAAAGGGCATATATAGGGCCTGTACCTGATCTTTAGCTTATCGGTAATGCTGGCATTTATCGTAATTTGCTTCAGGAAGTTTACAAGTAACCGATTGTTTATTACCATTTTACAGTCAAAAACGGATGCTAAAGTAATAAAGCATCCCGAAAAAGAGAAATACAGGCAGGGCAGATTTATATGAAGAAACTGGCATTATTTGATTTCGACGGTACCATCACCCGCAGCGACAGCATGTTTGCGCTGCTTCGTTTCCTGGCCGGAACACCGCGCTATTACAGGGGTTTGCTGGCAGCCTCACCGGCCATGGCCCTGCATGCGGCCCGGCTGTTGCCGGCCCAAAAAGCCAAAGAAGCCCTGCTGCAGTCTTTTCTCGCCGGTATGCCGGTGCAGGCATTTGATGAGCGGTGCCGGCAATTTACCGCCGAGGTATTGCCCGGTATCATGCGGCCGGGGGCCTTGCAGGCCATTGATCAGTACAAAGCGGCGGGTTTTGATATATACGTGGTATCGGCATCGGCCGAAAACTGGGTACACCCCTGGTGCAGCCAGCGGGGCCTGGGCTGTATTGCCACCCGGCTGGAAAAGAAAAACGGCCTGCTCACCGGCAATATTGAAGGGCTGAACTGCAACGGCCCGGAAAAGAAGAACAGGATACTACATACCCTTGATATACAGGCGTATAGCCAGGTAATTGCATTTGGCGACAGCCAGGGCGACCGCGCCATGTTTTCGCTGGCAACAGAGCAGCATTACCGGCCTTTCCGGTAAAAGGCCGGTAATATTTAAGATTCCTGCTGCCGGGCATTGCATTATAAAAAACCATCCTTTATATTTGTTGGGTAGTCCGCTACCCATGCCCTTTACCCCAGTTAACCCCTCAACCAGGCTAATGAAGCCGCCACTTGCCGTAGCCAGTCGTCACTATGACTGGATCGACTATGCAAAATTTTTTGCCATCGTAAAGGTGGTTTGTTTGCATGTGATCAACGGCATGTACCAGTCGGGCTACCACGAAACCCATCATGCGCTGCTGCTGGTCAAAACCCTGGATGCTTCGATGATGCCCCTGCTTTTCATGATTTCGGGTATTACTGTGCAACAAAGCCTGGACAAACGCGGGCTGGCAGGTTTTACCAGGAATAAAGTAGCAACCGTTCTTTATCCCTACCTGGTTTGGTCGCTCATCCAGCTGAGTTTCCAGGTTTTTGCCTGGAAGCTTAATTATGCAAACCAGCCGAAGCACCTGGCCGGCATTTCAGGTATCTTATACAGTCCGCACGACAGCGACCAGTTCTGGTTTCTCTATGTGCTTTTCTTATGCCTGCTGCTGTACGCATTCATGGTGTCTTATCTCAAATTTTCAATGCGGCTGCTACTGGTTTTTTCTGCCGTTTTGCTGGTGCTTTTTTATTACATGCCAGTGCATTTTAATGTATTCGCTATTAGAACAGTATTCAAATTCTTGTTTTATGTGGCGCTGGGCGCAGCGCTCAGCAACTATTTAACCAGTGCGCAGGCAGCCGGCAGGCTCTCCCGTTGGTCCACACTGGTGCTGGCAGGTATCCCTTTTTTCCTGCTGCATACCTGTATCTATTATTTCCATATAACGCTTCCCGAGCAGGCTTTTTTCAGTGCCACCAACCTGTTGCGGCTGTTGGCCACCGCCAGCGGCATAAGCTTTGTGCTGGTACTCAGCTTTGTATTGGCCAAACGGCGCCTGTTCGGGTGGATGCCGGCCATCGGGAAGAAGACATTATATATTTTCTGCCTGCATATCATTGTGTTCGGCGGCCTGCGGCTGCTGGTGGTGAAAGGCTTTCATGGCGGTGGAGATCCTGTTTCCATGCTGGTTTTATTGGGAGGTTCTCTGCTGATACCCATGCTGTTACAACAGTTGCTGCAAAAGCTCGGCTTTAATTTTCTGTTCCGATATTACGAAGAGTCAGCAAAAACAACGATTATTGCGGCAAATCCTCGACCGGTTTAAAAAATTAGAAATGATATTTGTATTATGAGAATAGGCATTGA
The DNA here is from genome assembly GCA_047605345.1 of Flavihumibacter sp. Lineage (GTDB taxonomy): Bacteria > Bacteroidota > Bacteroidia > Chitinophagales > Chitinophagaceae > Flavihumibacter. The sequence continues at coordinate 8,587 of JASGFZ010000010.1, read as the reverse complement.
GGCACAGCGGCTTTTCCGGTCTAACAAGTTTGGCGTTGAGATAGTTGCCCTGGAACTGATCAGGGGATTGCAGAAAATCGACAAGGAAAACGAATACTTTATTTTCGTTAAAAAGGATTCCGACCGAACGGGAATCGTTGAAACCGGTAATTTCAAGATTGTAAGCATTCCCCGGTCGCCCTACCCCTATTGGGAACAATTCGTACTGCCCCGGTACGTGAAAAAATACAAGATTGACCTGCTCCACTGCACCGCCAACACCGCACCGGTAAGAGTAGGCGGCATTCCGGTAGTGCTTACCCTGCACGATATTATCTTCCGGGAAAGCGCCATCCTGAAAGGAAGCGCCTACCAGGTATTCGGCAACTATTACCGCCGGTTTCTGCTGCCTTTTATCATCGGGAAAAACAGGACCCTGATTACGGTTTCCGATTATGAAAGAAACAAGATCCTGGCAGCCCTGAAAATAGCCCCCGAAAAAATCCACACCATTCATAATGCCGTCAGCAGCGCTTTCCGGTTAATCGACGACCAGGGTATAAAAGAGGCCATCCGCGAAAAATACCGGTTACCGGCCGAATTTATTCTCTATTTCGGCAATACCGCCCCTAAAAAGAACATGAAAAGAATGCTGGAGGCCTTCGCCCTGTACTGCAACCAGCTGGGCGAAAAAGCGCTGCCGATGGTGATGACCGATCCCAGCGGTGGCAAATACACCGAGCAATTGCTGCACCAGATCGGCAGGTCTGATATACTGCCGCGGCTGGTGCTGGTTCAACACGTGGCCTACCAGGATCTGCCCGTTGTTTATAACCTTTCCACTACTTTTGTATATCCATCGCTTCGCGAAAGTTTCGGCCTGCCGCTGCTCGAAGCAATGGCCTGCGGTACACCCGTTATCGCCTCCAACACCAGTTCCATTCCCGAAATTGGTGGTGACGCGGCGTGGCTGGTAAACCCTGAGCAAAGCGATGAGATTGCCGGTGCCATGGTAGCGCTGATCCATAATGCCGGTAAATTGGCCGCATACAGGGCAAAAGGATTGGAGCGGGCGGCGGTTTTTACCTGGGAGAATACTGCTGGGAAGGTGCTTTCGCTGTACAAAGAAATCCTGAGGCTAAAAAACTGATTATGACGATCGTGAATGTTTTATTGCTGATCTTATTCTGCGGCCTGGCAACCCAGGTTGTCTTTTTGTTTATACTGGCGATAGCGGGCAGAAGCCGGAATAATAATTATCCTTCCAGTTCCGATACTTCCCGCCATTATCTCCTGATCCTGCCTTGCTACAAAGACGATTCGGTTATTGTGGAAAGCGTGGATGCAGCCCTGGCGGTCGACTATCCCGCTAACAAAAAAAAGGTGCTTGTCATTGCCGACAACCTGCAGGAATCAACGATAGCGCAATTGCGGCAGAAAGCCGGGGTACAGGTGGTGGTGGTGAAATTTGAAAAAAGCACCAAAAGCAAGTCATTGAAAACCGTGCTGGGCCAGCTGGAAGCCGATAAAGAACAGTATGATATAGCCGTGATTCTAGATGCCGACAATATCATCATGCCCGACAGTATCCGGAAACTCAATGCCGCTTTCGATAAAGGGTACAAGGCAGCACAGTTGCATCGGAAGGCCAAAAATAAAAACACCCCGATCGCCATCCTCGATGCCATAAGCGAAGAGCTGAACAATCACTTCTTCAGAAAAGGCGCCCGCAATATCGGCGGTTCCTGCGCCCTTATCGGTTCAGGCATGGCATTCGAATACCCGGTACTGCAATCCATTATGAGAACGCCGGGTATTGAAGACAATCCGGGTGAAGACAAAGAGATGGAACACATTCTGCTTAAATCCGGGCTGGTGTGTGAATATATCAACAACGGTTATGTGCTGGATGAAAAAGTGCAGTCCACTGCCGTGCTTGAAAAACAGCGAACCCGCTGGATATCGGCACAGCTGTTGCTGGCAAAGAAAACATTCATCGACGAATTCGGCGATCTCTTTACCACCAACTGGCAGTATTTTTTAAAATCGTTTCAATACCTGCTGGTACCGCGTGTGCTGCTGCTCTTCTTCCTTAACTTTCTCGCGGTCGTTTTTATAGTGGTGGCTGCCTTCGGCTGGAACGGCCATCCCGTGCAATGGTACTGGTGGCTGACACTGGCCTTGTTTTACGATATAACCCTGCTGCTTGCCATACCGAGGGAATACTATAACAAATCACTGGCAAAAGCGCTGCTTGCCTTACCCGGAAGTATTTTTGCCATCATGAAAGCGTCGCTTAAATCAAAAGCAAAACAGCGCGAATTCATTCATACCGTTAAAACCTATAACGGAGATATTCCTTCAAACATACAGTAGATATGGACAGGACGAATGAACCCTTGACCACCCCTGCCAAATACCACTATTGGTTTGACAACCGCAGTCTGAAGCTCGACCTGAAAGAAAAATCCGTCAAAGGCGGGTTAAATACCATCGTGGGGCAGGGTTTCAGCTTTGTCAGCAATTTTGCGTCGACCATGATCCTGGCAAGGCTGCTGGCGCCCGCCGATTTCGGACTCGTAGCCATGGTAACCTCCATTACCGGTTTTGTACTGCTGTTTAAAGACATGGGGCTTTCTGCAGCCATTATCCAGAAAGAAAACCTGGAACAATGGCAGGTAAGCGCCATTTTCTGGCTGAATGTAATACTTAGCCTGGTGCTGGCGGTATTGATTGCCGTACTGGCGCCTGTTTTATCTGTTTTTTACCACGAGCAGCGGCTGGTTCCCATCACCCTGGCCTATTCAGTAAGTATCCTGATCGCCGGTTTGTCGCAACAGCACAACGCGCTGCTGAGCCGCCAGATGGAATTTGCCCGTCTTACCAAAATCAATATTGCAGCGGTTACCGGCAGCATCCTGCTGGCTATTGTCACCGCCTATGCAGGCTTTGGTTACTGGGCGATTGTTGTGCAGAACATTTCGTTAACGGCGTTCACCACGGTGGGTATGTGGCTGCTGTGCGACTGGCGGCCCGAATTCAAACCGCATATAAGAGGCGTGAAAGAGTTCCTGCATTTCGGCGCAGGCATTTCGGGTTTTAACATGATCAACTATTTTTCGCGCAACGTAGATGCGATCCTGATCGGGAAAAAAATAAGCACCACCGCACTCGGTTTGTATTCCAAATCGTACCAGCTGCTGATGCTTCCCATTACCCAGCTGCGTGATCCGCTGAACAAGGTAGCCATCCCGGCCATGAGCTCCCTGCAGCAGGACCCCGATAAATACCAGCGTTATTACCGCCACTACCTGTTTATCATGGCTTTTTGCTCTATGCCGGTGGTGGTTTTTATGGCTGTTTATGCCAACCAGCTGGTGGCGATCGTATTGGGAAAAGGCTGGGGAGCGGCAGCGCCCATATTCCAGTACCTCGCCGTAACTGCATTTATCCAGCCCATACTGAGCACAGCCAGCCTTGCCCTGATTTCTACCGGGCAGGCCAAACGATATTTTATACTGGGGCTCGCCAACTCGTCGCTGGTGGTTTTGGGTTTCCTGGTGGGCATACACTGGGGCATTCCGGGTATTACGATTGCCTATGCAATCGTCAACTACGCCACCCTGATACCCATTTTGCGTTTCAGCTTCAAGGATACACCGCTAACGGTAAAACTGTTTGCAGAAGAAACGGTGCCCGCTGCCATTGCCTGCATTGTAGCGGGTGCAGCCACCTGGTACTTCAGCCTGCATTTTTCGCACGGGCCTTTTTTGGATATCATTGCCGGCGGCTTGCTGTTTACCCTGCTCTATATCGGCTTATGGCAGGTGCTTCCCGGGGGGAAAGCCAAAATGATGCTGTTGAAGAACCTGGCAACCGATCTGTTATCGAAGAAAAAAGCAAAACTGTCTGCCTGAGCCGCATAATTTTTTACTTATGAAGAAAATTTTCCTGAAATCCCTGTTTGCCGTTACGTCTGTAATGCATGCTTCCATTCCCCGCCACCTGCGTTATTTTATAAGGGACAACTATTACAGCCGCCTCCGGCAGATCAAGTACTTCAGCAGAGACTATCTTTCAAAGAAACCTTACAAGGTTATTTCCTATAACGGCGAATTCCAGCAGGAGCTGACATTTGTATTGCCCTTTGCATACTGGCATTATAAAAACGGAACGCTGGCAAAAACCATCTCGGCCGGTAATATGTCGCCGTTTTATTTTTTCAGCCCCGAGCACGTGGAGGCATTTGACAAACGTGTATGGCAAAACAACGAAGGCGGATTTGAGTTTCCGAATATGACCCATACGATCAGCCTGAGCCGCACCAAATGGCTGCCTGTGCCCCTGAAGGCCCACTATAAAAACGACCGGTTTGTTTTCAGCAAGCCCCTGCTTGTCATTGCCAATAAATACAATATTGAATGGGACGGCGAGCCAATGAATTATTTCAGCATCGACATGCTCAACACCCTGTTCAATGAGTTCAAAAACGATTACCAGATAATATACAATCGTCCGCCGGCCAAACAGATCGTGGGCGACAACAGTGATATACTCGACCTGGGAGAACACGCCTGGATGGCAACACAGCACCCGGAGGTGATCATGCTTGATAAGCTGTACGAAGAACATGCCGGTTCGGTGATCAATTTCAATCACCTGCAATTGCTGGTATATGCCAATTGCGACCGCTTTATTTCGGTACACGGCGGTACGGCTGCTTTTGCCAGTTATTTCGGCGGTAAAAATATTATCCTGTCAAAAAGAGGCATTGAGCATACCCTGAATGAATTCAATACGGTATTCCCCGCTCTTTCAGGCGCCAGGATCTACCATGCCGAAAACCGAGGAGGAACTGTTAACCTACAGGATTAGGAAGTAAAAAACGCACTGTAATACGGAAAATAAACGCTGACTTGAAGGATAACCACATAAAACTGAAAATTTGTTCAGTTGATCAACTTCAGATGCATGTCTGCCAACTCCTGTAACCTTGTCACAAGAAGCCTGATCCTGTGGATCGGGGTATTCTTTTTTTTGCCGCAAGCCGGCATTGCCCAACACACCAAAATTACGCTGAGCGCGCCTGTTGGCGTGGTAAAAGGATACCTGGAGCACCTGCCCGACGATTATGCCGCCAATCCGGGTAAAACCTATCCCCTGCTGCTCTTCCTGCACGGGTTAACGGAAACAGGCAATGGTACCGCCACCGACCTGGAAAAGCTGGCCAATGTGGCCGGTACGCCGCTGCAAATTACCCAGGGCAAATTTCCCAGTTCCTTTACCGTAAACGGCGAATCGTTCAAATACATTGTGATCTGCCCGCAGTTCAGCCGCCCGGTTCCCATTACCACCCCCGAAGAGCTGCAGCAGTTTATCGACTATATCAAACCCCTTTACCGGATCGACGCGAGCCGTATTTACCTGACAGGCTGCAGTTCGGGCGGCGGTGTGATCTGGAATTATTGCGGCGCCTCCACCGCCAACGCCGCCTCCATTGCTGCTGTCAGCGTCATGGCCGGTTCTTCGGTACCCAGTACCGACCGCTGCAACAATATGGCCTCGCAGAACCTGCCGGTGTGGGCCTTTCATAATCTGGGTGATCCCAGCGTGCCCTCGTCTTATACCATCGACTATGTAAACGGCATCAATGCTTACCAGCCGGCGCCCAATCCGCTGGCCAGAAAAACCACGCCCAACTTCAACAGCCATGCCGTATGGTACACCAGCTATTCGCTCACCTATAAAGAGCAATTTGAAGATGGCAGCATGTACAATGTATATGAATGGATGCTGCGGTATAAACGTTCGTCGACGACGCCGCCGGTGAACCAGTTACCCGTTGCCGCAGCAGGCGCTGATAAAACGATCACGCTGCCGGTTAGCACGGTTACCGTTGACGGCAGCGCGTCGTATGATCCCGACGGCAGCATTACTGCTTATGCGTGGACGCAAACTGCCGGGCCTGCAACCGCCACCATCGTTCAGCCGGCACAGGCAACTACTGCCATCCAGGCACTCACCACGCCGGGTAACTATACCTTTCGTTTAACCGTTACCGATAACAAAGGCGGCACCAACAGCGACCTGGTTACTATAACCGTACAGCCCGCTGCCGTAGTGCCCCCCACTGCCAACGCCGGCCCCGATGTTACCATCACCCTGCCGGGCAACAATACCACCCTCAATGGCTCGGGGTCTTTTGACCCCGACGGCACCATCACCGCCTATTTATGGACTCAGGTATCGGGCCCCCGAACAGCGAATATTCTTAATCCTGCCAGCGCCACCACGGTTGTTAACACAATGACCTGGCAGGGCGTGTACGTATTTGACCTGATGGTAACCGATAATTCCGGGGCCACCGGGCACGACCAGGTGCAGGTAACCGTATTGCCGGCGCCCAACCTGCCGCCGGTCGCCAATGCAGGCCCCAACCAGTCGATCACCCTGCCCTCGTCTACCGTAAACCTGAGCGGCAACGGAACGGACCCGAACAGCGATCCGCTGACCTTTGCATGGACGCAGGTAGCCGGGCCGCAAACAGCCACCATCCAGTCGCCGAATGCAGCAGCCACCACCGTCAGCAGCCTTTCCGTGGCCGGCACCTATACTTTCCGGCTGCGGGTGACCGATAACCATGGCAGCTACAGCGACGACGAAGTGAACATTGCGGTACAGGCAAAACCCAACGAGCGGCCCCATGCCAATGCCGGGGCCAACCAACAAATCACCCTGCCGGTAAGCCAGGTAACCGTATCGGGCAGCGGGTCTACCGACGACGCCGGTATCAGCACATACGCCTGGAAACAAACAGCCGGGCCCGTAACAGCACATATTGCCAATGCCGGAGCGGTAACAACCGGCATTAGCGGGCTCACTACGGCCGGCACCTATCGCTTCCAGCTGAAGGTAACCGACGCCGGCAACCTGTCAGACAGTGCCGTTGTTGTCATCACCGTGCTGCCCGCCGCCAATACGGCGCCCAGCGTGCATGCAGGCGCCAACCAGTCGATTACCCTTCCGGTTAGCAGCATAACACTTACCGGTACGGCCAGCGACGCAGAAGGCGACAGCTTTACCCTGCTCTGGACCCAGGTATCGGGCCCCGCAACTGCCGGCATCGCCAGCGCCCAGGCATTAACCACCAATGTTACCGGCCTTCAGGTGGCCGGCACCTATGTATTCCAGTTAAAAGCTACCGACAGCAAGAATGCTTCGGCCACCAGCCAGGTAACGGTAACGGTAGCACCCGCCAGCGCCGGTAATTTGCCGCCGGTTGCCAATGCCGGCAGTGATATCACCCTGGTACGTCCCCAAAGTACCACCACCCTCGACGGATCTTTATCATATGACCCCGAAAACCGGATTACGGGGTATAACTGGACAAAAATCAGCAGTCCGGTGGGTGTTCGCATGTACGACACCTGGAAAAACAAAGCCACGGTGGAAGGATTAACGGCCCTGGGCGTGTACAGTTTTGTACTTCGTGTTACCGATAATGTGGGCCAGACCTCTTACGACACGGTACGGGTGACCGTGGTGGATGCCAACACACCGCCCAACCAACCGCCGGTATCCGATGCCGGTAGTGATGCCAGCATTACCCTGCCGCTGAGCAGCTATACCCTCAGGGGAACAAACAGCCACGATCCGGATGGGGTTATCAACAGCTTCAGCTGGCGCCAGGTAAGCGGCCCGGCAGCCGCCAGCCTGGGTACACCACAATCGTCCAGTTGTTTCGTGAATGGCCTCACCCAGGCAGGTGTGTATGTATTCGAACTGACCGTGACCGACGATAAGGGAGCGGCGACGAAAGACAGCGTACAGCTGACCATATTACCCGCACCGCTGTTGAAAAACCCCGTTGCGCGGGCGGGAGATGATATCAGGATTGCCCTGACAACAGCAAGTATTACCCTGAATGGTACGGGCTCCTTTGACCCCGACGGCACCATAAAAGCCTATTCCTGGTCGAAAGTAAGCGGTCCGGCTGTGCGCATGTACGATACCTGGAAAGCCACCTGCCGTGTCGAAAACGTCAGCGCCACAGGTACCTATGTGTTTGTTTTAACTGTTACCGATAACGACAACCTGACCGGTACTGATACTGTTGTGGTAACCGTGATTGCCGGCAACCGGAACGAAGTGGCCCCGCCGGCCGACAGCCTGGCTGCTTTACAGCCGGGAGAAAACACAGCCGTAACGGGAACTGCGATGCGCGTTTTCCCCAATCCCGTAACCAGCAGTGTGTCGGTCCAATTGACCAGTACGCAGCGGTATCCAGGCAGGTTAAAAATATTTAATATGCAGGGATTGGTGCTCAGGGAGGAAAAATTCAACAAGAATACAGACCGCCTGATGATCCAGGTACCCGCAGGGGGGCTACCGGCGGGTCAATACCTTTTGCAGGTGGAAACGAGTCCGGGTAAATTCGTCACAGAGAAAATATTCAAACTAAAGTAATATTTTAATAACCAAACTTACGCAAAATGCCGCTCTGTGAGCGGCATTTTGCGTAATAATACTAAGGGGTTTTCCTCGTATTTTACGGTTTTTTACCTTATTATTCACATTTAATCCGACAGGGTTGAAATGGCATATTATT